>CAIOKP010000317.1 GCA_903858875.1 uncultured Sphingomonadales bacterium
ACGTAGAAATCACCCAATTGCTCGCGCGCCGCAGCTTGGGTGCCGACGGTGCCGCCCGGGCGATAGGGCCGGCGATAGACACCACCATTGCCGCCGTCCCCCACCGCGCCGGCAACCAACAGAACCCGCGCATTGGGATAGGTTGTGCCGCTGGCATTGTTCAGCGTTACCCAGCCCTGCACATCGATCTTGCCCGCGGCCTCGTCGAACAGCGCGACATAGTCCGCCTTCCAACCAAACCCGCGTGACAGGTACGACAGTGCCACGGGCCGTTGGCCGCTATCGGCCGCATCCAGTGTGACCGACAGCGTAGGCAGCGCCTTTAACCCCTCGGGCAGGCGGTCGAACACCAGCCGCGCATGCATATCGCCCAACACCTCGATCCGGTTGCCGATCTGCACCAACGTGCCGCCATTATTGGCGAGGATCTTTGCCGCCTCGCTGGTTTCCGCGCCGGTCGCCGGGTTGGTGCGCACAACGGTCACGCCCTGCCCAACGCCCTTGTCGATCAAGCGGTCCGGGCTGAGCAGGTCGTAGTCGAAATTTTGTTCGATAATCCCCGCACCCGGCGCGGACAGGGTGACGGTCTCTGGCCGGATCTGCGCCGACACGTCGGCAAATTCCTGCACGCTGCGGCCGCTCGGCAGGGTCATCTGGCGAATGTCCTGCACCAGCGCGATGTCGTTATTGTAGATGGTCAGCGCCACGTCGCCCTGCGCATTTGCCAGTGGCGAGGACGTGGGGGGCGCGGCGACGCACGGTTGCGCGACCATCGCCGCCCCCATCACCATCGTCCAAGGTGTCGTGCCCCACATCCTGCGCGTTGTCTGAATCATCACCGCACCCTTTCCGTCGCCCAATTATCGTCAACAGTCGCGCCGCCAATGTTATCGCCAATATATGGCACATTAGCTTGACCTTTACTTGTACGGATACATGATGCCACGATGGGTGAACGGAAACTGAAGGCCTGGGTTGCCGCCGGGTTGATCGACGGGGCCACCGCTAGCCGTATACGCGATTGGGAGGCCCAACACAGCCGCCCCTTGGCGCTTTGGGCAGTGGTCGGGATCGCGGCACTGTCGATCGGGCTTGGCGTAATTTCGTTGGTGGCCGCCAATTGGGACGCCATTCCCGGTGAGACACGCCTTGCGCTGCACGCCGCGTTGATGGTGGCGATGGCCGGCGTATTATGGGGCATCGGCGATCAGCCGGGGCGGCGATCATCGCCATTGTTTGATGCCGGGATATTCGTGCTGGGTCTGCTCGGCCTCGCGTTTCTAGGCCATCTTGGACAGGTATATCAGACCACATCGCCAGCATGGCTGGGGGTGGCGGTGTGGCTGGCGCTGTTTGCGCCGGTTTTGCTGACCCAGGGACAAGGGTGGTTGACGGCATCAATGATGGTCGCTGGCGCCGTTGGTCTGGCGTGGAGCCGGGCGGAAAATGACGAATGGGGCCATACGCTCACCAGCCATAGCCCCGCGCTTATCCGTACCACCGTGGAATGCGTCGCGCCGATGGGGTTGGCCGTGATCGCCGCCTGGTGTGGGGTATCTGGATCGCGGGGCGAATTCTGGCGGCGGCTGGGCCAATTGACGGTGGCCTATGCGGTCGCAACGGTCACCCTGCTGGTGATTTTCAGCGCCTTCGAGGACTGGGCTGCGCATGATGAGGGGGGCGTCGTCAGGACCGCGCTCGGCACCGCGGCGTTGTTGCTGGGCGGGGCGAGCGTCAGCTTGTGGCGGCTCAACCGAACAACGGGCGGTGCAGCGGCCGGCGCGGCGCTTGGCCTATCGGGTTTGGTGTTAATCGCCGCCTATCCGTTATCGGGTGGCGGGTTGGCCGCCGGACTGTTGTTCCTCGGCTTCTGGGCGGGTTTGGCATTGGCAGCGTTGCATGCTGAGCATCGCGGGCTGTTTCAAATGGCCGTTGCCATCTTCGCGCTGCGCCTGATCATCCTCAGCTTTGAAGAGGCCGGTGGCCTGTTGATGAGCGGGGCCGGATTGATCGCGGGCGGGGTGTTGACGCTGACCGTTGCCTGGACTGCCATGCGATTGTCGCGCGCCTTTGCACCGAATAGAAGAGGCCAACGCTGATGCGCAATATGTTCCGCGCCGCCGTGCTGGCCTTGCCGTTGGTCGGTCTCGGGTGGACATGGCACACCACCCGCCAAACCGCGATGGACGGCGTCGAATGGCGCGTGCCGGTGAACGGCTATGATCCACGCGACCTCCTGCGTGGTCATTACATTCGGTATACTTACGACTGGCCCGAAATGACCGCAGCAGCCGACAACATGCCCGCAACCGGCGCAACAGGCGATGCCAATGGCGCGCTATGTCTTGCGGGTCGTGCGCCGGACATCCGTTCGGTCCATCGGTTGCGAGACGGTGAGGGCGCAAAAGATTGCGCTGGAATCGTGGCGGCATCCCCCTTAAACGACGTCCAGCATTCCACCACCAGCGGGCGATTATACGTCTCTGAATCCAACGCCCGGGTGATGCAATCTGCACTGGCCGACCCGAAAAAACGCGGAATCTTGCGATTTCGCCTGCGCAAAGATGGCCAAATCACTCCCATAGACCTGTCGTTCAATGCGGAAAGCACTGTCTCCGCCGCTGCGCAGGCGCGCTAACTGTACAGATTAGCGACGCCTGATCGCGCCTCACCCCATCCGTTGTGCGCTGTTGTTAAGCTCGACGAAATACCCCGCCATGCTATCCGCTGCCTTTTCTGTCAGCGTGATGAAGGCACGCCGGCGATCAGTCTCATCCTCAACCCGCTGCAAGAGGCCTGCCTCGGTCATCTGACCGATCCAGCGCAGCGCCGTGGTTGGTGGCACGCCTGAGGCAATGCACAAGCTGGTCACCGACACGCGGCTTTGTTCAGCGCGCGCAGCGGTCAGGTCGAGCAACATGTCCCACGCAGGATCAGCAAACAGATCCGCATCAAAAAAGCGGGCGCGCATCTGACGCTGGCGGATCAGGCGACGGACCATTCGTGGATCGGGCAATTGCGGACGCGGCGCAGCGACCAATCGGTCCTCAACCTCCGCCTGCCCACTGCGCGCGCCGTCAAAACGGAATGCCGCCGGGTCGCGCTGGCTGACGGGGGTCGCGACACCCGCGGCGGGCGTCATCCGATCCAGCCTTTCGCCAATTTGGGTTACCTGTTCGGTGAGCCGCAGCAAGACGATGCGATCTTCCTCGGACAATTCACGCACCCGCCGGGCCGGCATCCGCGCCATCACCTGACCCAGCGCGATCAGCCGTTCAGCGCGACTGGGCGCGACCAAAATCTGTGGATTGGATTGGTCGAGACAACCGAACACATCATCCAGCGCCCCGACGCTGGTCGATACCACCAATTCGGCACCGGCCTGCGCCGCGCGGATGTCCAACTGCACCAGCGCTGCCATAGTCGCCGCATCCACCACGGGGCAATCCAGCAATACCACATCGCCCAACGGCCGCGCAGCGCCGGCCAGCAGCAAATCGACTGCGCCCACCTCGGACATCCGGAAACCGGCACCTTCGGCATCTTCGCGCATCTGATCGCGCAGATGTGCCCGGTCGGCAAACAGCGAAATGGTCAGCCGTAGCCCAGCCATATCATTGGCCGGCGCGCCATAGCTGAAATCCTGTGCAACGTCGGTAAAAGCGGCGAACTGAGCGATAGACATGGGCGTCGACTCCGGTTGTTCTAATCCGTATCAATACGTATAAAACTAGAACAAAATGGCATCACGTCAAGACATAAAAGGAACATTACGGGAATATCTGTTGGATTTGCCGTCAATCCGCAGAAATGCGCGGGGTCCAGCCCCGCACCGCCAACGACAAAGGCCGCCCGCCACCCCAAAAAAGCGGTAACGCGGCGGCCCTTGACGTTAGCAGGTATCCGACCGAGGTCAGTCGACGAACGGGTCGCGCACGAGAATCGTGTCCTCACGCTCGGGGCTGGTCGAGACCAGCGCCACCGGCGTTTCGATCAATTCCTGCACGCGCTGGATATATTTGATCGCCTGCGCGGGCAGATCGGCCCACGACCGAGCGCCGGCCGTCGTGCCCTGCCAACCGTCCATTTCCTCGTAAATCGGCTCAACCGCGGCCTGATCGGCGGCATGGGCGGGGAAATAATCCAGCACCTTGCCACGCAGACGATAGCCGGTGCAGATCTTCACCGTCTCCAGCCCGTCGAGCACATCGACCTTGGTCAGCGCAATACCCGTCACGCCCGAAATCGCGCAGGACTGCCGCGTCAACACCGCGTCAAACCAGCCGCAACGGCGCTTGCGCCCGGTCACAGTGCCAAATTCATGGCCACGTTCGCCCAACCGCTGGCCGATCTCGTCCTCCAATTCGGTCGGGAACGGGCCAGACCCGACGCGGGTGGTATAGGCCTTCACGATGCCCAGCACAAAACCCATCGCCGATGGCCCCAGCCCCGAACCCGACGCCGCCGTGCCGGACACCGTGTTGGACGATGTCACAAACGGATAAGTACCATGGTCGACATCGAGCAACACGCCCTGCGCGCCCTCGAACAGGATGCGCGCGCCGGCCTTCTTGGCCTTGTTCAAACGGTTCCATACCGGCTGCGCATATTGCAGCACGAAGGGCGCGATTTCACGCAATTCGGCAATCAGCGCCTCGCGATCGACCGGCGGCTGGCCAAACCCGGTGCGCAGCGCATCGTGGTGGGCGCACAAACGGTCAAGCTGCGCATCGAGCGCGTCGAGATGCGCCAGATCGCAGACGCGAATCGCGCGACGGCCCACCTTGTCCTCGTACGCCGGGCCAATGCCGCGCCCGGTCGTGCCGATTTTGCCGGATCCCGCCGCCATTTCGCGCAACCCATCCAGGTCGCGATGCATCGGCAGGATCAGCGGGCAATTTTCGGCAATGGCGAAATTGTCGGTGTTGATGACAACGCCCTGCCCCTCGAGCTTTTCGACCTCGGCCTTCAACGCCCATGGATCGAGCACCACACCATTGCCGATAATCGACAGCGTGCCGGTGACGATGCCGCTGGGCAGCAGGCTCAGCTTGTACACCTTGTCGCCCACGACCAGCGTGTGCCCGGCATTATGGCCGCCTTGAAAGCGCACAACGACGTCCGCCCGGCTGGCCAGCCAGTCGACGATCTTGCCTTTGCCTTCATCGCCCCACTGGGCGCCGATGACGGTGACGTTGGCCATAAATAGACTCCTCCACCCCGCCAAGGTGATCCGGCAGCGCCCTTCGACAGGACTCGGCGCAGCGGATGGGTCGGTGGGGCGGCGTGCCACGCGCCCCTGTTGCGCGGCGCGGGTTACTCACGCCGTCGGCCGACGTCAAGCCGAAGTGTCACCCTTCGTGAAGGTTACCCGCCATCCGCCGATGCGCAGCCTAGAGTCGCACCGGTTCCGTGCCATCCAGCCGGTGGGTACAGCCCAATGTCCCGGCATCCTCCCCCTCACCCAGCGCCGAGACCGTGCGCCACCCGATCGCGCGCAACCGTGCGGCAACATCGCCGTCATGGCCCAGCGGCAAGAATATTGTGTCGCGCGGCGCTTCGCCCGTCGCCAGCGCATTGATCAACGGATCAGGATAGAGCGAAAAGCCAATCGCCGGTTCCGCTGCGGCACCCTGCTGGCCGAGGATCGAATAAGCGCCGCCACGGGCCACAGCGCCCCGCACGCCATCGGCAAAAATCTGGAAACCAAACCAGCTCTGATATTCAAAACCATGCCGCTCCGTCGGGTCGAGCGTCAGGCGCACGCCCCCGCCCGGATTATTGGCGCCCAGCTTGGCGGCAATCGCCCGTAGCGCGGCGATGCGGCCATCGAGCAGCCCATCAACCTGCATCGCGCCCAACCGCGTCAGCGCCGCCTCAAACGGCCCCGTAGCGTATAGCAGCGGCAGATACGCCCCGCCGCCCGCCGCGACCAGCGCGCCGGCATCCTTGGCATCCAATTCGCGCCGCACCGTATTCAGCGCCGGCGAGGTCAGCGGCCAAGGCCCAGCAGCCAGCGCATCGATCAAATCGGGCAAAGTGAAATCCACCGAGATCCCGGTGGCGCCCGCGGCCTGCAGCGCCTCGATCGCCATGGCGACAACTTCGGCCGCGGCGGCGACGCCATCATTGCCGATCAATTCCGCACCGATCTGCAACCGTTCCCGCGTTGGGTCCAGCCCGTCGCCCTTGATGGTGATCACCTGCCCCGCATAACCCAACCGCAGCGGACGCGCCGCGCCGGCTAATCTGGTCGCGGCAATCCGGCCAACCTGCGGCGTCAAATCCGACCGAAACGCCAGCGTGCGCAACGACGCCGGATCGACAAAGCGGAACATCCGGCGCGGCTGAATCCCGGCCATACGGCTCGCCAGCGACTTTTCGAACTCGATGCTGGGCGGCTGCACCCGGTCGTACCCATGGCTGTCCAGCACATCCATGATCGCGCGCGTAATACGCGTGGCAGCAGCGGTTGCCTGGGGCAGCCGGTCCTCGAGCCCCTCGGGCAGCAGATCGCGATCGTTGGTTTCCATAATGGCCGGTCCCTTAGAGCATCGCGGGGGAAAGGAAAAGGGAGGTAAGAGGCGAGCGGCACACCCCGTGAACAAGAAAAGGGGCGAGAAAGCCAAAGCCTTCCCGCCCCTTATTCCTGAACGCGAAATCAGCGTCGGATCAGAACGCCAAAGCCTTGGCGCGCTTCACGCCGGGCAGCTTGCCAGCGGCGGCCAGCACATCGTCCGGCACCGCGTTATCGACCGACAGCAGCAGCACAGCCTCGCCACCGGCATCGCGGCGACCGAGGTTGAACGTACCGATGTTGATGGCGTTTTCGCCCAGCAGCGTCCCGATGCGACCGATGAAGCCGGGCGCGTCTTCGTTGACGATATACATCATGTTGCCGGTCAGCTCGGCCTCAACCTTGATGCCGAACAGTTCGACGAGACGCGGCTCGGCATTGCTGAACAGCGTGCCGGCGACCGAACGTTCGCCCGCGTCGGTCTTGACCGAAACGCGGATGAGCGTGTGGTAATCGCCGGTCTTCTCGGTCTTGACTTCGCGCACTTCGATCCCGCGCTCCTTGGCGAGGAAGGGGGCGTTGACCATGTTCACCGTCGCCGATTGCACCCGCATGAAACCGGCCAGCACGGCGGCCACGATGGGCTTGCCGTTCAGTTCGGTCGCGGCGCCCTCGATGTGGATCGAGATACGCGGCACGGCGCCAGGGGTCAGCTGCCCAACCAGGCTGCCCAGCTTTTCGGCCAACGCCATGTAGGGCTTGAGGCGCGGCGCCTCTTCGGCCGACAGCGACGGCACGTTCAGCGCATTGGTCACGCCGCCAGTGGTCAGATATTCGCCCAGTTGCTCGGCCACCTGCAAGGCGACATTGACCTGTGCTTCGGTGGTCGACGCGCCCAGATGCGGGGTGCAGATGAAGTTCTGCGTGCCAAACAGCGGCGATTCCTTCGCCGGTTCGACCGCGAACACGTCGAGCGCGGCGCCGCCGATGTGGCCCGAATCGAGACCATCCTTCAGAGCCACTTCGTCGATCAACCCGCCACGGGCACAATTGACGATCCGCACGCCCTTCTTGGTCTTGGCCAGCGCTTCGCGGTTCAAGATGTTGCGCGTCTCGCTGGTCAGCGGGGTGTGCAGCGTGATGAAGTCAGCCTTGGCCAGCAGTGTGTCGAGGTCGGCCTTTTCCACGCCCATTTCGAGCGCGCGTTCCGGCGTCAGGAACGGGTCATAGGCAACAACCTTCATCCGCAGGCCCAGCGCCCGCGATGCAACGATCGAACCGATGTTGCCCGCGCCGATCAGGCCGAGCACCTTGCCGGTGACTTCAACGCCCATGAAGCCGTTTTTCGGCCACAGGCCCGCCTGCGTCTGGGCATTCGCCTCGGGGATCTGACGCGCGAGCGCGAAGATCAGCGCGATGGCGTGTTCGGCGGTGGTGATCGAATTGCCGAACGGGGTGTTCATCACCACCACGCCCTTGGAGCTGGCATAGGGGATGTCGACGTTATCAACGCCGATACCGGCGCGGCCAATCACCTTCAAACGGGTGGCGGCGTCGATGATTTCCTTGGTCACCTTGGTCGAACTGCGGATGGCAAGACCATCATAATCGCCGATGCGAGCGATCAGCTGCTCCGGGGTTTCGCCGGTGATCACGTCAACGTCACAGCCCATTTCCTGGAAAATGCGCGCGGCGTTGGGGTCCATCTTGTCGGAAATAAGAACGCGGGGTTTGGTCACGGGAAAGCCTTCCTCATGCAAATGGGATATGGGGGGAAAGCGGGACGGGTGGCGTTACGCGCCCCCGTCCCGAAAATCAGGCGATCAGGCCTTGAGCGTCGCGTAGGCGTAATCGAGCCAAGGCCCGAGCGCCTCGATATCGGCGGCATCCACCGTCGCGCCGCACCAGATACGCAAGCCAGCCGGAGCATCGCGATAGCCCGCGATGTCATAGGCCGCATCTTCCTTTTCGAGCAGCGCGGCAAACTTCTTGATGAAGTCCGCATCCGCGCCCTCGACGGTCAGGCATACCGATGTCTTCGACCGCGTACCCTTGTCGATGGCCAGATGACCCAGCCAATCGCGATCAGCAACGATCTTGTTCAGCGCGTCGGCGTTGGCCGTGCAACGGTCCTTCAGCCCTTCGAGGCCGCCAATCGACTTGGACCATTCGAGCGCGAAAATCGCGTCCTCGACAGCCAGCATCGACGGGGTGTTGATGGTCTCGCCCTTGAACACGCCCTCGGCCAGCTTGCCCTTGGACACCAGACGGAACACCTTGGGCAACGGCCAGGACGGCGTATAGGTTTCCAACCGCTCAACCGCGCGGGGGCCGAGGATGATCACCCCATGGCCGCCTTCGCCGCCGAGCACTTTCTGCCAGCTGAAGGTCGCGACGTCGATCTTGTCCCACGGAATGTCATAGGCAAACACGGCGCTGGTCGCGTCGGCAAAGGTCAGGCCTTCGCGGTCGTCGGGGATCCATTCGCCATCGGGAACACGAACGCCGCTGGTGGTGCCGTTCCAAGTAAACAGCACGTCATTCGACCAATCGATCTTTTCGAGATCGGGCAGCTGACCATAGTCGGCGCGCACCACGGTGGCGTTCAGGCGCAGTTGCTTGACCGCATCCGTCACCCAGCCTTCGCCAAAGCTTTCCCAAGCCATCGCCGTCACTTCACGGGCGCCCAGCATCGTCCACATTGCCATTTCAAAGGCGCCAGTGTCGGATCCGGGCACAATGCCGATGCGGTGGGTGGCGGGCAATTGCAACACTTCGCGCATCAGGTCGATGGCGTATTGCAGACGCGTCTTGCCGATTTTCGCGCGATGCGAACGGCCGAGCACTTCGGTTGCCAATTTGTCGAGGGAATATCCCGGCGGCTTTGCACAGGGACCGGAAGAGAAGTGCGGACGCGCAGGTTTGCGCGCAGGAACGGTAACAGTCATGTAGTCTCTCCTTGCAGAGAGCTCGCGCGGCGTTGGGACCGCGTGGCCCGGGGGTCCCTCTAGAGAGGTACGGGGGTGAGTCAAGCTGTAATTCCCGCTGCTACGCAGCGATACCGGAGCTAATCCGTTGTAAACCCTTTTTGACGATACTGGGTTAACTACCAATCGGGCATAATCGCTTTATGCAACACCACCGCGCCATTCGGACAAAGGTCTGGCAATATCCGTCGCTTGCGCGCCGGCGCGGTCGTTTCATCACCTTGGCCGCGATGGTGGGGCTGGCCGGGTGCTCGGCGATTCCCGACGCGCCGCACCGCCAACCCGGGCGCCATTCGGCCACCGCTTTCACACCCAGCCCCGCCTATGGGCAATGCCTTGCCGACCTTGGCGCGCGGGCGGCCAGCTTTACCCCATTGCCCGATCAATATTATGGCGGCGGGTGTGCAACCACCAATGCGGTCCGCCTTGTCAGCCTGTCGGGCGACCAATCCTCCCTGGCGTTGACCAACCTTGGGCCAGTCACTTGCCCGCTGGCCAATTCATTTGCCGGCTGGGCGCGATTCGGCGTTGATCGAGCGGCGCGGGCGGTGCTGGGCAGCGCCCTTGTGAAAATCGAGACGATGGGCAGCTATAATTGTCGCAATGTCGCCGGGACCGACCATCGTTCGGCCCATGCGACGGGCAGCGCGATTGATGTCTCGGGCTTTGTGCTGGCCGATGGGCGGCGGATTACCGTGCTGGGCCATTGGTCCGCCGGCACGCCCGAAGAGCGCCAATTCCTGCGCATCGTTCAGCAGAGCGCCTGCAAACGCTTTGGCACGGTATTGGGGCCAGAGTATAACCCGGCCCACCATAACCATTTCCACGTTGAATTATCAGGTACCGCGTTCTGCCACTAAGGCCCGCGCGCGATGCCTAGCCCCGCGGGAAGGGATAATTGGGCAGCCCATCGAGTGCCGCCTTCAAGCTGTCGCTCCAACTGGCGGAAATGACGCGATACCACGGGTCGTTGGCGGTGATCCGCGTTTCGTGCAGCGGGGTATATTGCTCGGTCCCGATCACCAGAAGGTCGAGCGGCATGCCGACCGAGAGATTAGCCTTTAGCGTCGAATCAAAACTGACCATCATCAGCTTGACCGCATCCTCGAAACTCATCTTGCGATCATAGCCACGGATCAGAATCGGGCGACCATATTTGGTCTCGCCAATTTGAAAAAACGGCGTGTCGAAACTCGCCTCGATGAAATTGCCCTCGGGGTAGATCAGGAACAAGCGCGGCTCCATCCCCTTGATCTGGCCGGCCATGATCAGCGTCGCGCCGAATTGCCCGGCCGCCTGCGGGCCATTATCCTCATCGCGCTCGGCAATCGTGTCACGCAACAGGTGGCCAACGGTGGTGGCGATCTGGAACATGGTGGGCGCCTCGAGCACCGAATTGTGCCGATCCGCCGGCAACTTGGATCGTTCCTCCAACTTGGACACCACAGCCTGGGTGGTGGCCAAATTGCCGCTGGCCATCAAGGCCACGATCCGTTCGCCCGGCACTTCCCAATGGAACAATTTGCGGAAGGTTGAGATATTGTCGACGCCCGAATTGGTCCTCGTGTCGCTCATCAACACAAGGCCCGCATCCAGCATCATACCCACACAATAGGTCACTTGATCATACCCCCGGCGAATCCTGCCGCGCGAGTGGGGCAAAACCAGTGTTTACGTCAAGGCTTACGCCCTATGGATAAAGTCCTATTGATCGACGCATTGCTGTTGTTGCTGTTGCGATTGATGCGCCGCGACCACCAATTCGACCGACAGATTGGCCGTGCCGCCGCCCTGCGCCATGCTGGTAATCGGCGCAGCATCGCGATAATCCGCGCCCACGGCCAGCCGGACATAGCTGCTGTCAGGGCATTTGCTGTTCGACACATCGAACCCGACCCAGCCCAGCCCGGCGACATGCACTTCGGCCCAACCGTGGCTGGCCTGCGCCGCGCCGGCGTCCTCCATCAACAGGTATCCGCTGACATAGCGCGCCGGCAGGCCCAGCAACCGCGCCGCGCCGATAAACACTTGCGCATGGTCCTGACACACGCCGCGCCCCGATGCCAGTGCGGCCTCTGCCGTGGTGGTGGCGCCGGTGTGGCCCGCCTCATACACCACCGCATCGGCCACCGCCGTCGACAGGTCGTGCAACATGCCAATCGTATTGCCGTCATCCCGGAACCGCGCTGCCAGCGCCCGCATCTTTGGCCCCGGCCGGGTCAGCGCGGTTTGGTTGGTCAACAGCCACAGCGGCATAAAGCCCGTGTGTGCGCCCAGCACGCCAGCGGTATCGCGCGTTTCCACGGTCCCGGCACAGGTCACAGTGATTTCCCCCGTGCCCGCGCCCAGCGAGATCAGCGTCACCGGGTTGAAATTATGGTCCTCATAGGCGCATTCGACCACCCCGCCCTCCACGGTCATCGACCAATCGAGCACCTGTTGCACCGCGCAGGTCCGCGGGGTCAGCCGCAAACGCTGCACCCCGTGCCACACCGGTTGATCAAAGCGGTATTGCGTCTGATGATGGATCGAGATGCGCATGAAGTCGCTCCCTAGGCGATGAAGCGGTAATCGGCGGCGATAGCCTCGGCGATCCGGCGGTTGGTGGCGAGGAAACGGGTGATGAATTCGTGCAAGCCGTATTCGAACACTTCGGCGATGCTGGTCTGGTTCAATTGTTCCGTCGCATCGCGCAACAAATGTCCAGCGCCAGTGTCAAAGCCATAGCCTTTGACTAACCACGCCATGTTGCTGTTCAACTTGGCATAGCAATAGGCGAGGCTGCGCGGAAAACGGCCATCGAGGATGACAAATTCGGCAATCCCCTTGGGATCAAGCGCGCCCGCATTGAGCCAGCGGAAGGCCCGCTCCCCCGCCACCGACCGCAACACCATTTCCCATTGCGCATTGTCCAGCCGCGATCCAACCCAGGCGACCGATGGTAACAGCACGTGATATTTGACGTCCAGAATGCGCGCGGTGTTGTCCGCCCGTTCGAGATGCGTGCCGATCCGCGCAAAGTTGAAGATGTCGTTGCGCAACATCGTGCCTTCCATCGCGCCGCGCACGCTGGTCGCCTGCCGCCGGATGACATCCAGCACATTGCCCAGCTCGGACTCCTTCACCGGCCGCGCCAGCATGTCCTTTAACAGCATCCAGCTTTCGTTGGTGGCCTCCCACACCTCGCGCGTGATGGCGGTGCGGACCATACGGGCGTTGGTCCGCGCAGCCTCGATCATCGCCAGCACGCTGCCGGGATTATGCTTGTCACGCAGAATGTAATTGGTGATCGCCGGACCGGAATATTCGCCGCCCAGCGCCTTATATTCCTCGTCCAGCCCCAATGTCACCAGCACGCTGCGCCATTCGTCGCTGGCCACCGAAATGCCGCGTGTCAGCGCCATGCGAAAGCCTGCATCCAAAAGACGCGCAATGTTTTCGGTGCGCTCCATATAGCGCGCCATCCAGAAAATGCCCCAAGCGGAACGACCCAGCATCAGTGTGATCCTCCCATCAATCCGCCAGCACCCAGCTGTCTTTTGTGCCCCCGCCCTGGCTCGAATTGACCACCAAAGACCCTTTCTTCAACGCCACACGGGTCAACCCGCCCGGCGTGATATTGATGCCTTCCGGCGATACCAGCACGAAGGGCCGCAAATCGACATGGCGCGGCGCGAGCCCCGCCTTGGTAAAGATCGGCACGGTCGACAGCGCCAGCGTCGGCTGGGCGATGTAATTGTCGGGCCTTGCGCGCAATTTATGTTCGAACGCAGCGATTTCGGACTTGGAACTGGTCGGCCCGATCAACATGCCATAGCCACCCGACCCATGCACTTCCTTGACCACCAGTTCGGGCAGATGGTCGAGCACGTAGCGCAACGCCTCCGGCTCCGAACAGCGCCATGTCGGCACGTTTTTGAGGATCGGTTTCTCGCCGGTATAAAACTCGACGATCTCGGGCATGAAGGAATAGATCGCCTTGTCATCGGCGATGCCGGTGCCCGGCGCATTGGCGATCGTGATGCCCCCGGCGCGATAGACATCCATGATGCCGGCGACGCCCAACATGCTGTTCGGGTTGAACGTCAATGGGTCGAGATAATCATCGTCCACCCGGCGATACAGCACGTCGATCGCCTTCCACCCGCGCGTTGTGCGCATCCGAACGCGGCCATCGACAACGCGCAAATCGCCTGCCTCGACCAATTCGGCGCCCATCTGATCGGCGAGGAAGGCGTGTTCGTAATAGGCCGAATTATATATCCCCGGCGTCAGCACCGCGATCACCGGCCGGTCGCTGCCCCGGGCCGCTGGCGGCGCACAGGCGGCCAGGCTGCGGGCCAGCGCGCGCGGATAATCCGACACCGGCTGCACCTGCACCTTGGTAAACAGGTCGGGGAACATCGCCATCATCGTCTCGCGGTTCTCCAGCATATAGGAGACGCCCGACGGCGTGCGCGCGTTATCTTCGAGCACCATGAAATCATCGGTGCCGGTGCGCACCAGATCAATGCCGACGATATGGGTATACACGGCGCCCGGCGGCGTAAATCCGACCATCTCGGCCAGATAGGCCTCATTGCCGAGAAACAGACGCTCGGGCACCTTGCCGGCCTTGATGATTTCGCGCTTGTGATAGAGGTCGTGCAGGAAAGCATTGATCGCCCGCACCCGCTGTTCGATCCCGCGCGACAGGCGGGTCCATTCATCGCTGGTGACGATGCGGGGGATCATGTCGAAGGGGATCAGGCGTTCCTGCCCCGCATCTTCGCCATAGACGTTAAACGTGATGCCGGTTCGGCGGAACACGCTTTCCGCCGCCTTGCCCTGACGCTCCAGCCACTTGGGATTCTGGGCGTCATACCACTCGCGATAGCCGGCATACGCTGGGCGTACTTGACCTTCGGCATCGATCATCTCGTCAAAGGACGAGAGAGTGGCTGATTTCATAGGCGCGCCCCTCATGGCTTGGCCGGATCTGGCATCACCGGGGCACCTCGTCGCCCCGACCGTCCCAAAGCTGCAACAAAGATCCCGACTTGCCAAGCGCAATGCTGCATTTGCGAAATTTTTTTTGCAGGGCCACCCGGCCGGTTCTCCATTCGCGCTATGGAATCACCCCATTGGTTAGATTTCCGCCAGGTCCCGACCATAGCGATAGGGACCCAGCACGAGATAGAGTCCGATCGTTACCGCCATCATCGCCACCATCACCCACAACGCCGGCTCATAGGCATGGAAACGGTCATAGCACCACCCAACCAACGGCGGCGCCACCCCCATGCCAAAGGCCAGAAAGGGCGATTGCGCGCCAGTGATCCCGCCAAAATCTTTCAGCCCGAAAAAGCGCAATTGGAAAAACGTCGCCATCGGTCGCTTGGCCCCGGCGGCAAAACCCATCGCGGTGAAGGAGGCGACCAGAACGGCAACGCCAAATCCGCTGCCCGACAGGAACAGCAGGCCGAGCAGCGCCACCGTCGAGATCAACGCAAACGGCGCCGCGACCCACGCCGATTCGACCCTGTCGAGGCACCATCCGCCGGCAATCGTGCCCAGCGCCATCGCCACACTCATCAACGTCACCATGCCCGCCGCATGTGCCAGCGACACGCCCCGCCCCATCATATACGGCACCAGATGCGGCATCAGCCCGATCGCGGGCACCAGCGCCAACAGGCCCGCCAGCGTGATAAACCAGAACTGGCGCGAGCGCAGCGCATCGCCGACGGGAATGCCCGGCACATCGACCACCCTCGCACCCGGGGCGACCATCGGCGCATCGGGTTCCGCCAGCCAAAGCAGCAACACCGGCACCGTTGCCAGAATCACCGTACCCATGCCGAAAAACACCCCGCGCCAGCCATGCGAGACCAGAAACCATTGGATTAACGGCACCGCAAACGCGCCCGCCAGTGATGATTCGACACCAAAGATCGCCAGCGCCTTGCCCCGGTGCCGCGTGAACAGCGACCCCAGCACCTTGGCATAGCCAATCGCCGTCGAACCCATCGCCCCCAACCCGGCAAAGCCGAGCAGGAATTGCCACAAGGCCCCGCTCTGCAACGACAGCGCCATGGTCATCGCGCCCACCGCCACGGTCCCGCCGATCACCATCCGCCGGACCCCCAGCCGGTCGACCATCCGCCCCAGAAACGGCGCGGAAAACGACCCACCCAACATCATCGCGGTCATGCCCAGCGAAAACTGCGTCCGGCTCCAGCCAAATTCCGCCGTCATTGGCAATAACAGAAGACCCAGTGCCATCATCGGCAAAACGGTCGAGCCGAACAAGGTGCCCAGCACGATCGCAACGGAAATGCGGATCTTGCGCGGCGAGAAATCCGTTTCCTGCAGATCGCCCCCAGCCCCACCTTCCCCAGCACGAACTCCAGCCGCCAACACCCGTTCCGCCATCGCTCAATCCTCTCACCCATGTCGGCGCCGGTCTATTGCCAGCCTGCTTTGTCGAAAGCCTACCTTACTCTGTAGATGAAGCAATAGGTTGTGCGACCTGTCGTTAGAACTGCCCAAAGCGCCGCCTTGCGGAACGATTGGCGAACGCCCATATTCGCGCCATGGCTGAACTTGTTATCCGTCGCGGGCTGGAGGAACCTGACACCTCTGGCGACTTTGTGCCTCATCGCCCTACCCGCCCTGAAAAGGTCGAGGGCGGCATCCCGTTCCGCATTGTCTCGGATTATGAACCGGCGGGCGATCAACCCACCGCGATTGCCGAATTGCTGAGCGGCATTGCGGCGAATGACAAAACGCAGGTGCTGTTGGGTGTCACCGGGTCGGGCAAGACATTCACGATGGCCAAGGTGATCGAGGCGACGCAACGCCCGGCGCTGATTTTGGCCCCCAACAAGATCCTCGCCGCGCAATTATATGGCGAGTTCAAGAGCTTTTTCCCCGACAATGCGGTCGAATATTTCGTCTCCTATTACGACTATTACCAGCCCGAGGCCTATGTCGCCCGGTCCGACACCTACATCGAAAAGGAATCCTCGGTAAACGAGGCGATCGACCGGATGCGCCACTCGGCCACGCGGTCTTTGCTGGAACGCGACGATGTGATCATCGTGGCGTCGGTGTCGTGCATCTATGGCATCGGTTCGGTCGAAACCTATTCAGCGATGATTTTCGACCTGAAGGTCGGCGCCAATCAGGATATGGGCGAGATCATTCGCAAGCTGATCGCGATGCATTACAAGCGCAACGATGTGGCGTTTACGCGCGGCACGTTTCGGGTGCGCGGCGACAATCTCGAAATCTTTCCCAGCCATTATGACGATGTGGCGTGGCGCATCTCGTTCTTTGGCGACGATGTTGAGGCGATTAGCGAGTTCGACCCGCTGACCGGCAAGGCGGCGGCCAAGCTTGAATCGGTGCGCGTCTATGCCAATTCGCACTATGTCACCCCCGGCCCGACGATGAAGCAGGCGGCCAATGCCATCCGGTTCGAATTGACCGAGCGGCTGAAGGAAATGAACGAGGAAGGCAAATTGCTCGAGGCGCAGCGCCTTGAACAGCGGACCAATTTCGACCTCGAAATGATCACCGCCACCGGGTCTTGCGCGGGGATCGAGAATTATTCGCGCTTTCTGACAGGGCGCCTGCCGGGCGAACCGCCGCCAACATTGTTCGAATATCTGCCTGATAACGCGCTACTCTTCCTTGACGAAAGCCATCAGACGGTGCCGCAAATCGGCGCGATGGCACGGGGCGATCACCGGCGCAAAATCACGCTGGCCGAATATGGCTTTCGCCTGCCGTCCTGCATCGACAACCGCCCGCTGCGCTTTAACGAATGGGACGCGATGCGGCCGCAAACCGTCGCGGTATCGGCTACCCCCGCGGCGTGGGAAATGGAGCAGGCGGGCGGCGTGTTCGCCGAACAGGTCATCCGTCCGACCGGCCTGATCGACCCGCCGATCGAAATCCGCCCGGTCGAGGATCAGGTGCAGGATTGCATCACCGAATGCCGCAAAACCGCCGCGCTCGGCTATCGCACGCTGGTCACGACGTTGACGAAACGGATGGCCGAGGATCTGACCGAATTCATGCATGAGGCGGGGTTGCGGGTGCGCTATATGCACTCTGACGTCGAAACGCTGGAACGTATCGAGTTGATCCGCGATCTGCGCCTTGGCGTCTATGATGTGCTGATCGGCATCAACCTGCTGCGCGAAGGCTTGGATATTCCCGAATGCGGCCTCGTCACGATCCTCGACGCCGACAAGGAGGGCTTCCTGCGGTCCGAAACATCGCTGATCCAGACCATCGGTCGCGCCGCGCGCAACGTCGATGGCCGGGTGATCCTGTACGCCGACCGCATCACCGGATCGATGGAACGCGCGATGGCCGAAACCGACCGCCGCCGCACCCGCCAACACGCCTTTAACGAAATGCACGGCATCACACCCACCACCATCAAGCGCGACATTCAGGACATCATCGCCGACACCGCATCGCGCGACGGGGTGCTGGTCGATATCGGGGATGACAGCACCAACCACCTGGTCGGCCACAACCTGCGCGCCCATATCGAAGATCTCGAAAAGCGGATGCGCGCCGCCGCCGCCGATCTGGAATTCGAGGAAGCTGGCCGATTGCGCGACGAAATCCGCCGGATGGAGGCAACAGAGCTTGGCCTGCCCGAAGGGGATCGCAAGGCTCCCATCGTCGGGCGCAGCAATGAGGGCAAGCCGGGCACGCGCAAGACGCGGTACGGCAAGCAACAGAAGAAGTGGGGGAAGTGAAGGGGTAGGTGTGAGCGCCAATTCTTAGGGGGTTGGGGGCGATGGCCCCCAAGTCTACCCCTTACAACTTGCCAAATTTTGCCTCATACCCGGCCACATCGCCGCTGGCCAAAAACGCCGCCTGCGCCACCCATTGATCGCGCGTCGCCCGCCCGGCAAAGCTACCCAATTGCGCATCCACGCCCGCGATATCGGCCTCGGACCATGCGGCGATCTGCGCAAAGCTGACCACGCCCAACTCGCCCAATCGCGCCTTCAACTTTGGCCCCAGCCCCTTGATCCGGGTCAGGTCATCGCCTGCCTCCACCACAGGCGCGGGCGCAATCGCGGCGGCCTCGGTATATTCGCCGGTATCGCGCGCGGCATTGGCCTCTTGCGCGGCGGCGGCGGCCACCACTTCGCCAATACCGGCCATGATCGACGGCCCGGTATCGGCCAGGCCAGCAGCGGTGATCGCCGCATCGCCCAGATCAACTTGCGCGGCGGCGCTGGGGGCGTTGATCAGCGCGCTATTGCGGCGGGCGGGTGCCGCGCCTTCGTCCAATGCGTCGGGCGCACGATGCCGCTCGCGTCGATCGGCACGCCCCCGGCCCACTAACAGCCAAGCCAGCACCAATACGGCCACCACGACCAGCGCCGCAATCGGCCAGTTTGCTTCGATCATCGTCAACATCTGAGCGCCCCTCAACCCTTGGCAAAAAACTATGGCGAAACGTTCGGCCGTGCGGCCAAACGGCGGCGCAGCAATCCACCTGCGATGGTGATCCCGCCCGCATAGGTCAAGACCGCCAGCACCGAAATTTCGAGCCACAGTGGCATCGACCGGCTGGCAAGGCTGCTCGCCTCTTGTCCGGCGCCGGGGCTATCGACGACAGTAGGGGCCGGGCTGACCGGGGCGATGACCGAAAATACAATGCGGCGATTGGCCGGATCCTCGGGGTCAAGCCCCGGCATCGGCCGCTCCGACCCGACACCGCGCGCCCGCAATCCGGCCATGTCGATCCCCCGCGCCGCCAGCGCATTACGCACCGCCAGCGCCCTTTCGCGCGACAGGAAAAGGTTGGCGACTTCGTTGCCCTTGGCATCGGTATGGCCAGTCACTGCAATAATACTGCCCGCACAGGGGCGCAGCGCCGCCGCCACCTCGTTCAGCAAGCCTTGGCTGGCCGGGTCAATCGCCGCGCTGTTTTCGGCAAAACGGATCGTGCGGGATTTGAGCATCGCCTCGACCTGTGTCTGGCACGCCAGCATCGGGTCAGGGTCCGACGCGGTGACCATGCCGCGCTGGCTCAACCAATGAACGCCGCCAACGCCGGGCACCGATGCCGCCGCCATGGCCACGCGGCTGCGCGCCGCATCGCCCAACCGCTCACCCCCGGTCAGGCGCGGGTGGCGGGTGTACCAGCCCTGTGCGTCAACGAAATGCGCCGCGACGCCGCGCCCGCCCGCCTCGATGATCGCCCGGTCCGCGCCGGCCTGCAACGGGGCAATCAACGCCCCGCCAAACCGCTGCCCCACGCCCGCCCCGATCAGCGCCACCGCCACGCCGCCCGCCAACACCAGCGTGTGGCTCGTGCGGGGGCGCAGTCTCATGCCGGATCTTGCGTCTCTGGCGCCGGTTGGCGACGGAACAGCATCCGGTCCGCCGGGCCAAAGCCCAAGCGCCAGATCACAAAGCAATAGGTGCCCAAAATCGCCGGAATGCCCAGCGCGATCTGCGCCCATTCGGGCAAAAATGTCACGACGCCCCAGCCCACCGCCACCGCCACCGCGCCCGCAATGACCAGAGCCCAGCGCAACGTCCGCACCGGCTGTTGCAGATACAGCGACAACAACCGCGATTTGACAAAGGACGCAATCAACAATGTCACCAACAAGGCCCCAGCCGCGGCGGCGGCCTGATCCATCTCGTCAAAGGCGAAGCGCCGCGCAACCATCATGCCCGCGATGGTCAACACCGCCTGAATCGCGATGGTCGCCAGCGACACCCACAGATTGCGCATCGGCGCGATGTAGATCAACGCCGCCTCGCTCACCACGGCGGGCGCGGCGCAAACTTCGGCACCCAGCAGAAACGCCAGCGCCAACATGCCGCCTGTAAATTGCGGCCCGACCAGCCCCAGCACACCATCGCCCGGAATGCCCAGCGCCAGCGCAATCCCGGCCTGAGCGGCGGTGATCCAAAATCCCACTTGGCAGACCTGCGTCGCGATGGCGCGCAGGTTGCCTTCCTTCAGATTGCGGGTGATCACCGGGCCGAGAATCGGCTCAAAACTGGTCTTCAACTTTTGCGGCAGGCTGGCCACCTGTTGCGCGACGTAATAGACACCAACCGACGCCGGTTGCGCAAACAGGCCCAGGATCGCGATATCGATCCGCCGCGTCCCCCATTCCACCGCATCGGCCACGGCCAATGGCATCGTCGCCAGCGCCAATTGCCCGATCCGCAACGGATGCGGCGTCCAGGCGCGCGGCAGGCCATAAGACCGCAATAGCGGCACCATAGCGGCCACCAAGGCGGCAAAAATCGAGAGAATATACGACAGCGACAACCCGCTCGCCTGCGCCAGCCCCATGCCGCCCCACCGGCCCAGCGCATAGAACAGCCCCGCGCCAATCGACAGCGTCCACGGTTCAATCACCGATCGCGCCTTGACCGTCGCCCCGACATCATAGCGATAGGCCAGCGCCGCCAGCGCAATATCGGTCAAAGCCACCGGACAAATCGCCAGCACAAGTAGCCGGTCGAGCCACGAATATTCGCCCGACGGAAACATCGGCGCGGGCACCAAATACAGCCCAATGCTGACCACAACCGCGATCAGCAGCGTCAACACCACGCCATCGGCGATGATATTGGCGGCATGGCGGTCGTCTTCGGACAAGCGCTGGGCGATGCCGCGCTTTTGCCCCAGCGTACACAATTGCGCCGCCAGTTCGATCACCACCAAGGCCGAGGCAAACCGGCCCAGCGCATCGGCACCGTACAACCGCCCGGCAATAAACAAAAACGGCAGGCGCGCCGCCAAGCGCAGCAGAAACCCAAAGAAATTGGTCCGCCCACCCTTGGCCAGCGCGGCAATGTCGCGCCGATGCGCGGCGTCTTGCCGCAGGCCATCGGCGGCCGCGGCATCCTGCGCCAGTGGCACAGCGCCCGCGCCCGTCGCCGGGGTGATCGGAGCGATCTGCGTCACGCCGGGTGTCCCATGGGCGGGACGGACAGCAGTTCCGCCTTCAACGGCCGCGCCAACAGGTCGGACACCACCGCCTTGGCCGGGGCCTCGCCCGCCAGCACGCGGCACACGGCATCGACAATCGGCATCGCAATCCCGGCCTGCCGCGCCAAAGCCGCCAGCACAGGGGCGGTATGCGCGCCCTCGGCCACGCTCGACTTGCCGGCCAAAGCCTCCGCGGCGCTTTGCCCCTGGCCCAAGGCACGACCCAAGGAATAATTGCGGCTCGCCGTCGATGCACAGGTCAGCACCAGGTCGCCAAGGCCACACAGGCCCGACAGCGTTTCGGCCCGCGCACCGCGCGCCACGCCAAACCGCAGCATTTCGGCAAAACCGCGCGCGATCAACGCCGCCCGCGCATTCTCACCCAGCCCCAGCCCTTCGACTACGCCGCAGGCAATCGCCAACACGTTCTTCACCGCCCCCCCGATTTCCGCCCCGATCACATCGTCGGAGTAATAGGGACGGAAAGCTGGACGGGCGATGACTGGCGACAGGCGTTGCCATTGCGCCGCGCCG
This sequence comes from uncultured Sphingomonadales bacterium, assembly GCA_903858875.1. Classification (GTDB taxonomy): domain Bacteria; phylum Pseudomonadota; class Alphaproteobacteria; order Sphingomonadales; family Sphingomonadaceae; genus Novosphingobium. The sequence continues at coordinate 22,019 of CAIOKP010000317.1, forward strand.
CCCGAACAGGCCAGCGTAATCGCGGTCGGCAGGCCCAGGGCAACCTCGCGGGCAAATGTCGGGCCAGAGGCAACCGCGATGCTGGCCCCCGGCGCGGCGGCGGCGGCGACTTCGGCCATCAACCGGCCGCTGCCCGCCTCGATCCCCTTGGCGCAGAGGACCAGATCGCGCTGGCCAAGATGATGGGGGCCATCCGGCAAATCGGCCAAAATCCGCCCGACAAATTGCGCCGGACACACCACCAACACCGTCGCCAAATCGGCCAGATCGGCCAGTGTCGACGTCGCCGCAATCGGCGCGGCGATGGTCACGCCCGGCAAATAGGTCGCGTTGGTCCGCCGCGTGTTGATCTCGTCCACCAACCTCGGCTCACGCGCCCACAGCGCCACGCGCGTCCCATCGCTGGCCAGCATTTGCGCCAGCGCGGTGCCCCACGCCCCCGCGCCAATCACGCCAATCGTCGGCGCGCCCGCGGTCATGCCTTGACCCCCGCACCGCGCACCGGTTCCGCCGCCGGATCAAGCGGCCAGCGCGGCCGCGCCACAACATCCAGCGTATCGCGGTCCCCGCGGTTGAATTTTTCCACGCCGGCCCAGGCGATCATCGCCGCATTATCGGTACACAGCGCCAAGGGCGGCGCGACAAAGCGCATACCCTGCGCCGTGGCCAGTCCTTCCAGCGCGGCGCGAATCGCCCGATTCGCCGCGACGCCGCCCGCCACGACCAGCGCATCGACCGGGCCTGCCGCCGCCATCGCGCGCTTTGTACGGTCGATAACGCAGTCAATCGCCGCCTGTTGAAACGCGGCGGCGATGTCGGCGTCGGCGTGAATGCCGGCCTGCTTTGCCCGCAATACCGCGCTTTTGAGGCCGGCAAACGAGAAATGCGGTTCCGCCGAGCCCAGCAACGGGCGCGGCAAGCGCACCGCCTTGGCATCGCCCGTCGCCGCCAGTCGTTCGACCGCCGGGCCACCGGGATACCCAAGGCCAAGGATCTTGGCCGTCTTGTCAAATGCCTCGCCCAGCGCGTCGTCTATGGTCGTAGCCAGCCGCGTATAGCGCCCGACGCCCGACACCAGCAGCAATTGGCAATGCCCGCCACTGGCCAGCAACAACAGATAGGGGAACCCCAGCGTCGCATCGGCCAAACGCGGGCTGAGCGCATGACCTTCGAGATGGTTTACCGCGATCAACGGCTTGTCCGCCGCCATCGCCAGCGCCTTTGCCGTGACCAACCCGACCATTACGCCGCCGATCAACCCCGGCCCGGCGGTCGCGGCAATCGCATCGACATCGTCCAGCGTCAGCCCCGCATCGGCCAATGTCGCCGCCACCATCGGCGCCAAACGTTCCGAATGGGCGCGCGCCGCGATCTCTGGCACGACGCCGCCATAGGGGCGATGCGCCTCATCCTGGCTAGCGATGCGTTGGGCAATAATCGTCCGATCGCCGGTGACCAAGGCCACCGCCGTTTCGTCGCAGGACGATTCAATGCCCAATATGATGGGCCGCAGTACGGTTTTTAACGGAATGACCGCTCACCTCTGTTCTGGCGCTTCCCCTTAGCGACATTGCCGTCTAGCACAAGCGGCCATGGCTGATACCCACACACCGAATCCGCCCCGCCGCTTGCGTCTGGGCACCCGCCGGTCGCCGCTGGCGATGGCCCAGGCGTTCGAAACCCGCGCCCGGCTGATTGACGCGCATGGCTGGAGCGAGGACGCGATCGAAATCGTGCCGGTTACCGCCAGCGGTGACAAGGTGCTCGACCGCCCGCTGGCCGACATCGGCGGCAAGGCGTTGTGGACCAAGGAACTCGACGCGTGGCTGCATGATGGCGAGATCGATTTTGCCGTCCATTCGTTGAAGGATGTCGAAACCATCCGGCCCGATTGGCTGACCATCGCCGCCATTTTGCCGCGGGAAGATGTGCGCGATGCCTTGGTCGGCGCGATCAGCATCGCCGCGCTGCCCCCCGGCGCGCGGATCGGCACCAGTGCCCCGCGCCGCGCGGCGCAAATGTTGAACGCCCGGCCAGACCTCACCATCGTGCCGTTTCGCGGCAATGTCGCGACGCGGTTGGGTAAACTGGCGGCGGGTGAGGCGGAGGCGACATTGCTGGCGCTGGCCGGGCTGAACCGGTTGGGGCAGGCCGAGGTCGGCGTCGCGCTGGATGCCGCGACATGGCTGCCCGCGCCAGGGCAAGGGGCAATTGCCATCGAATGCCGCACCGATGATGCCGGGATGCAGCGCTATCTGGCCGCCATTGATGATGCCGACAGCCACACCGCGGTGATAGCCGAGCGGGCGTTGCTGGCGGCGCTGGGCGGTAATTGCCATAGTGCGGTGGCGGTGTTGACGACGCAGGACGCGGCGGGCTGGCACATGGCCGCCACGCTGTTCAGCCCCGATGGCCAGGCCCGCACCGATGGCGAGACGCGCTTTGCCGCTGGCGATGCGCTCGCGCCGGCAACCCTTGCGGTCGACCTCTTGGCCCGGTCGCCTGCCAGCATTACCGACCATTTCGCCGGGCCACCGCCCCGCGCATGAGGCCGCCAGTCCTCATCCTACGCCCCGAACCGGGCGCGACCACCACCCATGCCGCTGCGCTGGCGCTGGGGCTGGAGGCCGCGGCCTTTCCGTTGTTCGCCGCGACCCCAGGGGATTGGGACGCCCCTGCACCGGGCGAATTCGACGCCATATTGTTGGGCAGCGCCAATGCCCTGCGCCACGGCGGCGCGGCGTTGGGCGCCTATGCTGGCCTGCCGGCCTATTGCGTCGGCGCGGTCACTGCCGATGCGGCGTGCGCGGCGGGGCTGGATGTGATCTCGGTTGGCGAGGGCGGCTTGCAGGCCGTGCTGGCTGCCGTCGCGCCCGCGCATCGCCGCCTGCTGCGCCTGTCCGGGCGGGATCGGGTGGCATTGGCCCCGCCCGCCGGGGTCAGCCTTATCGAGCGGACCGTCTATGCCAGCATCGCCCAGCCGTTTCCGGTCGAATTGTCGCGCCTGTTGCTAACGCGGGCCTTGCCGGACGTGGTCATGCTGCTGCATTCGGGCGAGGCGGCGCGCCATGTTATCGCCGAATGCGCGCGTTTGCACATCGGGCGCGAGAGGATCACCGCCGTTGCCATCGGCCCGCGAGTCGCAGCCATATGCGACGCAGGCGGTGGCTGGGCCGCCGTACACACCGCCGATCGACCGTCCGATGCGGGCGTACTGGCGTTGGCGGTGCAACTGTGCCAAAGTATCGATTGCAATAAGATGGGTCGGCCCAACGCATGATCGAGGAATTTCCGAACCAGCAGCGTCAACCGCGCCGGTTCGGCTTTGCACGAAAGCTGCTTTTTCTGGTCGGTGCCTTTGCGCTGGGTGCCGGGGCGATGGGCATTGGCGCGTGGAGCAATGGCTGGCGGCCGGTAGACTGGCCGCTGTCGGTGGTCCATCCATTGCCAGCGCCGCCCCCTGTTGCGCTCTCTGCCGAGGCGCCGCCAACCGAGGCTGGGCTCGCGGCCCGGATCGCCATGCTCGATCAAAAGCTGAGCCGCATCGAAGGCGAGGCCAAGGCAGCGGCGGCCAATGCCGGCCGCGCCGAAGCCTTGCTGGTCGCGGTTGCCACCCGCCGCGCCATCGAACGTGGCACGCCGCTCGGCTATCTCGAAGGGCAATTGCGACTGCGGTTTGGTGAGGCCTTGCCCAATGTTGTCGCCACGATCATCGCATCGACGCATAATCCGGTCACACTCGATCACCTGACGACGCGGCTGGAAATCCTTGCGCCGCAATTGACCGGCCCGGATGATCAGACAACCTGGTCACGGGTGCGCCATGATCTGTCGGGCCTGTTCGTCTTGCACAGCAATTCTGGCGGCGCGGCGCCCAGCCCCAAGGTGCGGCTCGACCATGCGCGGCTGTGCCTGAAGGAAGGGCGGATCGAGGATGCCATCGCCGATGTCCGCCTGTTGCCAGGGGCAAAGGTCGCGCAGGATTGGCTGGCCGACGCGCGGCGGTTTGCCGATGTCGGCCATGCGCTGGATGCGCTTGACACAGCCGCGCTGCTCGAGCCCAAATTGTTGCGGGACGGCGGCGGCAAGCCGATCGAGCAGGCCAGCCCCGTCGCCGCCCCGCCCGTGATCACAACCACCGCAACGCCGGCGGCAACAGCGCCGCGCTAACCCTGCAATAGCGTCGGCAATTTGCCCGAGAGGCCACGCGCCTCGTTCATAAAGAAAGTCTTGAGCGTCGGCATCCGCTGCACCGCGCCCATGCCCAACCGGCGCACCGCCGATGCCGTCCGCCCCGGCACCCCGAACAGGCGCACAATGCCGTCCATCACGCTCATCGTCGTAAACGTGTCGAGCGAGCGCCAGCGTTCATAGCGCGCCAACACTTGCGCATCCCCCGGCTCCAACCCCAGCCGCATCCCTTCGGCCAGCACCTCGACCAAGGCGCCGACATCGCGCAGGCCAAGGTTCAACCCCTGCCCCGCGATCGGGTGCATACCATGCGCCGCATCGCCGACCAGCGCCAAGCGGTCGCCCACGATGCGCGTCGCATTCTGGAAACTGAGCGGATAGGCGATCCGCTTGGCGATCAATTCGAGCCCGCCGAACAATCCGTCCATTCGCTTGGCGACTTCGGCCAGAAAGGCGGCATCCGACAGGCCCATCACACCCTTGGCGTCCTTGGCCGGCACGGTCCAGACCAGCGCGCTACGATGCCGGTATCCATTGGCGGTCTCTGCTGGCAAATCGTTCAGCGGCAATAACGCAAACGGCCCCGCCGCATAGAAGATCTCCCACGCGACATTGTCATGCGGCTTTTCATGCGCCAGTCCGGCGACAATGGCGTGATGGTGATAATCCCACGCGACCAGCCCGATGCCTTCCTCGTCCCGGGTCGGCGACCGGCGCCCCTCGGCTCCGATCAGCACGCTGCCCGGTAACACCCGGCCATCGTCCAACGTGACCGACGCGCCATGGGGGCCGCGTTCACGCTTCACCGCCTCGACGCCGGTGTGCCAGGCAATCGCCGGTTCCGCCCGCGCCGCGTCAAACAGCGCGAGGCGGATATCGCGATTGGCGTACATCCGACCGAGCGATCCCTCGCCCGGCTTGGGCTGAAAATCGATCCGGCCAGGGCGCATCGCATCGGTCACCGCAATCGACCCGATCGGGCATCCCAGCGGTGTCAGCGCCGCCTCCAGCCCGATGTTGCAGAACAGGTTCCAGCTCGCCGCCGAAATCGCCGAGGCGCGACCATCCACGCCCTCCGCGGTCAGATCGGCGGGATCGGCCCGCTCCACCACATGGGATGTGATGCCCTGACGGGCGGCGGCGATGGCCAGCGTCATCCCGACGAGGCCACCACCCAGAACGATCAGATCGCGGCGATCCGCTCCGGCTGAGTCTTGCATGACCCGGCCTTACGCCTGTCGCTTATTTGCCGCAACTGTCCGCTGGGCCACCGTCGATGTCGAGACAACGCCCGTCAAACGCGCCCTTTGCCACCGGCAACCCAATCAACGCGGCCAAAGTCGGCGCGATATCCACCGTTTCAACGGGCTGCGGCTGTTCAAGCCCGGTCAGCCCCTTGCGCCAGAACAGCATCGGCACGCGGCGGTCGTAATCATACGGGCTGCCATGCGTCGTCACCGTGGTGGAATTGGCACCGGGGGTCGAAACCGGCACAATCGCGCGCTTCAGCACCGAATAGACATCGCCCGACCGCGCCGGATCAAACGAGGCGCGGACGCGTTGCAACATCGTCCAATCCTGCGGATGGCCGATCGGATAGGGCGTCGCGGCGATTTGGGCATGGGTGAACACCATCGCGACCTGTGGATTGGCGCTCAGCTTTTCGACCAGCCGGTCCGCGATTTTCGCGCGGGTTTCGGCGGGCAGCGCCGGGCTGATCCAGTAATCACCGAAAAGCCCTTCGGAACACACGATATTGGCGGGCGAGGCCGGGCTGTCGGGGCCAGGATTGCACGGCGGCAGGACCTGAGTGAGGCCCAGTTCGCCGGCAATCGCCTTGCCGATGGTTTCGCCATACAGGTCGGTTTCGGCACGCCGCGCCTCGGGATCGCCCTGTTCACGCAACCGTTCGGGCAAGTCGATGCCGCCATGGTCGGCGGTCAACACCACCGCATAGTCGAGCCCCGCCGCATCGAGCTTGGCAAAGAACGCGCCCAGCTTCTGGTCGAGCTGTTCCATCTGGATGCACATTTCGACACCCTCGGTACCAAAGGCATGGCCGATGTAATCGGTGGCCGACAGGCTGACCGACAACATATCGGGCGCCTGACCCCGGCCAAGCTTCATCTCGCCAACAAGGCCGGCGGCGATGTCCAGCGTGACGGCATCGGCGCGGGGTGAATATTTGAATTGATCGCCGGGCTTGTGTTCATAATCATTGGTATCGATGGCAAAGCGCCCGGTGCCAACGGTTACTGCGCCTGCCTTGATCGGCCGATTGCGCGCCGCACACCACGCGGGCGCGACCATCGCGGGGGCCCCCTTGGTCACCAGACCGAGGATCTTCATGTTGGCGTCAAGCACCGCCGGGGCCAGTGTCACGCCGTTGAACGAGGAAAAGCCTTGCGCCGTGTACCAATAGCCTGCGTCGATGGCGTGGCCACCCATCATCGCCACGGCGCGGTCCTTGACCGACACGGCAACGTTGCGGCTTTCGGGCCACTGCTGCTTCATCCGCTCGCCCAGCGTCGGCACCTTGAGATGCACCGCCGAGACGACCGGATCGCGTGAACTGCTGTCCTTGTCGGCCTCGTTTTCGGCGCAATAGACGCGCTTGTCGGCGCGGGTCAGGGTCAGGTCATACCAATTGTTGGCAATGATGCCTGTGCGACCGGGGTGTGCGCCGGTCAGGATCGTCGAATGGCCGGGGCAGGTTTCGGTCGCCGCATGGCTCTGAAACCCGTTGGCGAACACCGCGCCTTGTGTCAGCCGAGCAAAACCGCCGGTAAAGTGGCTGCGATATTGGGCGAACAGATCGGCGGAAAATTGGTCAATCGCGATGGCGACCAGCAACTTTGGCGGGCCCTTGGGCGCGACCGCGATGGGCGCTGCGTGGACGACATGCTTTTTGGCCGGCCCAGCGGTGGCGGGCTGGACCCATGCCAGCGCCGTTGCCCCCACCGCCAACAGTGCAATCAGGCGTCGCGTAGCGGTCGAAAGGGCATCGCTGGTATTCACCACAGGGCGTTCCTTGCTAATTGGCCGGATCATCGGCACATCATGATGACGCGGCGCTTTCGTTGGGGCAAGAGGGCCGTCATGGCACGACCGTATTGCCGCACCCCGTCGGAGTAAATACCGTAATGAAATCGTCGCGCTCGCATCGCTATCCCCGCCGTGTTGCGGATTTGTGGCAAGCTCTGTTGGGGTTGATAATCGCCGCGATGATCGGCACCGTTTCGGCACGGGCGGCCGATGCGCCACCGGCGGGAGGCGCCAATCATATTGCCGCGCAACTGCTTGCCGAACGCCCCGTTGCCGCCGGACAGACGGTGACGCTGGCGATCCATTTCACCCCGGCGGTCGGCTATCATGGCTATTGGTTGAACCCGGGCGATGCGGGGTTTGGCACGCGGCTGGAATGGACCGGGGCGGGCCATGCGGGTGAGCCGCAATATCCAGTGCCCGAAACGCTGTTGATTTCCGGCCTGATGAACCATGTGTTCCAAACCGATTATGCGTTGTTGGTGCCCTATACCATTCCGGCCAATGCCCGCGCTGGCGAGACCTTGCCGGTTGCCGTGGCGGCGGATTGGCTGGCCTGTACCGAAACGATGTGTGTGCCAGAAAACGCCCGGTTGACCACGGTTGTCAGCGTCGCTGGCCCGGGTACGCCGGCGCATTCCGACCCGCGATTTGATGCCTGGCGAGCGAAATTGCCCGCGCCATTGGGCGCAGAGGCGCATTTCGCCATCGAGGGCGACCATCTGCGGCTTGCCATCCCCTTTCCGGCCAGCGGCGTGATCGATCATCCGCACCTGTTCGTCGCGACCGATGGGGCGGCCGCCTATGCCGCGCCGCAAGGTTTTGCGCGGCTGGGCGATATGTTGCTGGTCACGTTGAAGCGGGCCGGGGCGAAGGGCCCCGGATCGCTGGGCGGTGTGTTGCGCTTGAATGCGGCGGGCGATGGGGTCGCGTTTGCCGCAACGCCGGGGACGGTGCCGGTGGGCGGCACGCCCCTCGCCGGGGGGGATGATACAACGACAAAATTGCCTGGGCTCCCGTGGTTGGTGTTGGCGGCGCTGGGGGGTGGGTTGCTGCTCAACATCATGCCGTGTGTGTTTCCGATCCTGTCGCTGAAAGCGCTGTCGCTGGCCCGTGCCGGCGAATCGCAAGCCGAGGCGCGGGCCGAGGGACTTGCCTATTCGGCCGGCGTGATTGTCGCCTGTGCGTCGCTCGGCGCGCTGTTGTTGACTTTGCGGGCAGGCGGCGAGCAGGTCGGCTGGGCGTTCCAGTTGCAGGAACCGCGCGTGGTCGCGGCCTTGCTGTTGTTGTCGGTGGGGATCACCGCCAATTTGCTGGGCCTGTTTGAATTTTCGGTGCCGGGCTTTGCCACAAAGGGCAACGGGGTCGGGCAAAAAAGCACGATCAACGGCGCCTTTGCCACAGGCTTGCTGGCGGCCTTTGTCGCCACCCCCTGCACCGGCCCGTTCATGGCCAGCGCGATGGGCGCGGCGCTCTTGCTGCCGGTTGCGTCAGGGATGCTGTTGTTCGTGGCACTGGGCGTCGGGATCGCCTTGCCGTTTCTGGCGATTGCCTTTGTGCCGGCGCTGCGCCGGGCGTTGCCACGGCCAGGCGCGTGGATGAACTGGTTTCGCCGGATCATGGCGGTGCCGATGGGACTGACCGCGCTGGCGCTGTTGTGGCTGGCCAGCCGGTTGGGCAGTTGGTCGTTTGCCGGGGCGTGTTTGGTCCTGGCGATTGTGGTGATCGCGGTGCTGGCGATGGTCGGTGATGGCCAGCGCAAGGGGCTGGGCCGCGGACGACAGGCGGCGGGTATGCTGTTGGCGTTGGCCGGCGCGGCAGCGATCCTGTTGCCCCACACCGTCCGCACCCCCGATGCCGAGGCACCCGAAGTATTGGCCGCACAGGCCTTCAGCGAGGCGGCCTTGGGCGCGGCGCGCGCGGCGGGTCATCCGGTGTTTGCCTATTTCACCGCCGATTGGTGCCTGACCTGCAAGGTGAACGAGCGCATTGCGATCGAGCGTGAGACAACGCGCGATGCCTTTGCCAAGGCGGGTGTCGTGGTGTTGAAGGGCGATTGGACCCGGCGTGATCCGGCGATCACCCGGTACCTGACGACACAGGGGGCAGCGGGGGTGCCGCTGTATGTCTGGTATCCGGCGGGCGGCGCGGCGCAAAAACTGCCGCAAGTGCTGACGCCAGCGGCATTGGCCGCTTTGCCCGCGGGGAAATAGCGACCCCCCAGCGGGATTTGACACCAATCAAACCGCGCCTTGATAACGATCAAGGCGCGGCATTTATGCGCCCGTTATCACCGCCCAAAGCCCGGCGGCGGCAGACGTTACCGCCGGCGCGCGTTTTGTAACTTGCGGACTTTCAAATTTCTCCCCGCCTCGGACGGCTGCCGATTTCGTCAGCCGTCCTTTTTTTTGCGACATCGCGCGACCTGGGCGGAATTACACAGCTGAGCTGAACCGGCGCACCGAATCCTGGCGATAGGGATCAAACAGCGCGGACATGGTGCGCACATAGGGCAGCCCACCCGGCGCAATCGACAGCCGCCCAGCCTCTAGCGTCGCCAGCCCCCGGTCGAGAAACGGCGCCAGATCGGGCAGCATCTGCAGAGCGCGCTCCGTGCCGATCTGCGCCGCGCCCTGACACATCAGGCCGTTGATGATCGCGCCCAATTCCTGATCCATCGCACTGCGCCGGACGCCGCCGACGCCGGACAGATGGTCCTGCGACAACAACATGCGATACCGCCCGGCGTTCTTTTCGTTCTGGACAATCCGGTCGGGAAAGCACGAGATCGCCGACGCGCCAAGGCCGATCAGCACCGGCGCCGGGTCCTCGGTAAAGCCCTGAAAATTGCGGTGTAGCCGGCCCGCCACCGTCGCCTGCGCAAGGCTGTCGCCCGGCAGCGCAAAATGGTCGAACCCGACCGGCACATATCCCTGACCGGTCAGGAATGTATAGCCCTTGTCGGCCATCTGAAACCGCTCGGCCTGCCCCGGCAGCGCGCTGTCGTCGATGCGGCGCTGGCGCGGCAACATATGCGGCACATGGGCGTAACCGAACAGCGCAATGCGGTCGGCGCCCATCTCGCTGGCGCGGGTCAGGCTATGTTCCAGCATCGCCCAATCCTGTCCAGGCAGGCCATACATCAGGTCGTAATTGAGCGAGGTGATCCCCGCATCGCGCAACATCGCGGTGGTATATTCGATCGTGCTTTCGGGTTGAACCCGGCCAATCGCCGCCTGCAAACCGGGGTCAAATGTCTGCACCCCAAGGCTGGCGCGCGTGACGCCAACCCGGGCCAGCACATCGCCCCACGCCGGGGTCAGCGTGCGCGGATCGAGTTCGATCGACCACACCGGGGCCTCCAACGCGAAATGCACGGTCAGCGCATCGCATAGCCGGACAAATTCGGTTGGCGAAATGGCGTTAGGGCTGCCGCCGCCAAATGCGATGCGCTTTACCCGGATGCGCCCGTCGAGCCGAGGCCCGATGAGCGCGATTTCGCGCGTCAGCGCGTCGAGATAGCTCGCCAACCGCTGGCGTTTATTGGCCGCACCGGTATTGCACCCGCAATACCAGCATATTTTCTCGCAAAATGGGATGTGGACGTAGAGCGAAACATCGCCCGACGTTTGGCGCAACGCCTCGTCAAGGTCATCCGCCCCCACCGCCGGCGTAAACTCGGCAGCGGTCGGAAAGCTGGTGTAGCGCGGCACAGGCCGGGCCAACAGTTCAGGGTAATAAGGCCACATGACGATCCAGATGCGACAAATTGCCCCAGGCTTCTTTGCGCCGGATCAAGCGCGGATCATGCGTTGAAAAATCTGCCTGTCAACAGCACCGCTTGGCCCGTTTCCGCTCGCCGCCCGCGTGGCACCCCTTGGCGCAACAGCCGGGCTGTTCGCGGCCGGGGATGTCCTGCGGCCCGACCGGCACGCTGATCGTGCGGGTCAGGCCGTCGCCGGTGCATAGTGGCGCGAACAAGCGCGATCGGGCCGAGGCCGGCGCCGCATTCAATGCCGCTGGCACCATCGCCACTATCCCGAAAAGATGGATCAGCTTCATTCGCCCGAAGGCTCCTTTGGCGTGGCAGGCACGGATACCGGCTCTGGCACGGCCAATGTCCGATCGATGGGCAGATCATCGTCCATGAGTATCCGTGCCGCCGCCCCGTCAAGGTCATCATACTGGCCATTTTTCAACGACCAGAAGAAGGCGAACAGACCGAACAGCCCCATCGACAAAGCCACCGGTATCAGGAACACCAAACCGGTCATTGCGCTATCTCAACTGGGAGACCGGGCACAGGGCGGCGGTTCCACCGGCTGGGCAGCGCCAGACGCAGCGAATTGGCGATGACGATCAAGGAACTGCTCGACATGGCGATGGCGGCGAACAGCGGCGTCACATGGCCCAAAATCGCCAGCGGCACCGCCAGCGCATTATAACCAATCGCCAGCGCGAAATTCTGTTTCACCACCCGCATCGTCGCGCGCGCGCCGGCAATCGCGCGTGGGATCGCCAGCAGCGAATCGGCGAGGAACACGAAATCCGCCGCCTGCCGCCCGACATCGCTGGCCGAACCCGGCGCGATCGAGGCATCGGCGGCGGCCAGTGCCGGGCCATCGTTCAGGCCATCGCCCGCCATCAACACGCGATGCCCTGCTGCCTGCAAGCTCTGAATCGCGTCCTGCTTTTCCGCCGGGCTGGCGCTGGATTGTGCGGCGAGGCCGGTCTGGCGCGCGACTTGCGCCACGGCAACCGGGTTGTCGCCCGACAGGATGCTCGATGTGACGCCAAGCCGCGCCATCCAGCCCAGCGCCTCGACCGCATCCGGGCGCAGGCGGTCGGCGAAGGGGATAAGACGAGCGGGATGGCCGGCCCCTCCAGGGTGGCCGGACGCTCCAGGGTGGCCGGACGCTCCAGGATGGCCGGCCCCTCCAGGGTGGCCGGCAATGTCGAGCACGCTGGCCATACCCCCGCTGCCAGCGGTACCGTCATTGCCGGCCCGGAAACCAACCCCGCCCCCGGGATTGGCCCCATTCGTATCCGTCGCACCGGGGCGACGCAGCGCCACCTGGATGTCGCCCCACAGGGCGCGTACGCCCTCGCCGGGAATTTCCTCGACCTGCGTCAACACCGCCGCGCGCACGCCCGCCGCCGCCAAGGCCTCGGCCAAAGCGCGGCTGAGCGGGTGGCGCGAATGGCTGGCCAGCGCCAGCGCGACGCCCGCCGCATCGCGCGGGATCGCCGCCAGCACGGCGGGATCGGGCAAGGGCCGTCCCATCGTCAAGGTTCCGGTCTTGTCGAGCAAGGCCCGGTCGATCCGCGCAATCCGTTCCAGCGCGCCGCCATCCTTGACCATCACACCACCGCGCATCAACGCGCCGCAAGCCACCACCTGCGCCACCGGCACAGCAAGTCCCAACGCGCAGGGGCACGTGATGATCAACACGGCAATCGCGATTTTCAGCGCGTCATACACGCCCGCGCCATGGATCATCCACCCGATAAAGCTCAGCGCCGCCAGCGTATGCACCGCGGGCGCGTAAAGCTGGCTGGCGCGGTCGGCGATGCGGACAAAGGCGCTGCGATGCTGGCCCGCCGCATCCATCAACCGGGCGATTTCGGCCAGCGTGGTATCCTGTCCCGCCGCCGTCACGCGGACATCCACGGGCGCGTCGATATTCATCATGCCGGCCAGTGTCAGGTCGCCCGGCGCCGCCACCACGGGCGCGCTTTCGCCGGTCAGCAGGCTTTGGTCGAACCGGCTGTTGCCCGCCACGATCTCGCCATCGGCGGCCAGGCGTTCGCCGCTGGCCACGCGCATCACCATGCCCGGCAACAAATCGCGCGAGGCCAGCCATGCGACCTCGCCCTGTTTGCCGACCACCATCGCGCCGGGCGCCGCCTGCCGCATCAGCGCATCGACGCCCGCCCGCGCCCGGTCGCGCATCATCGCATCCAGCACGCGCCCCGTCAGCAGGAACAGCAACAGCATCAGTGTGCCGTCAAACCACGCCTCCGTCCCCCGGTTGAGCGTTTCATACAGGCTGAGCCCGGTCGCCAGAATGACGCCGATCGAGATCGGCACATCCATATTGGTGCGCCCATGCCGCAACGCGCGCCATGCCGAGGCAAAGAACACGCGGCCGGAATAGATAATCGCCGGCACGCCAATCGCCGCCGACAGCCAGTGGAACAGATCGCGCGTCGCCCCTTCGGCCCCTGACCACACGCTGACCGACAGCAGCATGACATTCATGCAGGCAAAGCCCGCAACCGCGAGCCGCGGCAACAGGGGCTTTACCGCGCTGGGCGGCGGGGTCAGATCTTCGGCGCGGGGCTGGCTGGCAAAACCGGCGTCGGACAGGGCGGCGATCAGGTCGGGGATGATGACATGGACGTCATGCACCACGGCCACCTGCCGCGCCGACAGGTTGACCCGCGCCGACACCACCCCCGGCATCGCACCAAGGCCGCGTTCAACCTTGCCCATGCAACCGGCGCAATGCATCGCCGGCACCACCATCACGGTGGTTATCGGCGCGGCATCCCCACCGGGCGCAAGGTCAAGCGCGGCAGAGGCCATCAGAGGGCCTCCTCACCCCGCCAAACGTGGCCATTGCCTTCCAACCGCAGACGCAGGCGCCAACGGCCGACCGGGACCGGATCGAACGAGAGATAGCTGCCATCGGCCTGTGGCACGAACGTCACCACCCGGTCGGCCAATTCGCCCAGCGGGTGCCATGCCTCGCCCGACAGCACGCCCTTGGTCGGCACGGCGGCGGCATCGCTGCCCTTGATGGTAACGGCGACACGGCCATCAGCGCGCCGGTCGGCCTTGACCGTCCAGCCCAGCGCCTTTTCCTTGGCCGCCTCGTCCAGCCAGCCGTTATATTTCTGGCTGGCGTCATAGGAATTCTTCACGACCTCGCCGCTGAAGGTCGAGGTGGCAAGGCTGGCCATATAGATGTTGACGGCGATCACGATGCCGAAAAACGCGCAAAGGATGATCGTGATGTGCCAGCCGGTGAACCGAAAGCCTGTGGCTTTGGGTGCGGCGGGCGGATTTTGTACCTGGGCATGCATGGCGGGGGCTTCCTTGCGGTTTGGGGGGCGCGCCGAGGCGATCCGCCCAAGGGATCGGGACGTTCTAAGGCTGATTGCCCGGCGCGTCGAAGCGCGAGGCATAGCTGACCGTGCCGCCTTCGGCGTCAAGCGCCCGCAGCGTAAAGCCCAGCTTTTGTTCCGGCGTATTGGCCGGCGCGACCACATAGATGCGCAATGGTACGGTCAGATCGGGCGCAACAACGCGGGTCAGGCTGCGCACCGCGGCGTCTTTCGACATATCCTCGGACCACATTTTGGCCCCCGGTACGCCGTCGAGCACCAGTTCCATCTTGCGCGGGCGACCCTCCATATTCTTCCAACGCACGGCATAGGCGTTGCGGATCTCGCCATTGCTCATCAGCATGTAGGGTGGGTTGCGGTCCTTCGACACCGCGATCGAGATATGGGTGCGCGTCCCCAGCGCGAACAGCA
>CAIOKP010000318.1 GCA_903858875.1 uncultured Sphingomonadales bacterium
CGACCCATGGGGCAACAATGAACAGAACGCCCAGATGTTCATCCACGGCTTCTCGGCCAGCCAGCTGGGTTATACGATGGATGGCGTGCCGCTGGGTGACCAGAACTATGGCAATTTCAACGGTCTGGCGCCGCAACGCGCAGTGATCAGCGAAAACGTCGGCCGCACTGTGGTGACCACGGGCGCTGGCGAATTGGGCATTGCGTCGACCAGCAACCTGGGCGGCGCAGTCGAAGTGTTCAGCCGCGATCCGCAAAGCAGCCTTGGGTTGGAAGCCAACCAGACCGTCGGCATGTACGGCACGTCGCGCACATTCCTGCGCTTTGACACCGGCACGTTTGGCGATGGCAACACGCTGTACCTGTCCGGCGATCGCCAGCGCGCCCGCGCTTGGGATTTCGGCGGCATTCAGGGTGGCTATCAGGCCAACGGCAAGTTCATCCACGAGGATAGCCTCGGCAAATTGACCGCCTATTTCGCCTATTCAGACAAGATCGAGCCAAACGAAGACGCCACCACGAAATATGTCACGCCCGCCAATGCCGCGCAGACCTATCAGCCCTATGTCCGCCCCTTCATGTACCCCAATTGGGCGGCAACGCGCGGTTATGTCGATGCTTTCGGCAATACGCCCGCAGCGCAAGGGTCGAATTACAACAACTTCTACTCCGACGCCCAGCGCACCGACCATCTGGGCTATCTCAAGTATGAGCTGAACCTTGGCGCTCACGTCAAGTGGTCGAACCAGGCCTATTACCACCACAATGACGGCGTGGGCGTGGTTGCCGGCCCGCTTGGCCAGTCGATCACCGCCATCCAGCCCTACCTCGATCCGACCTATAGCGCGGCCACCAAAATTGGCACCAATGCCAATACTTCGGCGGCCCTGGTGGCGGCGACCGGCGGGTCTGGCTATGTGACGCGCACGACTGAATACCGCATCATGCGCGAGGGTATCATCTCGACGCTCGACGCGGAACTGGGCGATCACAAGCTCGAAGCGGGCATCTGGTATCAGTATAATTCCAGCCACGCCTTCCGTCGCTGGTATGCGCTCGACATCAACAATCTGGCTGGGGCCAGCCCCTATATCCGCCCGTCAGACCAGCTGTTCACACAGTATGACGCCGAAATGCGGGTGAACACGCTGCAAATGCATGTGCAGGACAGCTGGCGTCTGCTGCCCACGCTGCTGGTCGAAGCAGGCGTGAAATCCAGCGCGCAATATGCCAATGGCTATTTCCCGGTCCAGCCGCTGTTCGGCTCGCTTTCGGGCTTTAACGCCGGGTCGCAGCTGCCTTCGGGCCGGATCAATACCGCAAAATGGTTCCTTCCCACCATCGGTGCCAAGTGGGACGTGACGGGCGACGAACAGGCCTATTTCAACATCCAGAAGAACCAGCGCCAATACCAAGCCTACGGCGGCGGTGGCAGCGCTGATCCATGGTCGACCGCCAGTCAGGCCGCGTTTGACTACATCAAATCCAACGTCCAGCCGGAAAGCTCGTGGACCTATGAGGCCGGGTTGCGCACGCGCCGCAGCTTCACCAACAGCCCTGTCACCAGCATCGAGGCGCAGATCAACGTCTATCACGTTGATTTCAGCAACCGCTTGCTGGCGGTCAGCGCCGCGTCGGGCGGTATTGCGGGCGGTACCATCGCTGGCGGTACGACCTCGCTGTTCAACGTGGGGTCGGTGAAAACCAATGGCGTCGATGCAGCCTTTACTCTGCATGTTGGCCCACGCTTCTCGATCTATAACGCGACCAGCTATAACAGCTCGGTCTATGGCAGCGATTATTCGACGGCCACCGGTACGGCCACCGGCACCACGATTGGCGGCTATACCGTGCAAAATGGCGTGGTGTTGGCCAATGGCAGCACGGTCAACAATGTGGTCCCGACCGGCGGCAAGCAGCTGGCCGGCAGCCCACAGTGGATGAACAAGACGGTCGTCACGCTCATCGCCGGGCCGGTTGAGGCACAATTGTTCGGTGACTATGTCGGCAAGCGGTTTGCGACCTACGTCAACGACGCGTCTGTTGGCGCCTATTTCCTGACGTCGGCACGGATCGGGCTAAAGCTGCCCGCCGAGATGATCCATGCAAAGAAGGCGGAGTTCTCGGTCAATGTTACCAACCTGTTCAACGCGACAGGCGTATCGACCATTTCCGTAACTCAATCGGCCAGCTATTCGGTATATCCGATTGCGCCGCGCATGGTGTTCGGCACTCTGTCGCTGGGATTCTGATAGTATGAACGGGTCGCTCTCTCGTCGTCGCCTGCTGGGCACTGGTATCAGCGGTACGTTGGCAGGTTTTGTGGGGAGCGGCCCTCTCGCCTTTGCTCAAACGCACGGGCGTCCGCGTCCGGCCAAGCCCTTTGTGCTGGGCCATCGCGGCGCCTGCGCCCTTCGCCCGGAACATACGCTCGGCTCTTATGCCAAGGCGATTGCCGATGGGGCCGATTTCGTCGAACCCGATCTGGTGGCGACCAAGGATGGCGTGCTGATCGCGCGGCATGAAAACAACATCGCCGAGACGACAGACGTTGCGATGCGGGCGGAATTCGCCGCGCGGCATATCACCAAAACCATCGATGGCCACGCCGTGACCGGTTGGTTCACCGAGGACTTTACGCTGGCGGAAATCAAGACGCTGCGGGCGAAGGAACGGTTGGGGGCGATGCGCCCCGAAAGCCAGTCCTATGATGGTGCGTTTCAGGTTGTGACCTTTGACGAAATCGCCGATTTCGTTGCTGCGGAATCCGCCGCGCGCGGGCGCATCGTCGGCCTGATCCCGGAAATCAAACATTCGACCTATTTCGCGGCCCAAGGCCTGCCGATGGAGGACCGCTTTCTCGACCGTCTGCATGCCCACGCCTATCTTGCCGAGGCACCGGTGATCGTCCAGAGTTTCGAGGTCAGCAACCTCAAGGCCCTGCGCTCAAGGATCGCCGATCGGCCCAATGTGCAATTGATGCAATTGATCGGCGATTCCAAGGAAGTCCCCGCCGATTTTGCCGCGCAGCGCATCGCGCGCAATTGGGGCAGCTTGCTCAACCCCGCCGGATTGGCTGAAATGTCAGGCTATGCTGATTGGATTTCGCCCTATTACCGGATGCTGATCTCGATCGGCGCCGATGGCAAATTGGGCGCGCCAACGGGTTTGATTGATGCCGCCCATGCGGCGGGCTTGCTGGTTGGCACCTGGACCTTCCGCCCGGAAAACCATTTCCTGGCCAGCGATTTTCGCGATGGGGCAGGGGATAGCGCGCGCAATCCGTTGGGCAGTATTGCCGAAATGCGGCGCTATATCGCGGCAGGGGTAGATGCGTTCTTTACCGATGATCCGGCGATTGGTCGCCATGCGGTAGATGGCTGATCAGAACTGATATCGGATGCGTCTTGCCCCTGTGCGATTTGGGTAAAATCTGTATGAGGGGTTTGCCCGTAGTTCGGTCGTGGGATACCAGCCCGTGGCCACAGTCTTGCGCCATAGGAAGAAGCCGATGGAACCCACCACGATTGCCCCGCTGACCGTCGATGCCTTGATGTCGCAATCGGGGGTGCAATTTGGCACAAGTGGCGCGCGCGGCATGGTGGTCGCGATGACCGACCGGGTTTGCTACGGCTATACGCAGGGTTTTCTGCAATATCTGCGCGAGATTGGGGAATTTTCCGGCGGGCGCGTGGCCTTGGCGGGCGATCTTCGGCCGTCGTCGCCGCGCATTCTGGCCGCCTGTGCGCAGGCCATCCGCGATATGGGCGCAGAGCCTGTGTTTTGTGGCTATGTGCCGACGCCGGCCTTGGCGCTCTATGCATTTGGGCAAGCGATCCCGTCGCTGATGGTGACCGGCAGCCATATTCCGGACGATCGCAACGGTATCAAATTCTATCGCCCCGCAGGCGAGGTGTTGAAATCCGACGAGGGCGGCATGAAGCGGCAAGCTTTGGACTTCGCACCGGGTACATTCGATGGCGACGGGATGCTGATTACCCCCGCGTCTTTACCCGCCATGACCGATGTTACCGCGGCCTATGTCGCACGCTATGTCGCGTTTTTCGGGCGTCGGGCGTTGGCGGGGCGGACCATCGGTGTGTACCAGCATTCCGCCGTGGGTCGCGACGTTGTGTTGCAGATTGTCGAGGCGCTGGGGGCAAAGGGCGTCGCGATTGGTCGTTCGACCCGGTTCATCCCGGTGGACACCGAGGCTATCCGGCCTGAGGATGTGGTATTGGCCCGCGATTGGGCCGCGGAATATGGCTTTGACGCGATTGTCTCGACCGATGGCGATTCGGATAGGCCGTTGCTGGCTGACCACACCGGGGAATGGTTGCGCGGCGATGTTCTTGGCGTGTTGTGCGCGCGGGCATTGGGCGCGGGCACCGTCGTCACGCCGGTGTCGAGCAATACCGTGCTGGAACGATCGGCGGCGTTTGGCCATACGATGCGGACGCGGATCGGTTCGCCCTATGTGATCGATGCGATGAATGCGGCGCTGGCGGCAGGGCAAGACAAGGTTTGCGGCTATGAGGCCAATGGCGGGTTCCTGCTCGCTAGCGATTTCGTCGTGGATGGCGAGGTCTTGCCCGCATTACCAACGCGCGACGCAGTGTTGCCGGTGATCGCGGTGATCGCGGCAGCACAGGGGCGACAGGTGCGCGACCTGTTGAGCGAATTGCCGCCGCGGGTGACCTATTCCGACCGTATCCAGAATTTCGCGACGGCGCATAGCGAGGCGATCTTTGCCACGCTGTTGGCAGGGACGCAGGCTGAACAATGGGCGCGGCTTGATCGGTATTTTGGCGGGATTGCCGGGGGCATTACGGGCGTTGACCTGACCGATGGCATCCGTATGACCTGCGCCAGCGGGGCGGTGTTGCACCTGCGCCGGTCAGGCAATGCGCCCGAACTACGGTGTTATAGCGAGGCAGATGATGGGGAAACAGCGGCCAAGATTAATGCCGCGGCGTTAAAGGTGGTGCAGGCGGCGTTGAGCGAAGGGGCCTAACCTTCACTTCACCTGCTGCTTGTCCAGTTTGCGAGCCAAGGTTCGGCGGTGCATTCCGAGCCGCCGTGCGGCCTCCGAAATGTTGAAATTGCATTCGGCCAGCGTGGTGTGGATATATTCCCACTCGACGGTCTTGATCGAGGTTTTACGCCCCTCGACGGGAACGTGGGCATTACCCTCGCGCTTGCCAAAGGCGTCCTCGATGTCGTCGGTATTGGCCGGTTTTGCCAGATAATGCGCCGCGCCCAGCTTGATCGCCTCAACCGCCGTCGCGATGCTGGCAAAGCCGGTCAGCACGACGATCACCGTTTCGGGGTCCTGATCGTGCAGGGTCTGGACGCAATTCAACCCCGATGCCGTGCCGAGTTTGAGGTCGACCACGGCATATTGAAACCGCGTCGTTTCCACCAGCGCCGCCAGTTCATCGGGGCTGGTCGCCAACATCACCTCGTACCCGCGCCGTTCGAACGAGCGGCGCAACGTGCGGCCAAAGGCGGGATCGTCCTCGACGATGACCAGATACGGAAGCGCTTGTGTCATGCCCTACCCTTGCCCTTAAAAGCGAGTGGCGACAACGGGATGGTTAGCCGTACCAGCGCGCCGCCGGTCTCCGGATTGGTCACTTCGACCCGCCCACCCAGTTTACGCAGTACATTGACCACCAAAAACAGCCCCAAGCCGCCCCCATCGCGCCCCTTCGTCGACGTATAGGGCCGGCCAAAATTCTCCAGCATCTCTGGCGCGAAACCGGGGCCGCGATCGCACACGTCGAGGATCAGCGCATCCTTGCGCCGTTGCGCCGCGATCTCGATGCCGTCGGGCGACACCTCCAACGCATTGTCGACGACATTGCCGATCACCTGGCGTAGGGCGGGGTCGGCGATGATGTCCACATCGGATCCAAAGGCGTCGATCAGGCAAATTCGTCCGACGGTGCGGCATTGCCAATCGGCAACGATCGCGCTCAAAAAGGCGCGGACCGTGGTGACTTCTGGATTTTCGCCGCGTACTTCGCCCGCTGACATCAAAATGCCAGACAGGATGCCTTTGCACCGCTGTAACTCGGTCTGCATGTCGGTCACATCCGCGGCCAATTCTTCGTCCCCGGCGATCACCGGGTGATGAACCCAATCGCCCAGGATCACCGACATAGAGGCCATCGGCGTGCCCAATTCATGCGCTGCGCCGCTCGCCAACAGGCCCATGCGGATGATGTGGTGTTCCTCGGCGGCCTGTTGCCGCAACGCTGCCAGCGCCGCCGAACTGGTCCGCTGGTTGCGGTCCATCCGCACGACGAAGAAAACCAACAACGCCGCAATCAACATGAAGCAGGCGAAGCTGCCCAACAGGTAGAGCTGGAAATGTGAGCCGGAGTAGGTCGCCGGCAATTCGAGTGGACGGAAGGAAAAGGTCAGGAACGCAACATCGCAGCAGGCGATCAGCGCGACGATCCAGCTCCAACGGGGCGGCAACAGGATTGCGCCAATCATGATCTGGACCAGAAACAGAAAGATGAACGGGTTGGTTGCGCCGCCGGTGAAATAGAGCTGCCAACTCAACGCCTCGACATCGAGCATCAACGCGCCGAGCAATTCAAGGTAGGAATAGCCGTGCCGCGTACGCCCCATGACCAGCGTGATGAGGTTCATGAACGCCAGCAGGATCGGCACCGTTACCAATTGCGCCATCGGCAGCCGGACGCCGATAATGTCCGACGTCAACCAGATGGTGAACAATTGCCCCGCCACCGCGACCCAGCGCAATTGAACCAGCAGGCGCATATTGCCGATGCTGGCGGGGGCAAGGTCGTGTTCGGCGGTGGCGGTCATGGGCTGCGCCATATCAGCGGCGCTGGCGCACGACCAGTACTATGGCGAACAGGGTCAGTCCGCACAGGGCAAACCATGTCAGCGCATAGGACAGATGGCTGTTGGGAAATTGCAGGACGGTGAGGCCCGCGATAGGGGCGCCCTTTTGGGGGACTGCATCGGCCTCGGCATCGATGAACCAGACAGTGCCGGAACCTGCAATGCCGCGCGCGGCAGCGATCGCGGACAGGTCGCGGTAATACCAGCGGTCCGCCTCGGGGTGATTGGCGCGAAGCCACGTGCTTCCCGGCTCTGCGCGGCGGACCAGACCGATGATATGGACGGGGCCTGCCGGGGTGCGGGCCATCGCGGCGTCGCGTTTGGTGCCTTGCGCAACAAAGCCGCGATTGACCCAAATCGCGCGGCCATTCGCCAGACGCAGCGGAACCAACGCCCAATAGCCATTGCCATAATCGGTCAATGCCGCGACGAGCGTCGTGCCGCC
>CAIOKP010000319.1 GCA_903858875.1 uncultured Sphingomonadales bacterium
AGGATGCGCTGGCCGCGATCCGGGCCGAGGCAAACCATGAACGCTGAGGACGACGCCCCGCCCGAACGCGCCGATCTGGCCGCGTGGCTGGCGGTGGCGGCGGGGACCTTGGGCGCGTTTATGGCGATGCTCGACATTTCGGTGGTCAATTCGGCTTTGCCGGTCATTCAGGGCGAAATCGGCGCGACGCAGAGCGAGGGGACATGGATCGGCACGGCCTATCTGGTGGCCGAAATCGTCGTTATTCCGTTGACCAGTTGGCTCGAACGGATGATCGGCCTGCGCCGGTTTTTGGTGGCGGCGTCGTTGATCTTCATCGCATTTTCGATGCTGTGCGGGTTGGCGCCCGATTTGCAGACGATGATTATCGGCCGATTGGGGCAGGGTTTGGCCGGCGGGACGCTGGTGCCAACCGCGCTGACCATTGTGGCGCGGCGATTGCCGATGCGGCAACAGGCGGTGGGTATGGCGGTGTTTGCCTGTGCGGTGCTGCTCGGGCCGATTGTCGGGCCATTGCTGGGCGGCTGGCTGACCGAAAACCTCAGCTGGCGGTATGCGTTTTTCATGAACCTGCCGATTTGCGCCGCGCTGTTGGTGCTGTTGTTCGTCGGATTGCCGCGCGAAAAGGGCGACGCCAACGAATTGCGACAGGCCGATTGGGGCGGCATTTTCGGCATGGCGCTGGGGCTGGGCGGGCTGACCGTGATGTTGGAGGAAGGGCACCGCGAACAGTGGTTCGATTCCGGGATGATCCGGTCGCTGGCGGTGACGATGGTGGTCGGTTTCGGGCTGATTAGCTGGGGGCAATTGCGCGCGAGGCGTCCGGTGATCCGGCTGGCGTTGTTGCGCAACCGGTCGTTGTCGGCGGTGATTGGGCTGATGCTGGTCGCGGGCGCCTTGATGTTTTGCAGCATGTTTGCCGTGCCGCAATTCCTTGCGGCGGTGGCGCAATATAATGCGATCCAATCGGGCGGGGTGATCGCGATGGCCGGCGTTACCGCGATTTTGGTGTCGCTGGTCTATCCGCTGGCGGTGGCCAAGATTGATATTCGGCTGTTGGTGGGCGGGGCGTTTTTGGTCCAGACGGCAGCGGCGCTGGTGGCGACGCGGCTGACCGCGGCGTCGGATGGTTCAACCCTGACGCTGTCGATGGTGCTGCTCGGCGGGGGGCTGACGCTGGCGGCTTTGCCGTTGCAGCAGGTCGCGCTGTCCTCGGTCGCGCCAGAGGATGCGGGCGAGGCGTCGAGCCTTTATGTCGTGGCGCGTAACCTTGGAGCGTCGATCGGCCTTGCCGCTGTCGCCAGTTTTCAGGACCAGCGGCTGGATTTTCACCACTGGCAAATCAACGCGGCATTGGCCGCCAACGATCCCGAAATCCAGCGTTCGATGGCCGATAGTGCCATGAATTATGGCGGCGGGATGGACGGCATGGCCGCGGCCTATCGCACGATGGATTCTCAAGTGGCACTGGATGCACTCGTTATGTCGTTCAATGATGTCTTTCTTGCACTGGCGGCGGCGACGCTTCTGGTTTTGCCACTGGTGCTGTTTTTGCGCCCGATTGATCCGGCGCGTTCCGGTGGGGGGGCACATTGATGCGCCCGGAGATGCGTGGGGTGTGGCTCGCCGCCGCGCTGTTGGCGCTGGGGGGATGTGTGGTGGGGCCGGATTATGCGCCGCCCGTCGCGGTTCAACCGGCGCGGGCGTTTGTGCGCGCTGGCACGGCGCAGGCCGAGGCGCCGGTGGCCCGCTGGTGGCTGGGCCTGCAGGATGCGCAATTGGCGGCGTTGATAGAGCGCGGCCTGGCCAATGCGCCCCAGATCGCCATAGCCGACGCCCGCTTGCATCAGGCGCGCGCGGGCTTGGCGGGCAGCCGGGCGGCTGTGTTGCCGACGCTTGGCACATCGGCGGCCTATCTCCATGCCGATTTGCCGGGCGCCGGGTTGCAGGGGCTGAACCAGTTTTACAACCTCGGCTTTGACGCCAATTGGGAGGTTGACCTGTGGGGCGGCAAGCACCGCGCGGTCGAGCAATCGCGCGCCGGGGTGGGGGCCGCGCTGGCCGAACGCG
>CAIOKP010000320.1 GCA_903858875.1 uncultured Sphingomonadales bacterium
CGATCAAGGCCTTGAACGAGCCGGAGCCCTTCTATCGCGGGTTGCTGATCGAGACCGGCTATCCACTTGAAACGGTTCCTTATGTTCGCCCGTTGCGCGCGCGGGGCAAGTCGAACAACAATTTTTTCACCCTGCTTGATTTTGCGGTCGCGGGGCTGACAGGATCGTCCAAGCGGATGCTGCGTTTGCCGCTCTATTTGGGCGTGGTGGGGGCGGTCATCGCCTTTTTGATGTTGCTCGGCGGGGCTTTGGCCTTTGCGACAGGGCGGCCGATTGCCGGCTGGTTGATCGGTTCGGTATTACAGGCGCAATTTGCGCTGATTTTTGGCTTTATGGGTTTGATGGGTGACCATATTCGGCAAATTTCCGAACGAACGCGTGGCACGCCTTTGGTGCATGAGCGGGAGCGGGTGAATTTCCCGGACGGCTATTGATGCTGACGCGGGGGCGCATCGCTGAAATCCTGCGCTATCTGGTGGCGGGCGTGGTCAATACGCTGTTTGGGTTTTCGCTCTATGCAGGCATGATCTGGCTGGGGTTGGACCGGTATGTCGCGCAGGCGATCGGGTATGTGCTAGGCACTGGCTTCAATTACTTTACTTATTCGCGCCATGTGTTCGCTGGGGCGGCACCTGCCAAGTTGCGTTTTGCGCTGTCTTATGCGGGCAATTACCTCATCAATCTGGCGGGGTTGAAATTGGCGTCGCATTATTTGCCCAACCCCTATCTGGCGGGCGCGGTCACGACGATGGGCGTGGTGGTGCTCAATTATGTTGTGTTGAAGCGGTTGGTCTTTCGCAACCACGAGACCTGAAGGGCGACCCGGCGTCTCATACTTAAGTCTTAGGCCCAAGGCGTGAGCAGCGCTTGGCCCTGGGCAAGCAAACAGCTACACTCCGCCTTCAACCGAGGGCGCGGACAACAGACTCCCCGGGGCGGAGAGTGAAATGGCGCAGCAAGCGCGTTCTGGCTTGGTCGTAATATCGACACACGCATCCGACCCCGTAGATGCGGTGGGGGAAATTGTGGCCGCTATCGGCACGCGGACACTGGCCGGCGGTTTGCTGTTTTGTTCGCATAGTTTTTCGCGCGATGTGTTGGCTGAGGAATTGGGGCGGCGTCTGCCTGCCTTTCCGCTCATCGGCTGTACCAGCGCGGGCGAATTGACATCGCGTGGCTATGATGAGGACAGCATCGTCTTCATTGGCTTGCCCGCTGACAGTTTCGAGATGAGCGTGCTCCACTTCGATGACCTCGATGGTTTTGAAGTCGAGGCGGGGCGGCGTGCGGTTCGGGAATTGGCGGCGACGGCGGCGTCGCGGGCGCGGCGGTTGGGGGACAAGCTGTATCACGCCGCGATTTTTTTGGTCGACGGCCTGTCCCACCGCGAAGAATTGATAACCATGACCGTGCAGGAAGCGCTGGGTGATACGGTAATGGTCGGCGGATCATCGGGCGATGGCATGGTGTTTTGCGAAACGGGGGTGCTCGTCAACGGGCGGTTCGTGCAGGATGCCGCCGTGGTGGCCATGCTGTCGAGTGTACGGCCGTTGCATGCCTTCTGTTCGCACCATTATCGCCCCCGTGACGAACGGATGGTCGTGACCGCTGCCGATGCAGAGGCGCGTATCGTGCATCAGATTAACGCCAAGCCCGCGGCGCAGGAATATGCGCGGATTGCAGGGTTGCTGGGCGGCGATATCGATACCGCTTTTTTTGCGGCCCATCCGCCGATGGTGCGGGCGGGGGGCGAATACCACGTGCGCGCCGTGCAATCGGCCAATGACGATGGCAGTTTGACGTTCTATTGCGCCATCGACAATGGCATTGTGTTGCGCGTGGGGGAGCGTATCGATCGCCTGGCCCATATGGAAAGGGTGTTCAGCGAAGTTGAGCATCAGGTCGGCGCGATTGACCATGTGATCGGCTTTGACTGTGTGATGAACCGTGTAGACGCCGAAAATCGCCAGATCACGCGCGAAGTGTCCCAGATCTATGCACGTTGTCATGTCGTTGGCTTCAACACTTATGGCGAACAATATCGCGCAGCCCACAACAACCAGACGTTGAGCGGTCTGGCGATTGGCGCGTGATGGCTGAGGCGGATCGCCCGCTTCTGTTGGGTGCCGACACGCTGAGCGAACGGGTGCGCCAGCTTGAGATCATCAATGCCGCGTTGATTGACCGTGTTGAACGATCGAGCGATATTCAAGGCGGCGCCTTTTCGATGTTCGAGACGGCGATTTCGCTCGAGGCGATGGTGCGCGAACGGACTGCCGCGCTCGAAACAGCGCTGGCCAGCCTCAATGTCGCCAATGCCGATTTGGCTGAGGCGCATGGCGATGCCGATGCGGCGCGCGTTCGACTGCGCGATGCGATTGAATCTCTGCCGGATGGCTTTGCCTTGTTCGATGCCGATGATCGGCTGGTCCTGTGCAATCAGGCCTATCTGGGCTTTTGGCCAGTGTTGCAGGGCCGTGACCTGACCGGGATAACATTCGCCGAGGTGGCTGAACTGGCGGCGAACGGCGGCACTGTTGGGTCATTGATTTCGCCGGATCGCTGGTTGGCCGACCGCCTGTCGCACCATGCCGAGGCGGATCGGGTTCATATTCAGGCGTTGGCCGACGGGCGCTGGGTGCAGATCAACGAGCTGAAGACATCAGAAGGCGGGCGCGTCGGCATCTATACCGACGTGACCGAAGTTAAGGCCGAGGATGCCCGCGAACGTGCCCGCGAATTGGCCG
>CAIOKP010000321.1 GCA_903858875.1 uncultured Sphingomonadales bacterium
CCCAGCGCATCCGCGATGGCGCCCGCATCCGGGTCGATGGCACACGCGGCATCGTCACCCTGTTGGAGCCGGCAGAATGACCGCCGCGATCAGTTGGTTTGCCGACATCGGCCTTGCCGACCGCCCAACCGTCGGCGGCAAGGGCGGCAGCCTCGGCGAATTGACCCGCGCCGGGATTGCGGTGCCGCCAGGCTTCGTCCTGCGCACCGAGGGGTTTGAACGCTTCATCACCGCGCTCGATGCCACAGAGCCGTTGCGCGCCTTGATCGAGGCACTCGATCCCGACGATCTGGACACCGCCCAAACCGTTACCGCCGCTATCCGTCGGCGCGTCGAACAAGCGCCGCTGCCTGTCGAGATCGAAACAGCCCTGCGCGCTGCCTATGCGGAATTGGCGGGCGTTGATCAGCCGGTCGCGGTGCGCTCTTCCGCCACGACCGAAGACGCCGAGGACGCCTCATTTGCCGGGCTTCAAGACACATATCTGTGGGTCATCGGCGCCGATGCGGTGATCGACCGGGTACGCGCCTGCTGGGCCAGCCTCTATTCGGTGGAATCGGTGTGCTATCGCCGCCGCCACGGCTTGCCCGAAAGCGGCGTGGCGATGGCGGTTGTGGTCCAACGCATGGTCGATGCCCGCTGCGCCGGCGTGATGTTCACCCGATCCCCCACCACCGGCGACCGATCGGTCATCACGATCGAGGGCGCCTGGGGTCTCGGCTCTGCCGTGGTGTCGGGCGAAGTCACCCCCGACCGCTGGGTCGTGGCAAAACTGACCGGCGAGATTTCGGTGCGGGACATTTCGGACAAGCACATCCGCCAAGTGCCCCTGCCCGGCGGCGGCATCCATGACGAGGAAGTCCCCGCAGACCTGCGCCACACAGAATGCCTGTCCGACGCCGACCTCCTTCGCCTGCGCGATGTCGCGCGCAAGGCCGAGCGCCATTATGGCCGCCCGCAGGATATCGAATGGGCCATCGAGGCCGGAACCGGCGACATCCTGCTGCTGCAAAGCCGCCCTGAAACCGTGTGGTCGATGAAAGACGCCGCCCCCGCTGCCGTGCCGCAGGCCAACGCCATGGCGCATGTAATGACCCTGTTTGGAGGCCGCAAGTGACCCTTGGCCCAAAAGATCTCGATGAGATCATGACCCTGTTCGACCGCTCCGGCTTTGCCGAGATGAAGCTGGAGGCGGGCGATTTAAAACTGCACCTGCGCAAACACGGGGCGCAACCGGCGACCACTTTTGCGCCAACCACCATGGCGCCCGCGCCCGTCGCGACACCTGCCGCGGTGGCGCCCCACCTTGCACCACCGGCCCAAGGCGAGGTCGATGTGCCCTCCCCGCTGCTCGGCGTATTCTATCACGCGCCAAAGCCGGGCGAGCCGCCGTTCATCGCGGTCGGCCAGACCGTCGAGGAAGACACGATCATCGGCATTGTCGAAGTGATGAAACTGATGAACTCGGTGCGCGCCGGGGTGCGGGGCGAGGTCATCGCGGTCCACGCCGCCAACGCCGGGCTGGTCGAATATGACCAGCCGTTGATCCGCATCCAGGTGGCCGGATAATGGCCATCCGCCGGGTGCTGATTGCTAACCGGGGCGAAATCGCGCTCCGCGTCATTCGTAGTTGTACGGCGCTGGGCATCGAAACAGTGCTGGCTGCGTCCAAGGCGGACATCGGCGCGGTGCCGACGCACCATGCCACGCGCACCGTGTGCATCGGCCCGGCGGCGCCCTCCGCCAGCTATTTGCGGGTCGACACGATCGTGCAGGCGGCGCTCAGCACCGGGTGTGATGCGATCCATCCGGGGTACGGTTTCCTGTCCGAACGCGCCGATCTGGCTTTGGCTTGCGAGGCAGAAGGGATCACCTTTATCGGCCCCACCGCCGAACAAATCGCCGCGGTGGGCGACAAATTGCGCGCCCGCGCGGTGGCCGAGGCGGCTGGCGTGCCGGTCGTCCCCGGCGGCGCGGCGGAAACCTTGGCCGACGCCATCGCGCTGGGCGAGCGTATGGGCGCGCCCATTCTGGTCAAGGCGGTCGGCGGCGGCGGCGGGCGCGGCATGAAACTGGTCACTGACCTTGCCCAACTGGCGCCGACACTGGCGATCGCCTCGGCCGAGGCGGAGGCGGCGTTTGGCGACGGGCGGGTCTATCTCGAACGCTTTGTGGCGCGCGGTCGCCATGTCGAATTACAGGTCTTGGGCGATGGCATGGGTGGCGTCATCCATCTGGGGGAGCGCGATTGTTCCGTGCAACGCCGCTATCAAAAGCTGATCGAGGAAACCCCGGCCCCCGGCCTGCCCGAACCCTTGCGCGACGCGCTGCGCGAGGCGGGTGTACGGTTCGCCCGCCACCTGTCGTATCGCGGCGCAGGCACCGTCGAATTCCTCGTCGATGTTGATGCGCAGGAATTTTACTTCCTCGAAATGAACGCCCGCATTCAGGTCGAACATCCGGTGACCGAGGCGGTAACCGGCATCGATCTCATTGCCGAACAAATCGCGATTGCGGAAGGGACTGGTCTGCGCCTGACGCAGGACGCGGTGCGCTTGATGGGCGTGGCGATCGAATGCCGGATCAACGCCGAAGACCCCGCGCGCGATTTCGCCCCCTGCCCCGGCACCGTGCGCGCCGCGCATTGGCCGCAAGGCGAGGGCGTCCGCGTCGATACCCATGTCGCGGCGGGGTCAGGGATTCCGCCCTACTATGATTCATTGATGGCCAAAATCATCGCCCATGGCCCCGACCGCGCGACCGCCCTTGCCCGCCTGCGCGCCGCGCTGGATGACACGCACGTCGAGGGCGTCGCCACCAACCTTGCCTTTCACCGCAGAGTGCTGGCCGATCCCGACTTTGCCGCAGGCGGCGTCGATACCGGCTTTCTCCCTCGTTTCCTCATCGCTCAGGATGCTGCCCAATGACCGATCTGCGCCTTGTCGAAACCTCTTTGCGCGACGGCAATCAAAGCCTGTGGGGCGCCTTGGGCGTCGATACGGCGCGCACGCTGGCGATTGCGCCGGCGATGGCCCGCGCCGGGTTCAAGGCGATTGATTTCACCACGTCGACCCACATGGGCGTCGCGGTGCGCTATAAGCAACAGGACCCGTGGGAACGTATCCGGCTGATGTCGGCGGCGCTGCCTCACACACCGTTGCAATTTCTGTCCACCGGCTTTCGTTTTATCGCGTGGGAAACGGCCAGCCCGGATTTCATGGCGCTGGCCTATCGCACGCTGGTCAATAACGGCATCCGGCGGTTTGCGCTGGCCGATCCGATGAATGATGTGGCGGGCAATCTGGCCGGCGCCCGCATGGCCAAGGCGGGCGGCGCGGATGAAGTCGTCGCCGCGCTGGTTTTTACGCTCAGCCCGATCCACGACGATGCCCATTACGCCGAACGCGCCCGCGCGCTGGCCGCCAGCGCGGATGTCGATGCGTTGTATATCAAGGACCCCGGCGGGTTGCTGACCCCGATGCGCGCCGCAACGCTGATCCCCGCGATCCGCGCGGTGATCGGGGCAAAGCCGCTGGAACTCCACGCCCATTGCACCATTGGCCTGGCAGACCTCACCTATCTGGCGGCGGCGGACCTTGGCATCGAAACGCTGCAATGCGCCAGCGGCGGAGCAGCGGATGGTACATCCAACCCGCCCGCCATGCGGGTGCTGGCCAATCTGAAGGCGCAAGGACATCGTTTTGATGTCGACGAAGAAGCTTTGGCCGAAATCGCGGCCTATTTCGCCGCCTTGGCCGAGGCGGATGGCTTGCCCACCGGCGCACCGCAGGCGTTTGATGCCGCCTATCAACGTCACCAATTGCCCGGCGGCATGGTGGGCACAATGCGCCGCCACTTGAGCGAACAACGCCTGTCGCACCTCGAGGGCCAAGTCATCGAGGAAATCGGCCGGGTCCGCGAGGAACTCGGCTGGCCCATCGTGATGACGCCATTTGCGCAAATGGTGATGACGCAGGCGGTGATGAATGTCTCGGCCAAGGAACGCTATGCCACCATCCCAGACGAGGTGGTGCGTTATGCGCTGGGCCGGTTTGGTCGGCCCAATGTGCCAATCGCGGCGCATGTGATGGACCGCATCATGGCCAGCACCCGCGCCCGCGAATTGGCCGCAGAGCCCGACATGGCCGATGTCGCAACCCTGCGTCGCCGGTTTGGCTCCGGCCTGTCCGATGAGGAATTCCTGCTGCGTGCCACGATGCCCGCCGATCAGGTGGATGCGATGCACGCCGCCGGCCCGGCGCCGCGCGATTACGACCCGGCGATCAGCGGGCTGATGCGCGAATTGCGCCGGTTGCTGGAACGCACCGACCTTGCCCAAGTCGCGCTGTCGCGGCCGGGCCTCAAGCTGGAATTGGCATGATGACCCATTGGAACGAGGCCATCGGCCCAATTGACGGCGTGATGTTCGATGTCGACGGCACGCTGATCCTGTCCGACCGGCAATTGGGTCAATATACCCCGCTGCCCCACGCCGCCGAGACATTGGCCCGTTTGCGCGCGGCCAAGATGCCGTTTTTACTGCTGACCAATGGCAGCGCCTATCCCGGCGCCGAACAGGCGGAAAAACTGCGCCGCATCGGCCTGCCGGTCGACGATGCCCAGATGTTGACCCCCAACACTGTCGCGGCCGGCCTGTTCCGCACGCGAGGCGTGGCCCGTGTGATGGTGCTGGGCACCGATGGTGTGTCGCGCGCATTGGCGGCCGATGGCATTGCGACCTGCGCGCCCAGCGATGACGGCGCGGTGGACGCGGTCTATATCGGCTGGGCACCCGATTGCAGCATGGCCGACATTCATGCCGCTTGCGGCGCGGTAATGGCCGGGGCGGCGCTGTATACTGCGTCCGACGTGCCGTTTTTCGCCACCAAATCCGGCCCGGCCTTTGGCTATAGCTGCGCGATCGTCGGCGCGATCACCCGCGTCACCGGCGTTGAGGCCGAAGTGACCGGCAAGCCGTCGCTGCACGCG
>CAIOKP010000322.1 GCA_903858875.1 uncultured Sphingomonadales bacterium
GGATGCCGGGCAACACGGGCGCGTCGATGCCCGCGGCGGCCAGCCTGTCGCGGAAGCGGAAATAGGTTTCCGGCTCGAAGAAAAATTGCGTGATGGCGCGGCTGGCGCCTGCGTCTAGCTTGCGTTTGAGGTTGTCGATGTCCGCCGCAACCGATGCCGAATCGGGGTGCGTTTCGGGATAGGCCGCGACCGAAATGTCAAACGGCGCAATGGTTTTGAGCCCGGCGACCAGCTCTGCCGCATTGGCATAGCCATCGGGGTGGGGCACAAAGGCCGCGCCCGGCTGGCCCATATCCCCGCGCAGCGCGACGATGTGGCGCACCCCTGCCTCCCAATAGGCCTCGGCCACGGCGCGGATTTCGGCCTTGGTCGCATCGACGCAGGTGAGGTGCGCGGCGGCGGGCAGGCGGGCCTCGCTAATGATCCGCGCGACGGTGCCATGGGTGCGATCGCGCGTCGTGCCGCCCGCGCCATAGGTCACCGACACGAATTGCGGCCCCAGCGGCGCCAGCGTCGTCACCACATCCCACAATTGCGCCATCATCGCGTCGGACTTGGGCGGGAAAAATTCGAACGACACGCGAATGTCGCCCGGCAGACCGGCGAACAGCGGGGTGTCGAGCGCCTTGCGGGCTTCGCTCAGCGCGTCGTAACTGGCAATCATCGGGAAAGGGCCTCTATCGTATGCAATGGGACGGGGGCGCCAATGCGGCGCCCGGTCCAGATCTTGACGGTCAATTGCCCGCCCGCCAGCGCGACGGCGGGATCGGCGGCAAAGCCGGCCTCGGTGAACAGATGCAGCATCTGTTCGTCGGAAAAACCAAGGCGGGCATGGGCGTGGGCGCTGCGCAATTCCTCGTGCGCGTGTGCGGCCAGATCGACGATGGCGAGGCGCGCGCCGGGCCGCGCCACACGCGCCGCTTCGGCCAGCACCAGTTCGGGCGCCTGCGCATAGTGCAGAACCTGATGAAACAGCACCGTGTCAAACGCGGCATCGGCCAGCGGCAGCGCGGTGAAATCGCCCTGCACCAGATCGACGTGGCCGGCGGGCAAATCCTGCAGCCGGCTGCGTGCGATGCGCAACATGTCGGGGCTTTTGTCGATGGCGGTGACATGGGTGGCGCGGGCCCCGAACAATTCGGCCATCCGCCCCGTGCCCGTCCCGATGTCGAGCAAAACGCCCAAATCATCGCCCAGCGCCACGGCCAGCGCGGCCTCCACCGGCTCCTCGGCGGTGAGCAGCGAGCGGATCTGGTCCCATTCCTCGGCATGGCGGGCGAAATAGGTCGCGGCGGCGGTTTCGCGCGCGGCGCGGATCGCGGCCAGATGGCGGCGGTCCTCGGCACATTGCGCGGCAAAGGCGGCATCGTCCTGTTCCGCCGCCGCGAGCAGGCGCGCGGTGGCCACGCCCAGCGATGGCGCGCGCTGTTCACCGATCGCGGCCTTCAGAAATACCCAGCTGCCTTCCTTGCGCCGTTCGGCCAGCAATGCGTCGCACAGGATTTTGACATGGCGTGACACGCGGGGCTGGCTTTGCCCCAGCACTTGCGCCAATTCGCCCACCGCCAGCTCCATCGTGGAGAGCAGGCGCATGATGCGTAGCCGCGTGGGATCGGCAAGGGCGCGGAGCAGCGGGTCGATGTGAAGGCCGTGGGTCATGGTGCATTGCCATATAAAGATATCTTTATATGATTACAAGCACTACCTGTTTAAGCGGCATCGCCAGTGGGCAAACCATCGCCGGGCCCTTGTTTTTTGCGCCTCTGCGCCTACCTTGACGGCTTATCGTAGCCTTACCCGAGGATCCCCATGACATCGTTCGCCCGCTCGTCGCTTTTTGCCCTTGCCGCGACTTTGACGTTGGCCGGGTGCGGCCATTCGGACAAGGCCAACGATGCCGTCACGGCGGAAAACGTTGAAATGCCAGCAGAAGAAGCGATGAGCGGGGTTGAACCCGCAGCAGTGCCCGCCGCCGATCCATCGGCCACGGCGACCGCCGCCAGCGCCACCACGCCGAGCGTCGACGCCGCAGCGGCTGCCGCCGGATCCGCCGCAGCCGATGTTACAGCCGCCGCGAGCAGCCCGCCGGCCAAAAAGGCGCCGTAATCCGCGGTTAATCCATCGCGACCTTGCCGCGGCCGGCCTTGACCGTGCCACGGCGTTTCTTGCCATCCAGCCGCGCGCCCTTGCCGATGCGGTTCAGCCGACTCTTGGCGCGCCGTTCGGGCAATTGATGCGCGAGGCGGAGCATCTCATCCAGCCTTTCGCGCGCATCGGATCGGTTCGCCTCCTGTGTGCGGAACCGGCGGGCGGTAAACACGATCTCGCCGCCCAGCGTCATCCGGCTGCCCGCCAGTTCCTTTAGCCGATCGAATACCAGCGGGGCCAGACGCAAGCCATAGACGTTGACGCGCAATTGCACTGCCGTCGCGACCTTGTTGACGTTCTGCCCCCCAGGCCCGGCGGCGGCGATAAAGCTCTCCTGCGCCAGCGCGTGGGCGCGGGCGATAACGGCGTCTAACGCCTCATTCACCCTCATCCCCCGGCGCGTCGGTTGCGGGCAGGGTCAAGTCTTCCGCTGCAACGTCGGGCAAAGCGAGGTCTGGTGCCTCGATGTCCGCGGTCGCGACCTCTGGCAGGGCAAATTCCGACAGGTCAAAGCCCAGCACGACGAAATCGGTCGGCACGGGCGCGATGGCGTGGATCGGCGGTTTGCCATCGCGCGGGATGGTCAGTTCGATCGCGTGCAGCAACGTGCGTTTCGCGCCCGCCTTTGACCCATTGGCATCATCACCATAGATCGGATCGCCCAGCAGCGCCGCGCCCAAGCCGAGCAGTGCATGAACGCGAATCTGATGCGTCCGCCCGGTTTCGGGGCGGAATTCGACCAGCGTCAGGCCGTTCTTCTCATCAATCTTGCGCCAATGGGTAACCGCCGGCTTGCCCTTTTTGGCGGCGATCATCCGCCACCCTTCGGCGGCCGAGGAGATCTTGGACAGCGCGAGTTCGATCGTGCCGGTCTCGCCCTCGACCGGCCCCGCGACCACGCCAAGGTAGCGTTTGGCCACGGTGCGCGCCTCGAACGCGGCGGAAAACCGCTTCAACGCCTTGGGATTGCGGGCCAGCAACAGGCAGCCCGACGTATCGCGGTCCAGCCGGTGGACCGGGAACGGCTCGCGCTGAAACCCCAGCTTTAGCGTTTCGAGGTCATCCTCAAGGCATGGGCCCCCGGCGCGCGGCCGGTCGAGCGGCAAGCCTGCGGGCTTGTCGATGACGAGAGCCTCGCCATCTTCAAACAGGATATTCAGTTCCATAACGTCCCTTGTCACACCAGAGCCCGAGCGATGCGGCGCAACGCTTCGGTCAACTTGGCTTCATCGGCGGCAAAGCTGATGCGAAAGCCGCGAAATCCACAATATTCACCGCCAAAAGCGGAAGCGGCCACAATCGCCACGCCATGATCCAGCAGATGCATGGCCAAAGCCTCGTCATCGGCAAAGCGATGCATCAGCGGCGCGGCGTCGATCAT
Organism: uncultured Sphingomonadales bacterium; assembly: GCA_903858875.1. Taxonomy (GTDB): domain Bacteria; phylum Pseudomonadota; class Alphaproteobacteria; order Sphingomonadales; family Sphingomonadaceae; genus Novosphingobium. Next base: position 3,530 of record CAIOKP010000322.1, read on the forward strand.
GCAATAAAACGCGCCATCCGGTACCGGAGTCGACAGGCCGGGGATGGCGTTGATTGCCGCTACACACATATCACGTCGCGCGCGAAAACGATCGCGCCAATCGAGCAGAAAATCCTGCGGCCCCTCGAAGGCCGCCACGGCGCCGGCCTGGCTGATCGAGCAGGCGTTGCCTGATACATGGCTTTGCAACCGGCCCATCGCGGCGATCAGCCACGCCGGCCCCGCCGCAACGCCAATACGGAACCCGGTCATCGCATGGCTTTTCGACACGCCCGAGATGGTCAGCACGCGCGGCGCCAGGTCCGGGCATTCCACCGCAATCGTCGCGTGACGCCCCGGCGTATAGCGCAAGGGCGCGTAAATATCGTCGCTCATCACCATCACGCGCGGGTGGGCGCGCAACACCTCGCCCAGTGCGACGAGATCGTCGGCGCTATAGGTCGCGCCGGTCGGGTTGCCGGGGCTGTTCAGCAAAAGCCAACGGGTGCGGGGGGTGATCGCGGTGGCCAATTGGTCGGGCGTGATACGAAAGCCGCCAGCGGGATCGGTCGGGATCGGCACGACAGTCGCCCCGGCAAAGCGCACGATTTCGGGGTAGGACACCCACCATGGCGCGGGAATCAGCACCTCGTCGCCCGGATTGAGTGTCGCCAGAAGCGCGAGGAAAATTGACTGCTTGCCCCCCGCCGAGACGATGATCTGCGCGGGCGGCACAGCCAGCCCCAGATCGCGTTCGAAATGCAGCGCGGCGGCGCCGCGCAGCCGCGCTGTGCCGGGCACCGGCGTATAGCGCGTGTCCCCCGCGTCCAGCGCCGCCTTGCACGCGGCCACGACATGCGGGGGCGTCGGAAAATCCGGCTCGCCCACCGACAGCGACAGGATATCGGCCCCGCCCTCGCGCAGCGCAAAGGCGCGATCGGTCATCGCATTGGTACGCGAAGGCTGGATCCGGCCCAGCGCGTCGGACATCTCGTGCATCGTATTTATCCCAGCAAACAGGCGCGCATCAGCCCGCGCAACGCATTCCCGATCCAGAACCCATCGGCCAGATCATCCAGCGTCAATGCCGCCTCCCGCGCGCGGCCTTCTGCGATCAGTGCGCTACGCAAAGTGCCGGGCAACAGGCCCAGCGCCAGCGGCGGGGTCAGCAACAGGCCGTCACGCTCGACAAAAATACTGGTGAAACACCCTTCGGTCAGCAGGCCATCATCGCGGACGAACAGCGCCTCCTTGGCGCCGGCGCCGCGCGCCGCAGTCAGGCCGGCATCGTAAAAGAACCGGTCGGTCGTCTTATGCGCCAAGCGCCAGTCGCCACAATCGACCGGGATCGGCAGCGCCACGCAAACCACCGGCCCATCGGCATCGAGCGCGGGGGGCAGATCGCTGATCTCCAAACTGGTCGCCCCGCTTCGCGCCAGCACGAGGCGCAGTTTGGAAGGCCGCTCCGCCTCGAAACACAGCGCGTGGATGGCATTGCGCACCGCATGGCGATCAAAGGCAAAGCCCAGCGCGGCGGCGCTGGCCTTGATCCGTTCAAGGTGCAGTTCCAGATGGCCCACGCCATGTTCGGGCGAAAACCGCATCGTCTCGATCAGGTCGAATTGGGCGATGGTCCTGTCCGGCGCCGGTTGATGCACAAAACCCCCCTTGACCAGGCATTCGCGCCATTCGGGCAATGCCGCTGAATCCGCCACAACCGCCGATCCGACGCCCAGCACCGCAGTGCCAGATCCGCCTTCGCCGGGCGACAGGCGCAGCGTACGGATTGCCACATTGAACGCGGCATCACCAGTGGCATTCGCGCGCGTGCCACGGGGCGCGGGGTCGATATGGCCGATCGACCCGCAATAGGCCCCGCGCGGGTCGCGTTCATAGGTGTTGATCAATTCCATCGCGCGGATTTTCGGCGCGCCGGTGACCGACCCGCAGGGGAACAGCGCGCGGATCAGATCGACCACGCCATAATCGGCGGCGAGCCGCGCCCGCACGGTCGACACCATCTGATGCACGGTGGGATAGCTCTCGATTGCAAAGGGCGCCTCGACGCGGACGCTACCGGGTTCGGCGACGCGGCTGATGTCGTTGCGCATCAGGTCGACGATCATCAGGTTTTCGGCGCGGTCCTTGATGCTGTCGACCAGATCGCGGGCCAAGGCGGCGTCCTGATCGGGGGTGGCGCCACGCGGGCGGGTGCCCTTCATTGGCTTGGCGCGCACATCGCGGCCTTGCGTGGCGACGAACAATTCGGGCGACAGGCTGAGCAGCCAGTGTGACCCGTCAAACACGATGCCGCCATGGGCCCCCGCGCCCGCGCCACGTAACGCGGCATACAGCGCCAGCGGATCGCCCTGCCAGCTGCCTGCCAGCGGAAAGGTGAAATTGGCCTGATAAATATCGCCCGCCGCGATCGCCTCGGCGATATGGGCAAAGGCGTGGGCATAGCCGCCGGGGCTGATTTGCGGCACCATCGGGCCAATCCGCGCCGGGCGGTCATGGCGGGCATGGGTCGCCAGCCATTGCGCCACGTCGCCATCCGACAGGTCGCGCCAGCCATCAAATGCGCCAAACCAGATCAATGGCCCATCCGCCCCGGTCCGCCCGTCCGCCAGTGGCGCAAGCCGCGGTTCGAGCGCCAGCCCTGCCTCATAGGCAATGTGGCCGGCCATCGCATAGCCTTGCGACAATAAGCGTTCGATCCGGGCCAGCGCGGGCAATACGTCGTCCGCGCGGCGCGCTATGACGATCTCGCGCGCGGCGGTGTACAGCCGCGCCGTGCCATCCCGTGCATCGTCGAGCAGCACGAAGGGGGCAGCGTGCGGCGGCGCAGGTTTGGAGGGCATAGTATGGACCATAATGGGCGGCTTCTAGCGAGGTGACAGCGATGTGGCAAAGGCCAGTCGTGGTGCGGTGCAATCGGGGTAATCTCCGGCTGCTATGACAGCCAAAGAAACCGATGGCTATTGCGCGATCACGTAATTATGTTTCACGTACATTGGGTGGGGCGTCCCGGGGGGCTGGGCCGCGGTCGCCTGTGATCCTGCGCCATTTTCGGGGGATGCCCCGTGGGAGAATTTTCATGCGCCGTCGCCTGCTTGCCACTACATTGCTGTCTTGCGCCATCAGCGCGACGGCCTTTGCCGCGCCGGCGCCGTCGGCACTCACGGTAGCCACGGCGGACGCCGCGCCGCCAGTGCCGCTGGGCCGGTTGACTGATGCGGTGGTCCCTGCGGCCTATCGCCTCGATCTGACGGTCGACCCGGCCAAGGAACGCTTTTCCGGCCATGTCGAAATCGACGCCAGCGTGAAGGTGGCGAGCCGTTTCCTGTATATTCACGGCCGCAACCTTGGCGTGAAATCGGCCACGGCGACCATCGATGGCAAGGTGTACGTCGCGACGTGGAAGCAGGTCGACCCGACCGGCGTGGCTCTGTTGACCTTTGCCGAACCGCTGCCTGTTAGCCCCGCAACCTTGGCCTTTGACTATGACGCGGCGTTTCAGGATGGGCCGCAGGGGCTGTTCCGCGTGAAGGTTGGTGATCTGTGGTATAGCTGGAGCCAGTTTGAATCGATCGACGCGCGCTCCGCATTCCCCGGCTTTGACCAGCCCGGCTACAAACAGCCGTTCAGCGTTACTTTGCGCACGCCGAGCGGCCTCGTCGCCGTGTCAAACGCGCCCGAAACCAGCGTGACGCACGATGGCGGCATGGATGTGCACCACTTTGGCGCCACCGCGCCCTTGCCGACCTATCTGTTGGCAATGATGGTCGGGCCCTTTGCCGTTGCAACCAGTGACGTGCCGCCGACTCCGCAGCGCGCGGCCCCCTTGCCGCTGCGCATCGTGTCGACGCAGCAGAACAAGGACAAGCTGGCCTTCGCGCTGGAAAATTCCAAGTCGATCGTCACCCATCTCGAGGCCTATTTCGGCCAGAGCTTCCCCTATCCAAAGCTGGACCAGATCACCGCGCCGATCATGCCGGGCGCGATGGAGAATGCCGGCGCCGACCTGTATGAAGACAATCTGCTCGTGCTCGATGACAACGCTTCGACCTACCAAAAGCGTGGGTTTGGCATGGTGGTCGGGCATGAATTGGCGCATCAGTGGTTTGGCGATCTGGTAACGCCGGCGTGGTGGGACGATGTCTGGCTGAACGAGAGTTTCGCCAATTGGATGGGCTATCGCATCGGCAATGAATGGCGGCCCGATCTCAACATCGGCAAGGGCGCCCTGGAGGAAGGGTTTGGCGCGATGGGCACCGACGCGCTGGTCGCGGGGCGTCCGATCCACCAAAAAATTGGCAGCAACACCCAGATCGACGCCGCGTTCGACACCATCACCTATGGCAAGGGCGGGCATGTCGTGGCGATGATCGCCGCCTTTATGGGCGACGATAAATTCCGTCAGGGTGTTCGCCAGTACATGGCCGCGCACCGCTATGGCAACGCTACTAGCGCGCAGTTCTTTGGCGCGATGGCCGATGTCGCGGGCGATCCGCGCATCTTGCCCGCGATGCAGAGCTTTACCGATCAGCAGGGCGTGCCGTTGCTGACCTTCACCGGCGCGGGCGGCAAATATACCGTGACGCAAAGCCGCTATGCCCGGCTGGGCGCGACCCCGCCTGTGACAAAGTGGGGCGTGCCGATGTGCCTGCGGGTGGGCGCGACGCGGACGTGTCAGTTGCTCGATATGGTGTCGGCACAGGTGCGCCCGGCGGGCAAGGGCGTCTTCATGCCCAACGCCGGGGGCACCGGCTATTACCGCTTTGAATTGCCCAAGGGTGATTGGGACCGCCTGATCGCGGTGTCGGACAAGCTGGCTGGCGGCGAAGCGCTGGCTTTGTCCGATTCCTTGCGGGCGAGCTTTATGGCCGGGCGCGCTTCGGCGGCGCAATTGGCGCAATTGGCCCGCGTGATGGTTGCCAACCCGGATTCCTATGCCAGCGATGCGGCGACATCCGGCCTTGTCGCACTGGAGGCGTGGGGCATGCTCGATGCCAAGGCGACGGCGGCCTATCGCGCCTTTGTCGGGCGGCTGTATGCGCCGATGTTGGCCAGGGTCGGGTTCGATCCGGCGGCGGGCGCCTATGCGCATGAAGACGCCGAAGCCTCGCAACACCGCGTGCAATTGGTCGGCGAAATGGTCAATGGCGCGCGCGATCCGGCGGTGCGGGCGAAATTGGCGGTGGCCGCAGCGGCTTGGCTGCGTGGCGATACGGCGGCGCTCGATCCGTCGTGGTATGGCATGGGTTTGGCCGCGCATCTCGAGGCTGCGGCGGACAAGGGCAACGGTGTCGCGGTGGCCAAGGCGCTGTTTGAACAGGCGCTGGCCTCGCAAGACCCGTTGTTCCGCCCGTCGGCGCTGCGTGCATTGTCCCACACCGGGAATGCGGTGATCGCCCAATGGGTGCTCGACGAGGCCAAGGACAAGCGTCTGCGCCTGTCGGAGCGGTTGCAATTGGTAATGGGCGTCGCGGTCAGCCCCAAGACGCGGGACACAGGCTATGACTGGATGCGCGACCATACGGACGAATTGCTGAGCGGCGGGGCGGGCATTTTCCTCGCCGCGCGGCTGCCGCAAGTGTTCGGCGGGTTCTGTTCGGTGGTCAAGGCCGATGCGATCCTCAAGGATTTCGCGCCCAAGCTGGCTGGCAAAACTGGCCAGCTGGAACTGGACCGCACGGTCGAACGTGTCCGCAGTTGCGGCGTGTTGAAGGACGCGCGCGGAGCCGAAACGTCAGGCCAGATCGCCAAATTGAAGTGAGATTGAAGTAAGATTGAAGTGAGATTGACAAGGCCCGTGCCGATGCGCGCGGGCCTTGTCCGCTACACCGGTAGCGGCAGGCGCAGCGTTGCCAGCAGGCCGACAATCGCCCCCGTGCCGTCGATCCGGTTGGCCAAAGTCAGCTGGCCACCATGCTGTTCCGCAATCGCGCGGGCCAGCGTCAGCCCCAGCCCAGCGCCGCCGGTCGAGGTATTGCGCGATGGTTCGCCCCGGGTAAACGGCTCGAACATCCGCTCGATCTGGCCCTCGGGAATGCCCTTGCCGGGGTCGGTGATGCGGATCACTGCCCAAGCGCGGCCCTCGGTCGTTTCGCGTGTCATGTTGACCACCGCGCTGCCGCTATAGCGCAGCGCATTGCCGATCAGGTTGCGCAACGCCCGGCGCATCCACGTCGGGCGCACGGGCAAGACCATGCGGCTGGTCTCATCCAGCACGACATCGTCGCCCATATCCTCATATTCTTCGACAATCGAGGCAACCAGCGCGGACAGTTCGGTCTGTTCCACCGGATCGCTGGGTCGTCCGACGCGGGCCAGCGACAGAATGTCATCCAGCGATCGGACGATATCCTCGATCGTCTGGGCCATCTTGCCGCGCTCTGCATCGTCCTCGACCGATTCGATCCGGACGCGCAAAGCCGTGAGCGGCGTTTTCAGATCGTGGCCGATCGCCCCCAGCATCACGTCCTTTTCCTTGATCAGCGCGATGATGCGCTGTTCCATGGCATTATGCGCCTCGATCAAACGGCGCACATCATCGGGTCCTTGCGGTGCCAATTGGCCGCCATCCTCGCGCGTTTCGGCAAAATGTTCGACCCGGTCGGTCAATTCGGCCAGCGGCCGGACAATTCGCCGCAGGATTACCGCCATCGCGCTAACCAGCAACGCGTATATAAACAACGTCTGGGCAATCAGCGTGGCCAGCAGCCAAGGGTCGCGCGGCGGCACACTGATCCGCACCAGCAGCCATGGCCCGCCCGCTTGGCGTTGAACCGCGGCGATCAACACTTGGTCCGGGCGCGGTGGGTGATGTTTGCCCATCATCGAAAACCGGTCGTTGATGCGCGCCTGCCAGACCGGGTCGGCGGAAATCGGGCGTTCCACCACCACCAGCTGGACGATCGGAATCTCCTGCTCGGTCAATAATTGCGTGAGTTGGTTGCCAATATCCCGCTCGGTGTGATCCACCGCGGCGGGGACAAAATTGGCGGTCAGCTCAGGGCTCAGCCCGCGTGGCATATCGCCCCGGGGTTCATGGTGCAGGCCTTCTGGCCCGGCAAGATCGCGTGGCCGCCCATCGTCATGGCGGGTCGCCATCGTCACCCGCATGGCGAGCCCGTGGACCAGCTGTTCTTCATGATATTCGGCCTGGGCCTTGTACAACAGTACCGCGCTGATCCCCTGGGCCAGCAGCAATGCCGCCGCCAGCGCCAACAGCACTTGTCCCTTGAGGCTGTCAGGCCAAAAACGGCGCAAAGCGATCATGCCGGGTCATTTGCCACGCGGCGCACATCGGCGGCGAGCATATAGCCGCCGCCCCAGACCGTCTGGATCATCTGGGGGTTGCGGCTGTCGATTTCGATTTTGCGGCGCAATCGGCTGACCTGATTGTCGACCGCGCGATCGAACAAATGCGCCTCGCGCCCTTGCACCATATCGAGCAAGCGGTCGCGGTCGAGCACTTGGCGCGGGTGTTCGACAAAGGCCATCAACAGGCGGAATTCAACGGACGATATCGCCACCACCGCGCCATCGGGCGCGATCAGCCGGCGTTTCAGCGGGTCGAGTCGCCAGCCTTCGAACACGAAGTCCTCCTGTTGCGGTAACGGTTCTGCGGGCGTGGCGCCACGGGCCGACCGGCGCAGCACCGACCGGATGCGCGCCACCAGTTCGCGCGGTTCGAACGGCTTGACGACATAATCATCCGCGCCAATTTCAAGGCCAACGATGCGGTCGGTCGCCTCGCCCCGCGCGGTCAGGAAAATGGTCGGGATCGCCCGCGTTTCGGTCAGATGGCGGCATAGGGACAGACCATCTTCACCCGGCATCATGATGTCGAGCAGCACCAGTTCCGGCGCTTCGTCGCAGGCCAACAAGACGCGCGCCTCGGCGGCGCTGGCGGCTTGGCTGACGACAAACCCCTGACGCTCCAGATAGGAGGCCAGGGGCTCGCGCAGGGTCTGCTCATCATCGACGAGCAGCAGCCGCGTCGGGGCAGCGGGGTCGGTCTGGTTGGTCAACACCGCGTGCCTCTGGTCACTGTGCCGGCGGTGGCGGTGGCATATCGCCACCCATGCCGTGGTGCATCATGCCGCCATGCTTGGCGAATTCGGCGCGCATGTCCGCGCGCTGCTTGGCAAACGCGGCCTTGCGTTCGTCTGGCGTGACCTTGCCGTCGTGGTTGGTATCGGCCTTGTCGAACAATGTCAGCGCGGCGGCGACAAAGGCGTCCTTGGTTACGGTGCCGGTATGGTTGGGATCGGCCAGGTGGAGGATTTCCATTACCATCGCCATGCGCGCGCCATGCATGGCCATTTGGCCCATCCGGGGGCGCCACTTGCCATGCTCGCCCATGCCGTGCGGGCCGCGGCCGTCAGCGCCAGTGCCCGGTGGTGCCATGTCGGGGCGGCCTTCGCCATGCATGTGGCGGCCCATGGCTTCGTGTGCGGCGATGAATTCATCGCGGCTGATGGTGCCGTCGTGGTTGGTGTCGATCGCGTCAAAATGGGCGGCGATGCGTGCGGTGCGATCAGCCTTGTCCAGCTTGCCATCGTGGTTGACGTCGAGCTTGGCGAAGGCTTCTTCGGCATGGGCCTTGGCTTCGGCGCGGGTCATGGTCTTGTCCATGCCGTGATGCATAGGCGCCTCTGCCGCGATGGCCGCACCGGCCAGCGCCAGCGCGAGAGCCGAAATCCCGAGGGTGATTTTCTTCATGGAAGCGATCCTCTGGTATCATCCCCGTAACAGCAGGGGACAGGGACGAAAGCCGCCGGCACGCCAGGCGAGGGGGGGCTTGCGGCATCCCGGCGACTTTCAATTACGGCTTTAGGCCCCTTGTGTCGCGCGATTATGCCAAGAGCGAGGAGATTTGTCGTCAATTGTCGCGTGGTCGCCCCTGCGTGCCCCAGCCAGCGGTGATGAACAGCACCCGCGCCGATGCCGCGACATTGGCGGTATGCCACACCCCGCGCGGGTTGATGGCACAATCGCCAGCGGCCAATTCGACATGTCGCGTCGTGCCATCGGGGCTTTCCTGCACCAACACGATGGCGCCCTCGATACAGATCACCACTTCCTCGCCCTCGGGATGCATTTCCCAACTGTCCCAATCCTCGCTAAAACTGTGCAAGGTGACCAGCCGCCCTTCGGCCCCGTCGGCCGCGTGGCGGGCGATATAGGGGCCGTACCAATCCATTCCTGTGAATGCCGGTTCAACGCTGACCTTGGCGCCAAGGCCGAGGTGAAGGGGGTGGGTTTCCAACGGGTGGGGCATTGGTGGCTCCTTGGCGCTAGCCAATCACAAAGGCATTGAGCTTGTTACCATCTGGATCGCGGAAATAGGCAGCATAAAAACTTTCACCGCGTGGGCCGGGGGCGCCCTCGTCGCTGCCGCCATGCGCGAGGGCGAGGGCGTGGAGGCGGTCGACCTGCGCCGGGTCTGCCGCTTCCAGCGCCACCATCACGCCGTTGCCAATCGTCGCGGGCTTTCCGTCGAACGGTTCGGTGATGCCGATGCCCGGTTTGCCGCCCGCCTCGCCCCAGGCAATGAAATGGTCATATTCCATCATGCGTCCGACGCCCATTTCGGCGGCGATCGCATCATAGAACCGCGCCGCCCGTGCCAGATCGTTGGTCCCCAGTGTGACATAGCCGATCATCGCTGTTCCCTTTCTGGCGACTCGCCCTGATTTAGGAACAATACGGGAACAATCACCCTCTCACAAGCGCCGCGTCACAGCGCCGCGCATTGCGCCTGCAACCAGTCAAGCGTGGCGCCCGACACCTGCGGCCCAACGATCTCCAGCACGCGGGCGTGATAGGCATTCCACCACGCCTCATCCTCGCGGGTCAACAAGGCGCCGTCGACCAAGGCGCGTTCAATCGGCACATGTGTCAGCGTTTCAAAGCCGAAATAGACGCCTTCCGCCCCGGCGATGCTGCGCGGTTCGACCAATACGAGGTTCTCGATCCGGATGCCGTATGCGCCGGCTTTGTAATAGCCCGGCTCGTTCGACAGGAACATGCCCGCCAGTAATTCCTGTCCGGTGCCGGCCTGTCCGCCCGCCGATTTGGCGATGCGTTGTGGCCCTTCGTGGACGGACAGAAAGCTGCCCACGCCATGCCCGGTGCCATGCGCGTAATCGAGGCCCGCGGCCCACAAATATTGCCGCGCCAACGTGTCGAGCTGGCTGCCCGCGGTGCCAGCGGGGAAGGTCGCGCGGGCGAGGGCGATGTGGCCTTTCAACACGCGGGTAAAGCGGTCCTTGATCTCGGCCGGGGGTTCGCTGTCGGTGCCATCGGGCGTGTTGATCCAGACGGTGCGAGTGATGTCGGTGGTGCCATCGGGATATTGCCCGCCCGAATCGACCAGATAGACGCTGGCAGGTTCGAGCGTTCGGCAGGTTGCCTCGCTGACCCGATAGTGGACGATAGCGCCATTGGGGCCAGCGCCGGAAATCGTGTCAAACGACAGGTCGCGCAAATCGCCCGTGTCGCGGCGGAACTGGTGCAAGGCGGCCGCCGCGCTCAATTCGGTGACGGTCCCCTTTGGGGCCTCGATGCTCAACCAGTGCAGGAAGCGGACCATCGCGGCGGCGTCGCGGGCCTGGGCGGCACGTTGGCCGGCTTGCTCGGTGGCGTTTTTGACCGCCTTGGGCAGGACAGTGGGGTCGCGGTCCTCGATGATTTGCGCACCGGCATTCTCCAGCGCGGCAAAGATCGCGGCGACGGCGCGTTCGGGGTCGACCACCACCCGCTTGCCGGCCAGCGCGGTCAGCGCGGGAACAAAGGCGTCGCGGTCGGCGATCCGCACCGCATTGCCAAGATGGGCGCGCAGGGCGGGCGTCACCTTTTCGGGCGCGATGAACAGGTCGGCGGTGCCATCGGCATGGGCGATCAGGAACGACAGGGCAACGGGCGTGCAGGCCACATCCTGCCCCCGGATGTTGAGCAGCCATGCCAGCGAATCGAGCGCGGAGATCACCGTCGCATCGGCGCCGCGCGCGGTCAGCCCTTCGGCGACCTCGGCGCGCTTGGCCTCGCTGGCGACACCGGCCAACGCCGTCGGGTGCGGCACGGCGGGGGCGAGGCTGGGCAGCGGGCGGTCGGTCCAGACCGTGTCGACCGGGTTGCTCTCGACCGCGATCAGGCAGGCCCCGCGCGCCTCCAGCGCCCGTTGCGTCGCGCGCGCCCATGGCCGCCCGTGCAGCCAGGCGTCATAGCCGATCTTGGCTCCCTGCGGCGCATGGTCGCCCAGCCATTTGGCCGGGCTGGTGGCGGGCACGCTTTGGTAATCATACAGCGCGCCGTCGACCTGATCGCGCACTTGCAACGTATAGCGTCCATCGACAAAGATCGCCGCGCTATCAGCCAGCACCACCGCTGTCCCCGCCGATCCGCCAAAGCCGGTCAGCCATTCGAGCCGCTGGGCATAGGCGCCGACATATTCGCTCATATGTTCATCGCAGATCGGCACGACAAAACCATCCAGCCCGCGCACCGCCAGTTCGGCGCGCAGGGCGGCGAGGCGGGCGGCATAGGGCTGGGGAGCGGGATGGTTGGTCATGGCGATGTTCCTTACGGGACGAAATGGGGTCATTGTTCTTGGCCCGGTCCTTGCCGGGGCGGCACCGGCACCATAGATGCATCCTATGAGCAATTCCAGCCAGCCCGCCGCCGCCCTTATGGCCACACCCCCGGTCGCCGCCAAACGGCCGCATAGCTTTACACATCACGGCATTACCGTGGCCGATGACTATGCGTGGTTGCGCGACCCCGGCTATCCGGAAGTGACCGATACCGCCGTGCTGGCGCATCTGGCCGCCGAAAACACGTGGTTTGAGGCGCGGATGGCGGCGCAACAGCCGATGATCGACACATTGTTCACCGAAATGCGCGGGCGTATCAAGGAAGCCGACCGGTCGGTGCCGCAAAAGGATGGCGATTACCTCTATTGGATCGAGTTCGAGGAAGGCGCCGAATACAAGAAGTGGTGGCGCAAGCCCGTCGCCGGCGGACCGGACGAATTGATCCTTGACGAGGTCGCCTTGGCCGAGGGGCACGAGTATTTCCGCCTCGGCGCGATTTCGGTGTCGAGCGATGCGCGGTTGCTGGCATGGGCGGTGGATGACAATGGGTCGGAGCGGTTTACCGTCCGGTTCAAGGTGATCGCCACCGGCGAAATCCTGCCTGATGAGATCCCTGGCACGCTGTCCTCGCTGGTCTGGGTCGCGGGCGACAAGGGGCTGGTTTACAGCCTCGCCAATGAAAACTGGCGGACTGATAATGCGCGGCTGCACTGGTTGGGGCAACCCTTGGCCGCCGATGTCGAGCTGTATCATGAGGATGACGAGGGCTTTCGCGTCGGCTCCTCGCTGTCGGCCAACGAGCAATGGCTGATCATTGCTACCAGCGACCATGAAACAAGCGAGGTACGCCTAGTGCCGACCGCTGATCCGCTGGCCACCCCCATTCTGGTTAAACCCCGCGTCGAGGGCGTCGAATATGACGTCGATGAGCGCGATGGTGTGCTGTATATCCACGCCAACGATACGCATGAAAACTTCCGTCTGGCCACCGCGCCGCTGGCTACGCCGGGCGAATGGACGACGTTGATCGAGGGCACCGACGAATTTTACTTGCTCGGTTATGACCTGTTCCGCGATTTTTATGTGATCGAGGGAAGGGTGCGCGGGTTGGACCGGATCGAGGTGCGCTATTACGACGACCCGGCACGGATCGAACCCATCCTGTTTCCCGAGGCGTCGTATGATGCGGGCCTGTCGGACAATCCCGAATGGGCGCCCAGCGCCTTGCGCCTGTCGTATGAAAGCATGGTCAGTCCGGCGACGGTCTATGACTATCACGTCGCCGATCGCAGCCTTGAACCGTTGAAGGTACAGGAAATCCCCAGCGGCTATGACGCATCGCTCTACGCGACGGAGCGGCTGGAAATTACGGCGCGTGACGGCGTGGTGGTGCCGGTCAGCATCGTCTATCGCAAGGATCGTGCGGCTGGCGGCCCGCTGCACCTCTATGGCTATGGCGCCTATGGCATGGCGATGACGCCCAGCTTTTCGACCTCGCGCCTGTCGCTGGTTGATCGCGGCTTTGCCTATGCCATCGCGCATATTCGCGGCGGCGATGACCTTGGCCGCGCATGGTACAAGGCCGGCAAGCGTGAGTCGCGGACCAACACGTTCAACGATTTCGTCGATGTCGCCAGGGGCTTGGTCGAGCGCGGCATCACCACCAAGGGGCGGATCAGCATTTCGGGCGGATCGGCAGGCGGCGAATTGATGGGCGCGGTGATCAATTCCGACCCCGATCTGTGGGGCGCGGTGGTGGCGCATGTGCCATTTGTCGATGTGCTCAACACGATGCTCGACGACAGCCTGCCGTTGACGCCCGGCGAATGGCCCGAATGGGGTAATCCGATCGAGGACAAGGCAGCGTTTGAGCTGATCCACTCCTACAGCCCCTATGATCAGGTGTCGGCGCAGGCCTATCCGCCGCTGATGGTGACCGCAGGGTTGAACGACCCGCGCGTGACCTATTGGGAGCCGGCGAAGTGGGTCGCCAAATTGCGTGAATTGAAGACCGACAGCCATGAGTTGATCCTGAAGACCAATATGGGCGCCGGGCATGGCGGCAAATCAGGCCGCTTTGAAAGCCTGACCGAGGCGGCGGAGGAATTTGCGTTCATCCTGTGGCAGTTGGGGGTGGCGGGGCAGCCTCTGCCGTGACCAACCACCATTCGCTCATCTTCACCGCAGGGCCGGAGCACATCGACGTGCTCGGCCATGTCAACAATGCGGTGTGGGTACAGTGGATGGAGGCGATTGCCGTCGCCCATTGGGAACAGGTGGCGCGGGCGGAGGATATCGCGCGCTATGTCTGGGTCGTGACGCGGCACGAGATCGACTATCGCGGCAATATTCGCGCGGGCGATAACGTGCGGTGCGACACCTTTATCCCAGCGGGGCCAACCGGCGCCCGCTTTGACCGCCGCGTTGATTTCCGCAGGGTCGAGCCGGATGGCGGGCCCGGCAAGGTGATCGTTTCGGCGCTTACGACATGGGCGATGCTCGACAAGGTCACCGGGCGTTTAACCCGCGTCTCGCCAGAAATTGCCGCGCCCTTTACGCCCGAAGGCGGCTGGCCGGCTTAATCGTTGAGAGCGAGTTGGGTGCCGCCGCGCGGTGCGTTGTTGTAGATGAAGCCAAAAGCGGGCGACGGGCGCAGGCCCAGACCGTTGATCGGCGCATACCACACGCGCACCTGGCTCCAGTCGCCGGCTGGCGATACGTCTTCGGCCATCGCATGGCGCTCGATCATGCCGGGGCGTGACCAATTGGCGTGGTTGAGCAGCACATGGCGGTCATCCACCACCTTGGCGACGGTCGCGACATGGCCCGAACGCATGGCATGGGTCGAGCGGAAAGCCAATACAGCGCCCTCCCGTGGGGTCTGGCCGCGGTCATAGGTGCCATCGGCTTGATCCCACCAACCGGCGGCCGCACCGTGCAGTGCAATACCCGATACTTCGCGGGCATAAGGTGCGCATTGCAGCCGGGCCTCTGCCACGGCGGGCATAGTGAACACAGCGACGAAAGTGGCAATAATAGCGGCGATCTTGCGGAAAGAGCCCAAATCAGACGAAAACTTCCGCAACACACGCAACCCCTTTCGAACCCATCGTTCGTTAACGACGTTTCTAGGGGGTAATACCCTATTGGGGAATTACCGGAGCAGGGCAGTCATCGCGCCCTTGCCACGGTTCATCCCTTTCGCAGGCGCAGCATGGGGATAAACGGTTAGCGTGGCGGCCGAACCTCCCCATGCATGCCGTCACAACGGCTGACCGTCCTGGTCGCGATAGATTTCGCGGCGGCCGACATGGTTGGCCGGCCCGACCAGCCCATCGTCTTCCATCCGCTCGATCCATTTGGCAGCGGTGTTATAGCCGACCCCCATCTGGCGTTGCAGCCAGCTTGTACTGGCTTTCTGGCTTTCAAACACGATGTGGCAGGCTTGCAGGTATTTGCGCTCTTCCGGATTGTCGCTGGCGGTGGCGTCGAGGTCGTCAAAGCCATACGAGCCTTCCTCCGGCTCCTCGGTGACCGATCCGACGTAATCGGGTGCGCCTTGCGCCCGCCAGTGGTCGGCAACCCGCTCGACTTCCTCGTCCGAGACGAACGGCCCGTGGACGCGTTTGGTTGGGTCAGAGGCTGGCTTGTACAACATATCGCCCTTGCCCAACAATTGCTCGGCGCCCTGTTCGCCAAGGATGGTGCGCGAATCTATGCGGCTGGTCACGGCAAAGCTGATGCGGGTCGGCAGGTTCGCCTTGATGACGCCGGTGATGACATCGACCGACGGGCGCTGCGTCGCCATGATCAGGTGGATGCCGGCGGCGCGCGATTTTTGGGACAGGCGCTGGATCAGGACTTCGATTTCCTTGCCCACCGTCACCATCAAATCGGCCAATTCGTCGACGATTACCACGATCAGTGGCAGCGCCTGATAGTCGAGTTGCTTGTCCTCGTACACTTCCTGACCGGTGTCCGGGTCAAACCCGATCGAGATCCGGCGGCCCAGCGGCTTGCCCTTGGCCGCGGCGCTTTTTACCTTTTCGTTGAAGTTGACGATGTTGCGCACATTGATTTCGCTCATCTGGCGATACCGGCGCTCCATCTCCTCCACCGCCCATTTCAGCGCGCGAACCGCCTTGGCCGGTTCGGTAACCACCGGCGACAACAGGTGTGGGATGGCGTCATAGGATTTGAGCTCCAGCACCTTGGGATCGACGAGGATCAACCGGCATTGTTGCGGCGTCAGTCGGTACAGCAGCGAGAGCAGGATGGCGTTCAGCCCGACCGACTTGCCCGACCCGGTGGTTCCCGCGACCAGCAAATGCGGCATCGCGGCCAGATCGGCCACGACGGGCTCGCCCGCGATGTCCTTGCCCAGGATGATCGGCAATTGCCCCTTGGCCCCGACGAAGGCCTCGCTGGCTACCATTTCCTTGAACGATACCATCTGGCGGTCGACGTTGGGCAATTCGATGCCCATCACGGTGCGGCCCGGAATCGACGACACACGGGCGGAAATCGCGCTCATATTGCGGGCGATGTCGTCGGCGAGGCCAATGACACGGCTCGCCTTGATGCCGGGGGCAGGTTCCAGCTCGTACATGGTGACGACCGGGCCGGTGCGCACGCCGGTGATCTCGCCCTTGACGTTGAAATCGTCGAGCACGGTTTCGAGCAGCTTGGCATTGCGTTCGAGCGCCAGCTTGTCCACCTTTGGCCCTGAATTGGCCGGCGGATCGTTCAGCAGGTCGAGCCCCGGCAATTCACACGCGTCGAACAAATCGCCCTGCCGGCTGAGCGAGGTGAGTTCGGCCGGCTTTATCGTATGGGATGGATCGCTGATGTCGGGCGCCTTGCGGCCCGCATCGGGGGTGAACGGTACATCGGGCGTGGCGCGACCCGTCGAGACGTCGTCGGCCACCGCCTTGGCGGGTTTCGCGGCACGACGTTTGGGCGCATCGGCTTCCTCGTCATCAGCGGCGCTATCGGCCCGGCGGCGAAAGGACCACGAGATGGCCAGCAAGCTTGCCCAATCGAGCGCAAACACGCGCGTCACCGCCGCCGTCCCGCCAACCAAGCACATCGCGCCCACCGCAAAGATCATCCACCCGCGCCCAGCGCCCGGGACCAAGCCCCCCAGCGCCCGGATCGCCGTGGCACCTAACAGGCCGGCAACCCCCCCCGGCGAGGCTGGCAACGAACCTGGATGCGCCCCGAACGCCAGCGCTAGCGCCGTGGCGAGCAAGGCCATGCCCAGCACCAGCATCGCCGTCGGCCGCAGCCAATGTTGTTGATGCAGCGGAACTTGGCTTTCCGCCCCGTCGTCAGCGGCTTCCTGCGCATCCGCGATCCGCCACAACTGCCGGGCAAACACCAGAAACAGCGGCACGAGCAGCGCCGACACCGGGCCAAACGCGAACAGCGCCCGTTCCGCCAGCCACGCGCCAGGGCGGCCGAGCCAGTTGAGCACCGGCCCTGCCGCGGCGGTCGAGGCGGAAGGGTCGGACTGGTGATACGTCAACAGTGCGACCGTCAGGAACAGCGCCAATGCCGCCAGCGCGCCCGCGCCCAGCAGTTCGGCGCTGCGCATCACGCTGCGTCGCAGGATGAGGCGCCAACTGGCGCCTGCCCGGTTATAGGCCCGTGTCGCCATGGCCGTGTCTATCGCTTTCATCGGTCGGTGGAAATTGCGTCTGGCCGCTATAATGCGCCGGAGCGGGCCGGCGCGTCAAGAATCACCGCACAAACGGCTGGGGGTTAGCGCCCAGCGGCCGGCGTCAGCCCGTCAATCGCCGCCCAGCGCGCCCAGCCGAGCCGCCGTGCCTGTCGCGCATTCATCCCGCCCAGCGCGATGACCGGCACCGGGCTGTGATGCGCCATCCGGCGGAACCGGACCGGCCCCAAGACATCGCCGCCGGGATGGCTGCGCGTTGGAAAGACGGGGGATAGCAGCACGGCATCGGCGCGCCCGGCCCGGCGCATTTCGCGCAAGGAATGCACCGTCGCCAGTCGTAGCCCCGCAACGCCGGGAGTGATCATCGAAGCTGCGCCATAGACGCCATCGGCGCCCCATGCCCGCGCCTTGGCCATTGGGCCGGCAATGACGACCGCGATCCCGCGCGCACGGGCAATCCGGGCCAAAGCCGTGAACCGGGCGCGGCGTTCCGCCGGCGGCAGGTGATAGTGGCGATAAATAAATCCGCCGCCCCGTGGCAATCGGACCAGCGCGCTGGGCAACCCGGCGTCGTTGCGCGCGTCGCTGATCAACCAGATGGTCGGCAGTTGGGGGTGGCGTTGGCGCATCGTCGCGCTATAGCACCGCGCCATGAACGTTCCAGCCTCTCCTGTGTCGCCGTCGTCGCCTTTGGCCGATGTGCGCGACCGTATCGCCGCCGCCGCGAAGATCGCCCGCCGCAAGCCGGATGCCATCACGCTGATCGCGATTTCCAAGATGCATTCGGCCGACGCCATCGCGCCGCTGATCGCGGAGGGGCAACGCGTGTTCGGCGAAAACCGGGTGCAGGAAGCGCAAGCCAAATGGCCCGCATTGAAAGCGGCGCATCCCGATATCGAACTGCATCTGGTCGGCCAGTTGCAGTCGAACAAGGCGGACGATGCGGTGGCCGTGTTCGACGCGATCCATTCGGTGGACCGGGTGAGTTTGGTGACGGCGCTGGCGCGGGCGATGAACAAGGCGGGGCGGCGGGTGCCGTGTTTCCTCCAGGTCAACATCGGCGCAGAGGAGCAAAAGGGCGGCTGTGCGATTGCCGATCTGCCCGAATTGCTGGCGGCGGTGCGGGCTGCCGACTTGCCGCTGGCCGGGCTGATGTGTGTGCCGCCTGCCGATATCGAGGCCGCGCCGTTCTTCGCCCTGTTGGCCAAGTTGGCGGATGACCATGGGTTGACCGGCATGGCGGCGGGCGGGCTGTCGATGGGGATGAGCGGCGATTTCGAAGTGGCGATCCAACTGGGCGCGACCCATGTCCGCGTCGGCTCCGCGCTGTTCGGGGCGAGGGCGTAAAGGATGGCCGATCCCTTTGCCGCCGCTCGCGCCGATCTCGCGCAATTGGCGGCGCGGGGGCGGCAACGGGTTTTGACACCGCGCGCGGGCGTGGATTTCGCCTCGAACGATTATCTCGGGCTGGCCGAAAGCGGGGCGATGCGCGCCATTGCCGCCGAGGCGATTGGGCGCGGCGTGCCACAGGGTTCCGGCGGGTCACGCCTGCTGCGCGGCAACCATCCGGAACATGAGGCGCTGGAGGCCGAGGCCGCCGCCTTTTTCGGCAGCGCGGCAGCGCTCTATCTACCGACCGGCTACACCGCCAATTCCGCGCTATTGGCGACCTTGCCCCAGCGGGAGGACCGGATCTTTGCCGACGAACTGATCCACGCCAGTTGCCACTAGGGGTTCCGCCTGTCGCGCGCCGCCCATATGTTGGTGCCGCATAATGACGCCGATGCGTTTGACCGGGCGATTGCGGCGTGGCGTGCCGCGGGCGCGATCGGTACGCCATGGATTGTTGTCGAATCGCTTTATTCGATGGATGGCGATTTTGCCCCGCTGGCCGATCTGGCGGCAGTGGCGGCGCGGCATGATGCGGTGTTCGTGGTGGATGAGGCGCATGCCACCGGCGTCTATGGCCCCGGCGGGCGCGGGCTGGTGGCTGAATTGGGTCCGCGGGGCGATCATGTGCTGACGCTGCACACTTGCGGCAAGGCGTTGGGGGCCGACGGCGCGTTGCTGTGCGGACCGCAGGTGATGCGCGATTTTCTGGTCAATCGGGCGCGGGGGTTTATTTTTTCGACGGCACCATCGCCCTTGTCGGCGGCGGTAGTGCGCGGCGCCTTGCGGATCTGTGCCGAGGGCGATGATCTGCGCGTCGATCTGATGGCGCGGCTGGAGGCGGCGCGGGCGGCGCTGGCGCCGTTGGGCGCGCAATGCCACGGATCGCCGATCCTGCCGCTGATTTTGGGCGAGGATGGGCGGACGATGGCGATGGCGGGACGTTTGCAGGCCGCCGGCTTTGACATTCGCGGCATTCGCCCGCCGACCGTGCCAGAGGGCACGTCCAGGTTGCGGATTGTCATTACACGGAATGCGCGGGCGGGCGATATTGGCGCACTGGCCGCGGCGCTGGCGGAGGCCTTTGTATGCGGGGGTTGATTGTCACCGGCACCGACACCGGCATCGGCAAGACGGTCCTGGCGGCGGGTTTGGTTGGCGCGCTGGCCCAGTCCTTTGGGCAAGCGCGGTATTGGAAACCGGTGCAGGCCGGGCTGGCGGAGGAAACCGATAGCGAGGCGGTAGCGCGGCTGGTGCCCGGCGCGACCATTCATGCCGAGGCCTATCGGCTGGTGACGCCGGCCAGCCCGCATCTGGCGGCGCGCATCGACGGTGTGGACATCGTGGCGGCGCGTTTGGCTTTGCCCGCGGGCGCCGGCCCGATCATCGTCGAGGGCGCGGGCGGCGCGTTGGTGCCGCTTAGTGAAACCCGGCTGTATGCCGAGCAGTTCGTCGTCTGGGGCTTGCCCGTGGTGATTGTCGCGCGCACGGGTCTGGGGACGATCAATCACAGTTTGCTGACCATCGAGGCGTTGCGCTGGCGGGGTGTGCCGATCGCTGGCATCGCCTTTGTCGGGCCGGCGGAACCGGAGAGCGAGACGATCATTGCTACGCTGGGACAAGTGCGGCGGTTGGGGCGTTTGCCAATCCTGCCGGACCTGACGCCTGTGAGTTTGGCGGCGGCGATGGCCGAACATTTCGATTTGATGGACATCCTATGACCCCTTCCGCTGTCTGGCACCCGTTTACGCAGCATGGTCTGGGCGAACCGATCCCGCAGGTCGTCCGTGCCGAGGGCGCGATCCTTGTGACCGAGGATGGCCGACGGGTGGTCGATGCGATATCCAGTTGGTGGGTGACGACGCATGGCCATTGCCATCCGCGCATCGTCGCGGCCATCGCCGATCAGGCACAGCGGTTGGATCAGGTGATCTTTGCCGGTTGGACCCACGCCCCGGCGGAACGGTTGGCGGGCGAATTGGCCACGCTGACCGGGCTGCCATACGCGTTCTTTTCCGATTCGGGGTCGACCTGTGTCGAGGTCGCGTTGAAAATGGCGCTGGGGTTTTGGGCGAACCGCGGCGCGGCGCGGCACCGCATTTTGGTGATGCAGCATTCGTATCACGGCGACACGATCGGCGCGATGAGCGTAGGGGAGCGGGGCGTCTATAATGCGGCCTATGGCCCGTTGCTGTTCGATGTCGGGACCATTCCGTTTCCCCATGCCGGGGCGGAGCAGGCGACCTATGACGCGCTGGAATACGCCTGTGCGCAGCAATCGCCCGCCGCCTTTATTGTCGAACCGCTGGTCTTGGGCGCGGGCGGCATGTTGATGTATCCGCCCACCGTGCTGACCGAAATGGCGCGGATTTGTCGCGTGCATGGCGTGTTGTTCATCGCGGATGAAGTGATGACCGGTTGGGGCCGCACCGGCACTTTGCTGGCCTGCGAACAGGCGGGGGTGACGCCGGATATCCTCTGTCTGGCCAAGGGGATGACGGGTGGGTCGATGCCGCTGGCGGTGACAATGGCTGGCGCGGCGATCTATGACGCGCATTATTCGACCGACCGGGCCAAGACCTTTTACCATTCGTCGAGCTATACCGCGAACCCGATCGCTTGCGCGGCGGCCTGCGCCAATCTCGATATCTGGCGCGAGGAGCCGGTAGTGGAGCGGATTGCGACCTTGGCCGCACGGCAGGCGGCCGGGGCGGCGATGCTGTCAGGCGTGGCGGGGATCGAGAATGTCCGCACCTGTGGCACGATATTGGCGCTGGATTATGCGGTGGGCACGGGGGCGGGCTATTTGTCCGACTTGCAACCGCGACTGCTGGCGTTTTTTCGCGACCGGGATTTGCTGGTGCGCCCGCTGGGCAATACCGCCTATCTGATGCCGCCCTATTGTGTCGGGGCAGAGGATCTTGTCCGGCTGCACGACGCGCTGGCCGAGGCGGCGGGGCTGATTTCGGCCTAAAGGTCGCGGGGCCAGAAAAGCGGGCCCAGAAAAATGGGGCCAGAAAAATGGGGGGCACGTGGCCCCCCGCATTATTCAGTCATTACCCTTGTGCTTGTCCAATTCGTCGCCCTTCAGCGTGACGACATGCAGCAGGTTGGTTGCGCCCGGCGTCCCGAAGGGCACACCGGCCAGCGCCACCAGCTTGGCACCCGCTTCGCCGAAGCCATGGCGCAAGGCCATGCGCTTGCCCTTGCCGATCATCTCTTCAAAGCTGCCGATGTCCTTGGTGTGGACGGCGTGCGCGCCCCACAGCAAGGCGACCTTGCGCGCGGTCTTTTGCGACGGCGTCAGCACCAGCATCGGCACGGCGGGGCGTTCACGCGCCACGCGGCGGGCGGTCGATCCGCTGCCGGTGAACACGATGATCCCGGCCAGCGTCACCGTATCGGCAATCGCGGCGCAGGCCTTGGCCAGCGCGTCGGCGGTGGTTTGATCGGGCAACACTTCGGCGAGGTGGACGCGTTGGCGATAGTAGGTGTCGCGTTCGACCTGCATGGCGATGCGATGCATGATCGAGACGGCTTCTTCTGGCCATTGGCCGGCGGCGGTTTCGGCCGACAGCATGACTGCATCTGCGCCGTCATACACCGCATTGGCGACGTCGGACACTTCGGCGCGAGTGGGCGCCGGGCTCTCGATCATCGATTCGAGCATTTGCGTCGCCACGATCACCGGCTTGCCGCTGCGGCGGGTCAGCTCGATGATGCGCTTTTGGATCGGCGGCACTTCTTCGGGGTTGAGTTCAACGCCGAGATCGCCGCGCGCGACCATGATGCCGTCGGACAATTCGATGATGCCGTCGAGCGTATCGAGCGCGGCAGGCTTTTCAATCTTGGCGATCAGCGCGCCGTGGCCGCCCATCAAGCGGCGGGCTTCGGCAACGTCCTCGGGGCGTTGGACGAACGACAGGCCGATGAAATCGGCGCCCTGTTCGATCGCAAAGGCGAGGTCGCGGCGGTCCTTTTCGGTCATGGCCGGAACCGGGATCACCGCGTCAGGCACGTTCACGCCCTTGCGATCAGAGATCACGCCGCCGACTTCGGCACTGCACAGGATGGCATTGTCATCCGCCGTAATCACCCGAAGCCGCAGCTTGCCATCGTCGATCAGCAGGCGCTGGCCCTTTTTCAGAATGCCGAACAATTCGGGATGCGGCAGGCAAACGCGAGTCTCATCGCCGGGTTCCGGATTGCGGTCGAGCGTGAAATGGCTGGAATGGCGGATGACCGCGCGGCCATCCTTGAAACTGCCGACGCGCAACTTTGGCCCTTGCAAGTCGCACAGAATGGCGATCGGCTTGCCCAATTGCTTTTCCACCGCGCGGATATTGGCGATGGTCTGGGCATGGATTGTGTGGTCCGCGTGGCTCATATTGACGCGGAATGCGTCGGCGCCGGCGCGGATAAGCCGGGCTATCATGTCGGAATTGCTGCTGGCGGGGCCGAGCGTCGCAAGGATCTTGACCTTGCGGCCGCGAGGATTGAGCTGTGTCACACCGAATTCTCCCTAACGGACGGCGCCAACGCTATGGCACAAGGTGACCCATAAACCCAAGGACCGAAACCTCATGAATATGAATGTAACCGACCCGCTCGAACACCTTGATGACGCCCATGCCGCCGCTGCGTTCCGCCGGCTGGTACGTCATCTGCGGTATCGCCATGATGTACAGAATATTGACCTCATGGGTCTTTCGGGATTTTGCCGGAATTGTCTGGCCGATTGGATTGTCGATGCCGGCGCGCCGTTGGACAAGGGCGCAGCGCGGGCTGTCATCCACGGCATGCCGTTTGCAGAGTGGAAGGCGCAATACCAAACCGACGCAACGCCCGAACAAATCGCCCGGATGGCGGAAAGTCTGACCAAAAATCCGGCGGAGCATTGAGGTTGGGGCTAAAGATTTTACCCGACTTGCCCCGCCGCGCGGTTTGCATCTAACAGCGCTGCAACCGATTCACGCAAACCATTTGGAGACATAACTCATGGCTGACGCCGCCGACGACCGCCTGCGCTTGCTGATCGAGCGCATCGAACGCCTGGAAGAGGAAAAGAAGGGTATAGGCGACGATATCAAGGACGTCTATCTGGAAGGCAAGGCGACCGGCTATGATCCCAAGATCATGCGCCAGGTGGTCCGCATCCGTAAAATGAAACCCGATGATCGTCGCGAATTCGAAGCGATTCTCGACGTGTACAAGAACGCGCTCGGCATCGAATAAGCGCGAGTGTTCGGCGCGGGGGTGCGGCTTTG
This sequence comes from uncultured Sphingomonadales bacterium, assembly GCA_903858875.1. Classification (GTDB taxonomy): domain Bacteria; phylum Pseudomonadota; class Alphaproteobacteria; order Sphingomonadales; family Sphingomonadaceae; genus Novosphingobium. The sequence continues at coordinate 27,451 of CAIOKP010000322.1, forward strand.
TCCGGCTCTCGCGCCCGATACGGGCCGCCGCCCACAGGCAGGCGTTGCCCAAAGCCAGTATCTTCGCTATCGGCTGGCTCAAATCCACCGCTAGATGAACGAAACGATCCATGGCTGGCCATTCCAAATTTAAAAACATCATGCACCGCAAGGGCGCGCAGGACAAAAAGCGGTCCGCGCAGTTCTCCAAGCTGTCCCGCGAAATCACCGTGGCGGCCAAGATGGGCATGCCCGACCCGGACATGAATCCCCGTCTGCGCGCGGCGGTCAACGCCGCCAAGGCACAGTCGATGCCCAAGGATAATATCCAGCGCGCCATCGACAAGGCGACCAAGGGCGACGGCGATAATTACGAAGAAGTACGCTACGAGGGCTATGGCCCCGCCGGCGTCGCGATCATCGTCGAGGCTTTGACCGACAATCGCAACCGCACCGCGACCAACGTGCGCACCGCCTTTGCTAAAAACGGTGGCAACCTTGGCGCGTCCGGCGCGGTGAGCCATGGGTTTGAACGGCTCGGCCTGATTGAATATCCCGGCAAGGTGGGCGACGAGGAAAAGGTTCTCGAGGCGGCGATTGAGGCCGGTGCCGAGGATGTCGAGAGCGACGAGGATTCGCACCTGATCTGGGTCGCGATCGAACAATTGCACCCCGTTGCCCGCGCGCTGGAAAAAGTGCTGGGCGAGGCCGATGCGGTGAAACTCGCGTGGAAGCCCAACATCAAGGCCGATGTCGGCGCCGATGATGCCGCAACGCTGCTCAAGCTGATCGACGCGCTGGACGACGATGACGATGTGCAGACCGTCTGGGGCAATTACGAGATCTCGGACGAGGTGATGGAAAAGCTTGGCTGATCCACTCACCCTGCTGGCCAAGGCGCTGCTATCGGGCGTGATCATCGCGCTGATCGCGGAAATTGGCCGGCGGTTGCCAACGGTGGGGGCGCTGGTGGCGTCGCTGCCGTTGGTGTCGGTGCTGGGGATGATGTTGTTGTGGCACACACGTCCCGATGCCGAGAATATGGCCCGCCATGCGCAAGCGACGTTTTGGTACGTGCTGCCGTCACTGCCGATGTTCCCGCTGATGGCCGGGTTGCTGCGCGGCGGCTGGGGCTTTTGGCCGGCGCTGGCGGTGGGATGCGGGCTGACGGTGGCGCTGTATCTGGCGATGGTGTGGGGCGCGCCCCGCTTTGGGTTGCGACTGTGACATGATCATCATCGGCGTCGATCCCGGCCTCACCTGCACCGGATGGGGCATCATCGCCAAGGCTGGCAGCCGGATCAGCCACATCGCCAATGGCCAGATCCGTACCGACATCACCCTGCCGATGGCCGACCGCTTGCTGGAACTCGACCGAGGGTTGAGCGCGGTGGTCGATATCTATCACCCCGATTTCAGCGCGGTCGAAGAAATCTTCGTCAACGTGAACCCGCAATCGACGCTCAAGCTGGGGCAGGCGCGCGGCGTCGCGCTGGTGTCACTGGCGCGGGCGGGCTTAAGCGTGGCGGAATATCCGTCCAAGGTGATCAAAAAGGCGCTGGTCGGCACCGGCGGCGCGGCCAAGACGCAGGTGCAGGCAATGCTCAAGGTGCTATTGCCCGCGGTGAAGCTGGCCGGGTCGGATGCGGCGGATGCGCTGGCGGTGGCGATTACCCATGCGCATCATTTGGGTAGCCATCGGTAGGGGAAAGATGTTCCCAAATCGTTCTCATCCGGCTAGGATGTGACCATGATCGCGAAGCTGACTGGCATATTGGATGATTTTGGCCCTGATTGGGCGGTGATTGACGTTCATGGCGTCGGTTATCTGGTGTTTTGTTCCGTGCGAACGCTGACCGCGCTGGGCAATCGGGGCGACGCTTGCGTCGTGCATACCGAGATGCAGGTGTCGGAGACGGACCAGCGGCTGATCGGCTTTACGAGCGCAGGGGAGCGGGCGTGGTTCCGCCTGTTGACCCATGTGCAGGGCGTCGGGTCAAAGGTCGCGCTGGCGATTTTGAGCGCGCTGACGGTTGAGGAATTGCAGCGGGCCTGTGCGGGCGGCGATAGCGCGATGATCGCGCGGGCCAATGGCGTCGGGCCGAAACTGGCCGCGCGGATCGTCAATGAATTGAAGGACAAGGCCGGCGGCATGGTATTTGGCACTGGCGCTGCGGGCGTGTCGCTGTCGGGCGGCGGCCTCGTGGCGGAAGTGTCGGTGGCTGCCGATGCGGTTTCGGCCCTGCAAAATCTCGGCTTTAAACCCGCCGTCGCGGCGCAGGCGGTCGCGCAGGCGATCGAGGAATTGGGCGAGGGCGGCGAATTGGGCGCGCTGGTCCGGGTGGCGTTGAAAAAGGCGGCGGGGTAAATGACCGACAACCCCCTCCTTTCCGCGCATCGTCAGATCGAGGACGTTGACGCGGCCCTTCGCCCCAAGACGCTCGACGAATTTGTCGGGCAGGCGGCTGCCAAAGACAATTTGCGCGTCTTTATCGAGAGCGCCAAATCGCGGCAGGAGGCGCTTGACCACACGCTGTTTTTCGGGCCGCCGGGGTTGGGAAAGACCACGCTGGCGCAGATTATCGCGCGCGAATTGGGGGTCAATTTCCGCGCGACCTCCGGCCCGGTGATCGCCAAGCCCGGTGATCTGGCGGCATTGCTGACCAATCTCGAAGAAGGCGATGTGCTGTTTATCGACGAGATTCACCGGCTGAACCCGGTGGTCGAGGAAGTGCTGTATCCGGCGATGGAGGATCGCGCGCTCGACCTGATCATCGGTGAGGGGCCATCGGCGCGATCGGTGCGGATTGATTTGCCGCCGTTCACGCTGATCGGGGCGACGACGCGCGCGGGTTTGTTGACGACGCCGCTGCGCGATCGGTTTGGCATTCCGGTGCGGTTGCAATTTTACAGCGTGGATGAACTCGAACGGGTCATCACCCGCGCCGCCAATTTGCTGGGCATGGGAATCGAGAGCGAGGGCGCGCGGGAAATCGCCCGGCGGGCGCGGGGGACGCCGCGGGTGGCCGGGCGGCTGTTGCGCCGGGTGCGAGATTTCGCCCATGTCGCGGGCAGTACGACCGTGACGTTGCCGATTGCCGACAATGCGCTGACCCGGCTGGAGGTGGACCGGATTGGGCTGGATGCGCAGGATCGCCGCTATCTCCACATGATCGCCGGGATTTACAAGGGCGGGCCGGTGGGCGTCGAAACGCTGGCTGCTGGCCTGTCCGAACCGCGCGACACGATCGAGGAAGTGATCGAGCCGTACCTCATTCAACTCGGCCTGATCGCCCGCACCGCGCGCGGGCGGATGTTGAACGACCGGGGGTGGGAGCATCTGGGAATCACCCCGCCGACGGGTCAGGCGACCGCGCAAAACGGTCTGTTCGATTCGGTCGAGGGTGCCAGTGAGGACGAGGCTGCGGACTGACATGTCGGCCGTATAGGCGCGTTTTTGGGCCTGATTCCGTTTCACAATGATACAAGGTGATGCCTGCGGCCTGCCGATAGGTAAAAATCCCGATTCAGGACAGGGCACCCGCTCCCGAACCGTTGTTTCCCCGACAGGGCTCTGCGCTTCTAGCTCCAGAGGGACCTCGGGCCTGCCTTCTCCCCGCCGGAAACGGACTGGCGAGCGCGCGGCGCCCCGGGCGCAACAAGAGAGAGCAAACTTATGTCGGTTCGTTTGGGACTAGCCAAAGTCGCCGCACTCGTGGCTGGCACCGCGTTGATCGGTGGCGGCGCGGTTCACATGGCGGAAAAAGCGGCGCAGGGTAAACCGCAGTATGTGAAGCACGCCAAACCCGCTGCCGCGGCGAAAAAGCCCGCAGTGGCGATCCGGCACAAGGTTGTTACTAAAACGGTGGTGATCACAAAGACATGCTGCCAGCCAACGCAAAAGCTGGCGATGGTGCCGGTGCCGCCGCCGGGCCTGCCGCCTGCCGATTTTACCCCCGCCAGCCCGACCCCCGCATCTGACGGTGATCAAGGCGCGCGCGGTTATGGCGGTCTGGCTGGTTTTGGTGGTTGGGGCGGCTTTATGGGTGGCTTCTTTGGCGGCGCGGGTGGCGGCGGGGTGATTGTCACCACCTCTGGTTCGACCAGCACCTCGACTTCGACCTCGACCAGCGGGTCGTCGTCCACCAGCGGGTCGTCATCGACATCGACCTCGACATCGGGCGGCACCGGTGGAGCGACGTCGACCTCCAGCACGGGCGGGGGTACGTCCACCTCGACCTCGACCGGCGGGTCGACCACCACATCGACGGGATCGTCGACCGGGGGCGCGACATCCACGTCGACGTCAACATCCACATCCACCTCGACAGGCGGTTCAACGTCGACGTCGACCTCGGGCTCAACCGGCGGCACGACGACCGGGGGAACCAAAGTCCCCGCGCCGCCGATGCTGCTGCTGTTCGGTGCTGCGGCCACTGCGATGATGCGTCGCCGTCGCAAGGGGCAGTTGGCGCAGGTGTGAATAGGCAAAGGGGCGAGGGGCACAACCCTCGCCCCTTAATCTTCCCCCCCCACCCGCTGCACAAACAAAAAGGGCGCCCCGCAAGGGACGCCCTTCTCGCTGTATTTGACGCTTGGCTTACGAGGCCAGCTTGCGCAGCACGTAGTGCAGGATGCCGCCGTTCATGAAGTATTCGACTTCATTGGCGGTATCGATGCGGCACAGCGCGGTGAAGGTGAAGGAGGTGCTATCCTTGCGGGTGACGCGTACTTCGACGTCCTGGCGCGGCTTCAACGCGGCGGCACCGGTGATGGTGAAGCTATCGTCGCCGGTCAGGCCGAGCGAGGTGCGGCTTTCGCCGTCCTTGAACTGCAACGGCAGCACGCCCATGCCAACGAGGTTCGAGCGGTGGATCCGTTCAAAACTCTCGACGATGACGGCGCGCACGCCCAACAGGTTGGTGCCCTTGGCTGCCCAGTCGCGCGACGATCCGGTGCCGTATTCCTTGCCAGCGATGACCACGGTGGGGGTGCCGTTGGCCTTGTGCTGCATCGCGACGTCATAGATCGCGCCAACTTCGTCACCAAAGCGGCTGAAGCCGCCTTCGACGCCGGGGACCATTTCGTTCTTGATGCGGATGTTGGCAAAGGTGCCGCGCATCATCACTTCGTGGTGGCCACGGCGCGCGCCGTAGGAGTTGAAGTCGGCCTTGGCGACCTGATGCTCCATCAACCACTTGCCGGCTGGCGAATCGGCCTTGATGTTGCCGGCGGGGCTGATGTGGTCGGTGGTGATCGAATCGCCGAGGATCGCCAATGGCTTGGCCTCGATGATGTCGTTTACCGGGGCTGGCGTCATCGACATACCCTCGAAGTACGGCGGGTTGGCGACATAGGTCGACCCCGCGCGCCACGAATAGGTCTCGCTGCCGGTGACGTTGATCGCCTGCCAATGTTCGTCGCCCTTGTAGACGTCGGCATAGCGGGCCTGGAACATTGCGCGGTCCATGCAGGTGGCCATCGTGCTGGCAACTTCGGCATTGGTGGGCCAGATGTCCTTGAGGAACACGGCGACGCCATCCTTGCTGGTGCCGATGGGCGTGGTGGTGAAATCTTCGATCACCGTGCCCTTGAGCGCATAGGCGACGACCAGCGGCGGCGAGGCGAGGAAGTTCGCGCGGACGTCAGGCGATACGCGCCCTTCGAAGTTGCGGTTGCCCGAGATCACCGAGGCGGCGACAATGCCGTTCTCGTTGATCGCCTTGCTGATCGGTTCGGCCAGCGGGCCCGAATTGCCGATGCACGTGGTGCAACCGTAGCCGACCAGGTTAAAGCCAACATTGTCGAGATGCGACTGCAGGCCAGCGCGCACCAGATAGTCGGTCACAACCTGCGAGCCGGGGGCCAGCGAAGTCTTGACCCAAGGCTGGGGGCGCAGGCCGAGTTCGTCAGCTTTCTTCGCCACGAGGCCGGCCGCGACCAGCACACCCGGGTTCGAGGTGTTGGTGCAGGACGTGATTGCGGCGATCACCACATCACCGTCACCGATGTCGTGGGTCTTGCCGTCAACGGCCACACGCTTGTTTGCGCGCTTGTAGACGTTGGCCATGTCGGCATTGAACACGTCGTCAACCTCGGTGAGGATGACCTTGTCCTGGGGGCGCTTTGGCCCGGCGAGCGACGGCACGACGGTCGCAAGGTCGAGTTCCAGCGTGGACGAGAAGATCGGCTCGACCGCGGGGTCGATCCAGAAGCCCTGCTCCTTGGCATAGGCTTCGACCAGTTCGATCTGGCCTTCGTCGCGGCCGGTCAGGCGCAAGTAATCCAGCGTCTTGTCATCGATGCCGAAGAAACCACAGGTCGCGCCATATTCAGGCGCCATGTTGGCCAGCGTCGCACGGTCGGCCAACGTCAGGCCGGCGAGGCCAGGACCGTAATATTCGACAAAGCGGCCCACCACGCCATGCTTGCGCAGCATGTTGGTGGCGGTCAGCACCAGATCGGTCGCGGTGACGCCTTCGACCAGCGCACCGGTCAGCTTGAAGCCGACGACTTCGGGCACCAGCATGGATACCGGTTGACCCAGCATCGCAGCCTCAGCCTCGATCCCGCCGACGCCCCAGCCGAGCACGCCCAGGCCGTTGATCATCGTGGTGTGGCTGTCAGTGCCGACGCAGGTGTCGGGATAGGCGACGGTTTCGCCGCTCTGGTCGACGCTGGTCCACACCGTCTGCGCGATGTTTTCCAGGTTCACCTGATGGCAAATGCCGGTGCCGGGGGGCACGGCATAGAAATTGGCGAGCGATTTGGAACCCCATTTCAGGAAGTCATAGCGTTCCATATTGCGGTGATATTCGATCTCGACATTCTGTTCGAACGCCTTGGGGTGACCGAATTCGTCGACCATCACCGAGTGGTCGATCACGAGGTTGACCGGGACCAGCGGGTTGATCTTGGACGTATCGCCGCCCAGCGTCGAGATCGCATCGCGCATCGCGGCCAGATCGACCACGCAAGGCACGCCGGTAAAATCCTGCAACAGCACGCGCGCGGGGCGATACTGGATTTCGTTCTGTGATGCAGCGGGGTTCTTTTGCCAGTCGGCCAGCGCCTGAATGTCGGCGGTTGACACCGTGAAGCCGCCGTCTTCGAAACGCAGCAGATTTTCGAGCAGCACCTTCATGCTGAACGGCAGGCGCGAGATGTCGCCAATCTTGGCGGCGGCCTTGTTCAGCGAATAATAGGCAACCTGTTTGCCACCAGCAGTCATCGTGCTGCGGGTGCCGAGCGTGTCCTGTCCGACCTGGGTCATGCGGGGTGTTTCCTCACCTTGGTTGCGCCTTTGGGGCTGGACCCTTTGGGGCTGGTGCCTTTGGACAAGAACAAGGGGGTCGCGGGCAAAGCCGTGATGACCCCTTCGCGATGCAAAAAGGCGGTTGTTACGTGATGGCCGATGCGCAACTTTACCACGTACGTCAAGGGCGCCAAAGGTGGAATATGACCCCCTGGTGCGGGAATATTCGCTATTGCGACGTCTTAGCAAATAAACTGGTTCGTCGGCGCTGATTACAGCGCGGTCTGCTCTATGTGTTCGCCCGATGCCGCCGTCGTGCGGCCGCTAGATCCATGCCAACACCCCGCCACAATCAAGCCGGCCCCCAGCAAGGTCGCGGCGCTGACGGCTTCGCCAAACCACAGCCAGCCCATCGCGGCTGACCACAGAAACGCGCTATATTCCACCGGCAGCAGTCGATGCGCCGGCGCCCGCGCCCAGCCCCATGACAACAGCAGCAGCGATACCGTCGCCAGGCCCGCCGCGCCCGCAATGTCGCGCCACGCCCCGACGGGGGGCATCGCCAGCGGGGCCATGCCCGGCCATAGCGCGGCAAGGCCGAGAAAGACCGCCATCCACAAGCTCTGGAAAAAGGTGATTTCGGCCGGGCTGGCCAATTGTGCCTGATGGCGTTGCAGCACCAGATTGCC
>CAIOKP010000323.1 GCA_903858875.1 uncultured Sphingomonadales bacterium
CTGTTGATGTGCCTATCAAACTTACCGATGCCCAGTACGGTGTTATACTCAATGGAGCAGGCAATTTTTATTTGGTGGGCGTAACAACATTTACGGATGATGTTACACCGGCTGGCAAGATATATTTTGCCACCCTCTGCAATCGCTTCACAAGAAAAATAGATGTTGGTGTCGTGTGTTTAGGACACAACGAATCCCGCCAACTGCGTTAGATTTCCTCCAGCGCCACACCATCCAATTCCAAGGCCGCAATACACGCCAGAAAGAACGTCGCCGGGAATGTACCCCGCGCCAGCTTGTTGGTGATCGATGCCTTGGTTTCCTTCAGCCCGTGCTTTTTGAGCCGCTTGGCCAATTCGTCATAGGTGACCTCGCCATCCTTCAGTTTGTGCTTCAGGAAGGCAGCGGCCCGTTCGGCCCATTCTTCCTCTGATTTGATGTTCATTCCCAGACCTCTCAAAAATGAAATACTATCATATCTGATATTTTCCGCTTGCCAAGGCCCCCACTATCAGATATGATATCCTCATAGATCAGGGGCAACCAAATGGCACAGCATTTCCTCCTTTCCCGGTCGGCCAAAACCCTCTCGCTGGCGACCGTTTTCACCATGAAGGATGAGGAAGCGGAAGCCAGGTTCCGGGCCATCCGCTGGGCAGAGACGAATGGTGAGCCGGTTTGCCCGCACTGCGGTAGCCTTGACGCCTATGACTGCCGCCGCCTCAAGGGCGCGCCCCGCTTCCGCTGCCGGGGCTGCAAGAAGGATTTCAGCATCACCAGCGGGACACTGTTCGCTAGCCACAAGCTGCCCCTGCGCTGCTATCTGGCCGCCATTGCGATCTTCTGCAACGAAGTGAAGGGCAAGAGCGCATTGGCTCTCAGCCGCGATCTGTGCGTCTCCTACAAGTGCGCCTTCGTCCTCCTGCACAAACTACGGGAAGCCATGGCGGAAGAACTCAAGGGCCGTGTCATTGGTGGCGAGGGCAAAGAGGCGGAAGTGGACGGCGGCTATTTCGGCGGTTACGTGAAGCCTGCCAACCGCAAGGAAGATCGGCTTGACCGCCGCCTTGCTGCGAATCAGACCGGCAAGCGCAAGGTGGTTGTCATCGTGACTGAGCGCGGCGGCAATTCGGTTCCTGCCGTGTTCGGTTCCGAAAGTGCAGCCGCTTCATTCATCCGCACTCGCATCGCCAAGGGCACTACGGTTCATGCCGACGAAAGCGGCGCATGGGATGGCTTGCATGAGCGCTTCGAAATGAAGCGCATCAACCATCAGGAAGCCTACAGCCTCGACGGTGCCTGCACCAATGAGGCTGAGGAATATTTCAGCCGCCTGCGCCGCGCGGAGATCGGCCACTATCATCACGTCGCTGGCGACTACCTGCTGCGCTACGCTCAAGAAAGCTCTTGGCGTGAGGATCGCCGCCGCATGTCAAACGGCGATCAAACGTTCCGGCTCGCGGGCCTCGCCATGCACAAGGCCACGTCACCGGATTTCGTCGGTTATTGGCAGCGTCATCGCCAAAATAAGCTATGATCGGGCGGAGAGTTTCGGCACTTCCATATCAGCGAGGACATCGTGATTCACAGGCCCGGCGCAAAAATCAGCGTGTTTATGGGTAAGGCTCAATCTGGACAGGATGATGGATTTGTACATAGCCCGCCAGTTGCAATGTTACATATTGCTCCTGCATCTACATCTAAGCATGACGGGGATCCGTTCCTAGCGCTCATAGATACTGGCGCTGATTACGTCGCCATAGATAAAACAGTTGCGAATAGGATCGGATTGCCTAGATCAGGCAATGGAGTAGGGCGCGGCGCATTCGGGATGCAGGCGGGAATTCAGTATGTGCATGTTACGCTGATATTCCCGGCCGCAAATGTTCATTTTGAAGTGCCGCAAGCGGCTGTTATAGATTTGCGCGCGCAGGGGCAGATGTTTGACGTGCTTTTGGGCCGGTGTTTTTTGCGCTACTGTCGACTGACTGTTGACGGCCCGAATTCAAGCTATGATTTGGAGTGGTTAGGGGTTCCTCCATCCAATGAATAGTCATAAATCCTAGTGACATTACGGATGCACGTTCGCAAACGATTCGAATCGGGGCGTTTTTTCTATCGGCGGCACAAGACATGACAATTCGATCCTTCGGCGCTATTGTACGATAGCGAAGAAGGATTTTCGCCCTTTGACCGCGCTAGGTTGCCGCCGCGCGCCGTCCGGTACTCACGTCCTAAGCAGTTGGCGGATGTAGACTAAACTGCCGCCAACTGCGCCTCCTAATATCGGCCAAAAAACGAATTTCAGCCAGTAAACAAGGTCGATGAAACCGTAGCATCCCTTGACGATGTATGCGAGCGGGGAGCGATAAGCCCAATTTGGGCAACCGCCTGTCGCCGACGTTGTGCCGCCGCCGATGGCCGCTCCGATCAAGAATCCCAGCCCAATCGCACAGGCCATCGCAATCTTGTGCTCGGGCTTCCACGTTCGCGGGTCGATCATGCGCGCCCCTACCCATGATGGCTTGCCTATTCCGCGCTCACCACGAGTTCCCCGTCGCGGATC
>CAIOKP010000324.1 GCA_903858875.1 uncultured Sphingomonadales bacterium
CACCAAGGGCGAGGGAGTATTGCACTTTGCCAGCGGCAAAGGCTATCTGGGCGAGGACGTACACATCCGCGACACCATCAAGTACACGGATTACAAGCAGTTCGGGTCGACGATGAAGATTATTTACGAGGGCAAGGATGTTACGCCGCCACAGAAGCAGGGGGAGCCGAAGAAATAGCTGTCAGCGATCAGCCTTCAGCTCTCAGCTAAAGGCAGGATCGCGCCTTTGCCGGGAAGAAAATTGTATCTCTGGCGAGAAGCAAAGGGCTAAAAGCTCGAGACTGATAGCTAACGGCTGCTTCTCAATAAAACAGATACTTGCGCCAGCGGTCGTCGCCGCGGCCTAACATGCGCATGATTTGGCGGCTGGTGTGCAGGGAGAAGGGGCGCGGCTCGCGCATCAGCTTCATATCGTCGAGTTCGTTGGGCAGACGGTTGCCCTTGCGGCGGTTGCAGGAGTGGCAGCAGGCGACCAGGTTTTCCCAGGTGGAGTTGCCGCCGCGCGAGCGGGGAATGACGTGGTCCAGCGTGAGATCGCCGGGAGGCAGCACCTCGCCGCAATACTGGCAGGTGTTGCGGTCGCGCAGCAGGATGTTTTTGCGGGAGAGGGCGCGGGTCTGGTAGGGGATGCGGCGATATTCGAGCAGGCGGATGACCGAGGGCATGGCGATGCGGCTGCGCTGGGCATGGAAGATCAGGCCGTGCTCCTCCTCGGTGCGCGCCACGCCCTTGAGGACCAGCACCAGCGCACGCCGCGCGCCGCAGATGTTGATGGGCTCATAGGAGGCGTTGAGCACCAGCACCGGCATCTGGAGCAGGTGGACGGATTGCAGCGTCGCCTGTTCGCCCGCGAAGGCGGTGGTTCTGGCGATGGATTTCTGCTTGCGTGCGTGCATCATTGCTTGTCCCAGCGACATCCTTTTTCCTCTCGTCAAAAAGATGATTGGTCGTGCGATGAAAGAGTGAACGCTCCTTGCAGGTTCTTGGGCGGCGCATTGCCGTCCGGGCCGAGATTGTCCTCCGCATCCACCAGGAAATCGCGGGGGGAAGCGATGAAATCGCGATGATCGTTGATGCGGTTGGCCCTGGCCAGCGTGGCCACCCAGACCGAGGCTGCGCCGGCCTGAAGCAGCGCCTGTGCCGCGGCGCGGGCCGTGGCGCCGGTGGTAAGAATGTCGTCGATGAGCAGGATGTGTTTCAGTGTGACAGCGGCCGGAGTGGAAACCTGGAAGGCTCCGCGCACATTGAGGCGGCGCAGGCGGGGGCCGAGCCCGGCCTGACTCTCAGTGGCGCGCAGGCGCATGAGCGTGCTGGAGGCGAGCTTGAGCCTCCATTCCGGATGGGTGTGTCGCAGGGCATCGAGCGCATGAGCGGCCAGCGAGCGGGCTTGGTTGAAGCCGCGCTGGTCAAGCTTCGAGCGGTGCAGCGGCACGGGAACCACCAGCATTTCCGAGGGCGCTTCACCGGCCAGTTTGGCGATGGCCAGGGCCAGCATCCTGCCCAGGCGGCGGGCTGCCGGGTGCAGACGGTCGTACTTGAGGGCGTGAATGGCCGCCCGCATGGGGTCCTGGTAGGGCCCGTAGGCCACGGCCCGCACAAACGGCGGCGGGGCCATGCGGCAGGCGCGGCAGAGTCCGGTGAGCGACTGGAGGGATTCGGGGGCCAAGGCTGAAAGCGAGTCGCCACAGCGCACGCAAGCGG
>CAIOKP010000325.1 GCA_903858875.1 uncultured Sphingomonadales bacterium
GCTGGCACCTTGGCGGCTTCGCCTTCTTGCCATTTCAGCACCCAGTCGATGGCGCCGCCGAGGCACAAAAGGCGCTCGCGCGGCTGGCCGTGTATCCCCGGTTGATAATCAAAGCCGTGGAAAATGTCCCGTATCGCCTCGTACTGCTCCCGCATCGCGGCAACAGCATCCTCTTCTTTGATACCCGTCTTTTCACGGTCGGAATCGGTATATTGGCCAAGTGCGTTGCGAAGGTTTTGTGCGACACCGATATAATCGACCACCAGCCCGCCCGGCTTGTCCTTGAACACCCTGTTCACGCGGGCGATTGCCTGCATCAAGCCATGGCCGCGCATGGGCTTGTCGATGTACATCGTGTTCATGCACGGCGCGTCAAAGCCGGTGAGCCACATGTCGCACACGATCACCAGTCGCAGCGGGTCGTCAGGGTTGCGCGCCCGCTTAGCCAGATCGTCCCGCCGCCTTTTCGCCCCGATATGTTGCTGCCAGCTCAGCGGGTCTGACGCAGCGCCTGTCATCACGATTTTGACTTTGCCTTGGGCATCGTCGGTGGAATTCCAATCCGGGCGCAGCGCAATAATCTTGTCGTAAAGCGCAACGCAAATGCGGCGGCTCATGCACACGGCCATAGCCTTGCCGTTCATAGCCCCTATCCGCGCGTCCAGATGCGCCACCAAATCAGCCGCAACTTGGCCAAGGCGCTTGTCGGAACCGACCAAAGCTTCAACAGCAGACCACTTGGCCTTCATCTTTTCAGCTTCGGTTAGGGACTCATCTTCGATCAATGCCTCAATTTCGGCGTCGATCAGCGGCTTTTCATCCTCGTTCAGTTCGATGCGTGCCAGTCGGCTCTCGTAAAAGATCGGCACCGTTGCGCCATCTTCCACGGCACGGCTGATGTCGTAGATGTCGATATATTCGCCAAAGATGGCCGGGGTGTTGATGTCCACCGCTTCGATGGGCGTGCCGGTAAAGCCGATGAAGGATGCGTTTGGCATCGCCTGCCGGATGTAATGGGCATAGCCATAGCGACGCAGCCCTGTTTCCCGGTTCAGCCGGGACTCAAAGCCGTATTGGCTGCGGTGGGCTTCATCCGCGATCACGATAATGTTGCGCCGGTCGGACAGCAGCGGGAAGCTTTCCTCGCCCTTTTCCGGCGAAAATTTCTGTACGGTGGTGAAAACAACGCCGCCCGCTGCTTTGTCGAGAAGCTGCTTCAAATCGGCCCGGCTGTCAGCTTGTTCCGGGTTCTGGCGGATCAAATCGCGGCACAGGCCAAATGTGCTGAACAACTGATCATCCAGATCGTTACGGTCGGTCAGGATTACCAATGTTGGATTTTCAAGGGCCTGCGATTTGACCGCCAGCCCGGCAAAGAACGCCATCAACAGGCTTTTGCCAGACCCTTGCGTATGCCAGATCACCCCGATTTTCCGGTCACCATCGGGACGAGTGGCTTCAATCGCCTGCCGCACCGCCTTTTGCGCGCCGTGGAACTGGTGGTAGCCCGCAATGATCTTGAATGGCTTTGCGCCGTTATCGCCAAACACGATGAAGTCGCGGATCAGCGCCAACAGGTTTTCGCGCGCGAACACCCCGCGTAGCAGCGTTTCGAGTTCAGGCGTGCCACGGTGGGCAAAGTCCTGCCCGTTTACCGTGCGCCACGGCATATACCGTTCCTGGTCGGCAGTGATGGACCCGATGCGGGCCTCCATGCCGTCCGATGTAACCAGCACCGCGTTGGTGCTGAACAGGCTCGGGATTTGGTGGAGGTAGGTTTGCAACTGGTTATAGGCGTCGGTCAAAGTGGCATTCTTCGACGCCGCATTTTTCAATTCCAACACAGCAAGCGGCAGGCCGTTGACGAA
>CAIOKP010000326.1 GCA_903858875.1 uncultured Sphingomonadales bacterium
AGTACGGTTGATCACCCTGCCGCGAACATATGCCGCCGCTCCTGCGCCAAAAATCGCATCGAGCGCGGCAATGTCGGGCAGGCGGTCCCATTCATTGGCTGGATCAGGGTGGCCTGCCACGCGCGCGGTATGGCACAGCCATGCAACGCTGGCGTTATACGCCTGAGCTATCATGTGGCGGTCCGACACTTGCCCCGGATAGAGGCGATAGCTTACCAAAGGATCGGCAAGATTGGCCATTTTCGTGACATCGCTCAACCGCAGCCAGAGGTCGTAATCCTCGGCATGGGCAAACGCCGGGCGATAGCCGCCCACGCCCAACACCGCATTGCGGGCATAAATCACCGCATTATGGTTGAGCGTTGGGCCTGATTCGAGATTGCCGACAAGTCCGTCATGCGTCAGCGGCCGGATAATCGCCGGGCGTTGCACAGGCGCGCCATCAGGGCCAATGGTGGCGCAATCGGTGCCAATGACGCCGTGATCGGGATGTGCGGCCAAAAAAGCCATCTGGCGGGCAAAACGGTCGGGGGCGCAGACATCGTCGGCATCCATCCGCGCGATCCAGGGCGCACGTGCCATCGCGACCATCTGATTCAAGCTGGCGACGAGGCCGCGATTTTCGCGGAAAACGGGCTTGATGCGCGAATCGCGTGCGGCGTAATCAGCAATGATCGCCGGTGATCCGTCAGTCGACCCATCGTCGACGATCAGGAATTCGAAATCGGTGAAGCTTTGCGCCAGAATCGATTCGATGGCCGCGCGGAGATACGGTGCGGCGTTGTAAACGCTCATCGCCACGCTGATCGCAGGCGTTTGGCTCGATGGTCGCATCGGAAACAGTGTAGCGGCACGGCTCGGCATCGCAGCTCTCCCGGTGGGCCCGCGCCGGTGGCACGGGCGAGGACTGGCTCTGTGGCCGCCGGTCACCGATGCTTGGCCCGATAGGGCGTACACAGGCGCTACACGCGGTTGTGATGTTTCAATACTGTCGCTTGGGTGGTGAGCAGCTGGGCGCTGCAACCCCGGTATCCGGGAAGGAGGTGAATGGTGGGCGTAGGTAGGATTGAACTACCGACCCCTGCGATGTCAACACAGTGCTCTACCACTGAGCTATACGCCCACGTATTCACTTCAAAGCCCGGCGGCGGTGGATCTCTCTACCTGCCGGGCAGGGGCAGGCCTTTAGCGAGGGTCTTTTGCCGATGCAAGCGACTTGATGATTTATTTGTGCGATTTTTCTCCATCGCTGGCTTTGCCGGGCTAAATTGCCGACAATCGGCATGACATTTCAGCGGGTCAGACGCTGACCTGCGAAGGCTGTCCGAAAACGCGCTGGATTTCCAGCACGAGGTCTTTCAGGTGGAACGGCTTGGACAAGACCTTGGCGTGTGGCGCCTCGCGGCTGCCCTTCAACGTGACGGCGGCAAAGCCTGTGATGAAGATCACCTTGGTATCGGGACTGGTTTCGGCACAGCGCTGAGCCAATTCGATGCCATCCATTTCCGGCATGACGATGTCGGACAACAACAGGTCGAAATGCTCCTGCTCCAGCCAAGGCAATGCCGCGGTTCCGCGATCGACGGCGACCACTTCATATCCGGCGTTTTCCAGAGCGCGGGTCAGGTAGGTCCGCATCGCGGCATCATCTTCGGCAAGCAGAATACGTGTCATCGGCGTTTAGCCCCGCTTCGTGGTTTCCCCTGTATATCGCTGGTCGGGTAAACATTCTTGCCCGTTTTTGGCGGTGCCCAATTTTGACACAGCCAATAATCGAGGGCACTTTTGTTCCATGCAGAATGTTGGTTCGAAGGGACGTGATTCGTTAGGGGGACAGCAACGGGTGGGCGGCGGGCAGATCCCCGGCTCTGGCCCCGACGCGCCCGCTTTTGAACAGATTGCGCCTGTGCCGTCATCGATTCCGGTGCTGATTTCGGTGCCCCATGCCGGTCGGTGTTATCCATCGGAAATTTTGGCGCGGATGCGCCATCCCGAAATCGCCGCGCTGCGGTTGGAAGATCGCTTGGTCGATCGGTTGGGGGAGACCGTGGCCGAAATGACCGGGGCAAGCCTGTTGGTGGCGCGCGCGC
>CAIOKP010000327.1 GCA_903858875.1 uncultured Sphingomonadales bacterium
ATATTTAAAAATTGTTTTTGCGGTCACGCTATCATCGCCAAAAACCGCCCGAAAAGCAGTCTCCTAAAATACATGGCGGACAGGGTGAGATTCGAACTCACGGTGAGCTTTCACCCACGGCGGTTTTCAAGACCGCTGCCTTAAACCACTCGGCCACCTGTCCTTGTGGATGAGCGCATAGCCCTGATCCACTGAATTATGCAAGGCGGTTTGATGGGATAAGCGGACTGGTGGCATTGGGGCGGGGGTAGGTGCAAGCCATGCCTTTTTATCCGCCGGCTGTTATGCCATAGGATCACCGGATGCACAGGACAGGTAAGATCGTGCGCGGCGTAGGGCTGGCAATGGCCGGCGCGCTGATGATGGCGGGGTTGGTGTCGCCCTTGGCCCCGCTTCGCGCGCAGGACGCCGGCCCGCCCGGCTTTCAGGCCTATATGCAGGTGCTCGCCGCCCGCGCCCGCGCCGCTGGCGTGACCGAGCAAACCATTCGGGCGATGACCACAGGGGTCGCCTACGACCCGCATGTCATCCAACTCGACCGGTCACAGCCGGGTACCAGCCCAACCGCCACACCGCCCGCCTTTGCGCCGTATCGCATCAGCCATGTCGACGCCGCAAGGATTGGCCGTGGGCGCGCGATGTACCGCTCGGTCGCCACCGATGTGTCGCGGATCGAGGCGCGGTATGGTGTACCGGTGCCGGTCTTGCTGGCGATATGGGGGGCGGAGAGCGATTTTGGCGGGGTGAGGGGCAGCTTTGATCTGGCCAGCGCCTTGGCGACTTTGTCGTATGAAGGGCGGCGGCGCGAATTGTTTGCGTCGGAATTCATCGCCTTGCTGAAAATGGCCGACCGGGGCGTGCCACGTGAAAAGCTGCGGGGCAGTTGGGCCGGGGCGTTTGGTAATCCGCAATTTCTGCCGTCGGTTTATTTGCGCGTGGCGCAGGACGGCGATGGCGATGGCTTTGCCGATATCTGGACCAACAGAGCCGATACGCTGGCGTCGATCGCTGCCTATTTCCGCGATGCTGGGTGGCAACCGGGCGTGCCGTGGGGCGTACCGACCAGTGTGCCCGCCGATTTCGACCGCGCGAGCGTCGCATCGCGACTCGATGCACCGGTGTGTCCGCGCGTCCATGCGCGCCACTCCCAATGGAAAACAATTGCCGAATGGCGCGCCATGGGCGTGATCCCACACGCCAAAATCAACGAAAATGTCATGGCATCCCTGTTCGAACCGGATGGCATCGGGAAATCTGCTTTTCTCTTAACCGGGAATTATCGGGTTATCCTCGATTACAATTGTTCGAACTACTACGCATTGAGTGTGGGATTGCTGTCCGATGAAATTGCCCGTTAAATATGTTGGTATGCGCCTAGGTCTGGCTTTGGCCGTTTCGGGAGGCGCTCTGGCCGCAGCAATGCCGGTAATGGCGGATACGCCGCTGCCGCCTGCCCCTGCGATGCCCGATGCGCCGATGCGCGCGATCAGCGGGCCCGCCGCCGATTATCCGGTGACCGTGGGGGATTCCTATCGCGTGGGCGATGCGGTATTCACCCCGGCCAACGCCATGAATTACGATGCTGTGGGCTTTGCCTCGGTCGCGACCGGTGGCGTCGGCGTCTCGGCGGCCCATCACACCTTGCCCATACCGAGCTATGTCGAGGTCACTTCGCTGGCCAACGGGCACACCATCCTGGTGCGAGTCGAGCGGCGAGGCCCGATGGATAGCAGCCACGCGATCGAACTGTCGCCGGACGCGGCCTCGCAATTGGGCGTGACCGCCGATGGCCGTGCGCCGGTACGCGTCCGCCGCGTCAATCCACCGGAGGGCGAACGCGCGATGCTGCGCGCCGGGATGACCGCGCCGGAACGGATGCCAACGCCAAAACCTTTACTGGCGGTGCTGCAACGGCGGTTGGCGAGCGATCCGGCTAGCGGTCATGCAGGCGCATCGTTGGCGCAAACCGCGCTGACCAGTGCGCCCAAGGACGAGGAGGAGGAGGCCCCGGCGACGGCCGCGGTCAAGCCTGCTGGCCTAGGCAAAGCGCCTCATCTTGCCCAAGGCGTGACGCGTGCGCCCACGGCGCCGCCCCCTGCGATCGGGGCCAGTTTCGCCCAAGCCTATAGCCCTGCCACCCCGCCTGCCAGTTCGCCTGCCATGCCAAAACCGGCCAGCAAGGCGTCGGTCAAACCGGCGCTTGCGCCGAGGCCGGTTGCCACCGCACCAAAGGAGCCAAGGCTTGCGGCCAGGCCGTCGGCTCTGGAAACACGGTCGCATGGGGGTGCCGCCGCCGATGCGCCCGTATCGAGCGGTTCACTGGTGGTCCAAATCGGCGCGTTTTCTGAAAAACCCCATGCCGAGTTGCTCGCGCATCGGGCCGGGGGCAAGGTTACCCCGTCCGGCAAATTGTGGCGCGTGCGAATGGGGCCATTTAGCACACAGCCAGATGCGGCGGCGGCACTGGCTAAGGCCAAAGTAGCAGGGTATACCGACGCCCGAATCCAGCGCGCGGAGTGACATTGTCACCGATCCGGGTGCGGGGTGCCATGTCGCATAAAGCATAACGGATACAGGTTTGAACAAGGGTCTGATTGCCATTTCGGCGGTTTCGGTTGCGGGATTACTGGCGCTGGCCTCGCATGGCGGCGCAAGCACCGGCACGGCGGCCGTCGTCGTGCCGGTTCCATTGCCACAAAAGATTAGCGCGCCGGCAGCATCGATGGACGTTACCCCGCCACCACCACCCGAGGCCGATGTCGCCCCGGTCGCTCTGCTGGTTGATCTGGGGTCTGGCCGGACGCTGTATGCTCGCAATCCGGATCAGCCGTTTCTGCCTGCCTCGGTGACGAAGACGATGACCGCCTTTGTCGCTTTTGAAATGTTGGCCAATGGCCAGTTGCATCCCGATCAGCGGATCAAGGTTTCCGACGCCGCGTGGAAGGAATGGCACACCAAGGGCAGCAGGATGTTTCTGGCGCAAGGCAGCGCTCCGACGGTCGATGACCTGTTGATGGGTATTATGAATGTATCGGCCAACGATGGCGCGGTGGTTCTGGCCGAAGGGGCTGGGGGTAGCGTTGCTGGCTGGGTCGGCAAGATGAATGATGCTGCGCGTCGACTGGGCATGACGCACAGCCATTTCGGTACGCCGAATGGGTGGATGGACAAAGGTAACACCTATGTTTCGGCCCACGACATGGTGAAATTGGCCGAGGCGATGATTGGGCGCTATCCGGCCTATTACCACCGCTATGTCGGTCGGCCTGGCTTGACTTGGAATGGTATTACCCAGCCCAATCACGATCCAACGCTGGGTCTTGTGCCGGGTGCCGATGGGATCAAAACGGGTTTTACCAACGAGGCGCATTACAACTTCCTGGGATCAGCGCAGCGGGATGGACGGCGGCTGGTTATGGTGCTGGCCGGTGTGCCAAAGCCCAAGGAACGGTCGAAGGCGGCCAAGGCGTTGCTCGAATGGGGCTTTGCCGCGTGGGAGGACAAGCCGTTGGTGGCGGCCGGCGCGCGGATTGGCGTGGCCAAGGTGCAGGGCGGTGCGAGCGAGACGGTTGGTCTGATCGCGCCGCGCGGGGTGTTCAACACCTTGCCCAGAGGTGGGAACGCGCCAGTGTCGTTGCAGATTGTGTATAAAGGCCCGTTGGTCGCGCCGATTGCCAAGGGTGCGCCGGTCGCGGAACTCGAAGTCCGGATCGGCGATGCAGCGCCTGCGCGCCTGCCGTTGAACGCGGCGGAAGATGTGGCGGCAGGCGGCCCGATAGACCGGTTGCGCATCGGTTTTGCGCGGTTATTCTCGTGATGGAGGTCGCTGACGCTGGGCGGTTTATCGCACTGGAGGGCGGGGAAGGGGTCGGCAAATCGACGCAGTCGCGCCTGTTGGCCGAAGCTCTTCGGGCGCGAGGGATCGAGGTCATACTGACCCGGGAACCGGGCGGGACGGTCGGCGCCGAGGCAATCCGGGCCCTATTGCTGGGTATCGAGGGCGAAGGATGGGGCGCACGAGCCGAAGCCTTGTTGTTCGCCGCGGCCCGTGCCGACCATGTTCAACGGCTGATCCGTCCGGCTCTGGCGCGCGGCGCATGGGTCATTTGCGACCGGTTTATCGATTCCAGCCGCGCCTATCAGGGCGGTGGCAGCGGTCTGTCGGATGCAGATATCCGGACGTTGCACCAGATCGGCAGCGAGGGACTATTGCCTGACCTGACACTATTGTTCGAGGTCCCGCCACAGATCACTGCGGCTCGTCTGGCGGCGCGTGATACCGGTGGGGCGGACCGCATTGGCGGGCGTCCCGCGGCGTACCACGCGCGGGTGGCAGAGGCCTTTGCGCAATTTGCCGAGAATGAGCCTGCGCGCTTTGCCCGCATCAACGGGGCTGGCGATCCACAGGCGATCCATGCAGCGGTGATCGCGGCAGTGGCGAGATTTCTGTGACTGGCGCCCCGCCTAAAACACTGGTCGGCCACGATGAAGCGTGGCGCGAATGGCGTGGGGCGGAAGCTGGCACACGGATGCATCACGGTTGGATTTTGGCCGGGCCGCAAGGGGTGGGCAAGGGCAGCTTTGCCCGCGCCGCCGCCGCACAACTGGTCGCAGAGCCCGGTGTGCATCAGCCAGAGCCGCATTCCCATCCCGACATTCTGATCCCCGAATATCCACCAGCGACCAAGGAAGACGAGAAAAAGCGGGCCGCTGGTGAACCCTATGCGCAAAAACGCTCGATCACCGTCGATGAAATCCGAGCTATGCAGCGTAGGCTGAACACGCGGCCCACGCTGGGTAGCCGCCGCGTGGTCATCCTCGATTGTGCGGATGATCTGGAAAAAAGCGCGGTCAATGCGTTGCTGAAATCATTGGAAGAGCCGCCGGTCGGGACCTATTTCCTGTTGGTGGCGCATCGGATCGGGCGATTGTTGCCGACGATCCGGTCGCGGTGCCGGATCTTGCGGTTTGCGCCTTTGGATGATGCGCAGATCGATGTGAT
>CAIOKP010000328.1 GCA_903858875.1 uncultured Sphingomonadales bacterium
TGAAAGGCGCCTTTACAGGCGCGGTCAGCGACCGCATCGGCGCGGTACAGGCGGCGCATAACGGCACGCTATTTCTGGACGAAATCGGCGAAATGGCCCCAACGTTGCAGGTCAAATTGCTCCGCTTTCTACAAACCAGCACCGTCCAGCGCGTTGGCTCGACCCGCATCGAACCCGTCGATGTCCGCATCATCTGCGCCACCAATCGCGATCCTTTGCGCGAGGTCGCCGCTGGCCGCTTCCGCGAGGACCTGTATTACCGGCTGGCGGTGGTTCTGCTCCATATGCCGCCCCTGCGCGAGCGTGATGGCGATATCCCCGCGTTGGCCGAGGCGTTCCTGCAACGCTTCGCCGCCGAGGAGGGCAAGCGCTTCCTGCCCCTGGGTCCGGCGCATCTGGCCGCGCTCAACGCTTATCCGTGGCCGGGCAATGTGCGCGAATTGCAAAATGTGATCCGCCGCGCCGCCGTCCTGTTCGAAGGGCCGGACCTGCCCTTGCGCGCGCTGCCCGCCGTGCCGCCGCCCCAGGCGATAGCCCCGCCCATCGCCTTGGCCTCGCCGCCACGTGCGGAACCGTTCGCGGCGCAAATCTCACCGTTCTTTGCCCCCGCGCCGATGATCCCCGCCACCATCGATTTGGCGCAGGCGATGGCCGGCCTGACACTCGACCAAATCGAGCGCATCGCGGTCGATGGCGCGATCGCCGCGGCTCAGGGCAGCCTGCCCGCAGCGGCCCGCAGTCTGGGGGTCAGCCCATCGACGCTGTATCGCAAACGCGAACGCTGGGACGGCGAGCGCCGCATTGCGTGATCCGCTGCCGCCGCCATGAAAAGGGCCGCCCCAACCGGGACGGCCCTGTTCATTGCGGCAATACAGCCGAGGCTCAGCGGTGCGGCTGGCCCGGCCCCATGTCGTGCATGTGAGCCTGCTGGTTAGCCTTGTGCTTGTAATAGGCCCGCGCCGCCACGCAGCCGGCAACCGCCCCTGCAACAGCATGCTTGCCCGCATAATGGCCGACCACAGCGCCGCCAATTGCGCCACGGATACAGCCCTTTGCCTGTACTTCGGCCGGGGCCAACGTCATCAACATGGCAGCCGACGTCGCAATCATCATCAATTTACGCATAGCTTGTTTCTCCGATAAGGTCTGTCGTTGTCCGATAGGTACGGCACACCCGTTTTCATCCGAGCATCAACCTGCCAGATAATATAAGTATTTACCACCCGCCGTCATCACTGCCGCCGCCCGCATTGTCCCAAGAACTGTCGTCTGAAATGCCGAAATTATTGCCGCCCATATCGCGGTTGACATCATCGGGGTTAAACTGCTGCGGCGCCTCATGTTCCACGCCGCGTTCGTGCCCGCCCCCGAACATCCCGTCGATCAAGCGCTCACCGGCCGCCATGCCAACGCCCGCCGCCGCCCCGGTGGCCAAGCCGCCCAGAATGCCAGATCCCATGCCGCCGCCCATGCCTCCGCCCATCGGGGCGCCATAGCCTTGGCCATAGCCCGGCCCGCCCATCGGCCCCGCTTGCGGCCCATAGCCCGGCGCGCCATAGCCTCCGCCCACCGGCGGTTGATAGACTTCGGCCCGGTTCCGCCGGCGAAACATCGCCAGCACCGCAAAGACCAGCGCGCCAATCAACACAATCGTCATCCACGAAAAGCCATGGCTGGCCTGCGGGATCGGTGCTTCACTGCGCGCCGGAGTGCCGACCACGCCGTTCAACTGATCCTTCAACGCGGTGACCGATTGCGGCTGAATGCCGGGCAGACCCGGCCCCAGCCTTTCGGCGGTGGCCAATTCGGTGCGACCCTCGGCAAAGCGATGCTGATGCGCCAGCAATTCGGCCTCGAGGTAATGGGCCTTGAAACTGTTGGGGTGATCCTTCAACACCGGCCCCATCAATTCCAGCGCCTTGTCGACCTGCCCGGAACGGGCGGCGGCAAACACCTCCTTGATCGATGCATCGGCGGCATGGGCCACCGGGGCGGTCATCATCAGCGCCACAGGGGCCAGCAACCACAGGCGAGACTTCGTCATTGCAATACTCCGGGCACGGGTTGTGCCGTGATTTTTCGATTAATGCCCATCTGGGGCGGCTTATGGCTTTTGCAAGATGAATGGGCGCTGTGCGAGTATTTCGCAAGCACGGGTCAGCACTTCATTCGGAGGCCCGCTGGCATCGACGGCCCGCCATTCGCCCAGATCCCCCCGGTCATAGGCCCATTGCTGCGCCACTACCGCGGGCCCCGCATCCGACGCATCGCCGGTCCGCGCCCCGACGCGGGCCATCAAAACGTCGCGCGGCGCATCCAGCCACAGCCCGACCCACGGCGCAGCACCATCCGCGCCCAGCGCCGCGATCCGGTCCCGCTCCGGCCCCTTTGCAAACACCGCATCGACCACCACCGGCCACCCTGCCACCAATAGCGCCGCCGCGCGCGCCTCGAGCGTGGCATAGACCGCGGCGCTGGCCTCGGGCGTATAGCTGGCAGGCGGCAGGCGATCCTCCGGCGCGACCCCGGCGAGGCGTTTGCGCAAAACATCCGACCGCAACCAGCGCGCGCCCGGCGGCGCCCCGATCAACGGCGCCAATCCCCCGGCCAGCGTCGATTTCCCGGTCCCCGACAGCCCACCCACCGCGACCAGCGCCGCGCTCACCGGTGCCAAAAACGCGCA
>CAIOKP010000329.1 GCA_903858875.1 uncultured Sphingomonadales bacterium
AACCCTCGACCCCAACCTTGGCAAGGTTGTGCTCTACCACTGAGCTACGCCCGCTCGGCGTTTCAGGAAGTGGCGTTTAAGGCGCCGCTTCCGGGGTGAGGCGGGCCTTTAGCGGGCAGTGCTCGCCTTGCCAAGGGGAAACTTCGTGCCGATGCAATTTGATGGAGTTTGCGCGCATGAACATCGGGCAAATCGCGCTTTGGCCCTTCACAAATGCCGCCAAACGCCCACATAGTGCTGCGGTAATACCGGCAATTTCGTGAAAATGGAGCATCCCGTGGCAAGTCTTGGCCTGAGCATCGACGAACAAAAGGCCGTGGAGCGGTTTCGCCGGACGGTGGTTGAGCCTTCGATGGAAAATCTGGTGATTCTCGATTTCTGGGCGGAATGGTGCGGCCCGTGCAAGGCGCTGACCCCGGTGCTGGAAAAGGTCGTGGCCGAATATGCCGATCGCGGCGTGGTGCTGGCCAAGATCAATGTCGATGAGGACGCCTTTGTCGCGGCCCAATTCCAGGTGCAATCGATCCCCACCGTCTATGCGATGTTTCAGGGCCAACCGGTCGCGGATCTGACCCCGGCGCGCAGCGAGACGCAATTGAAGGCGATGATCGACCGCCTGTTGCAGGAATTGCCGATCAAGCCCGCGACGCCCGCCGCGCCCGATATCGCGCCCTTGCTGGCGATGGGCGAGGAAGTGCTGGAAGGTGGCGAGAGCCAACGCGCATTCGCGGTCTTTTCACAAATTATCGAACTGGTGCCCGATAGTGCGCCGGCCCACGCCGGGCTGATCCGTGCGCTGGTACTGGCTGGTGAAATCGCGGCGGCGGAGGCGGCAGTCGCCGCGCTGGACCCCGTCTTGGCCAGCGATCCGACGATTGAACGCGCCAAGGCCGCCCTCGCCCTGGCCAAGGATGCGCCAGATGCCAGCGAATTGGCCGGGCTGAAGGCGGCTGCCGCGGCCGCACCGCAGGATCAGGACGCGGGCTTTGCATATGCCACGGCCGCGTTTGCCGCCGGGGATCGTCATGCTGCGGTTGCCACGTTGCTGCATTTGATCGCCGCGGACCGTGCCTGGAACGAGGGCGCTGCCAAGGCCAAGCTGCTCCAGATCTTTGAGGCGATCGGGCTGGAAGATCCGTGGGTCGCAACGCAACGGCGCAAACTTTCAGCGATCCTGTTCGGTTGAGCGGGCGGGGCAATTGACCGTGGTGGACCCTGTGCGGATTTCGATTTTCCCTCTGGTGGGGGCAATGCTCTATCCCGAACTCAGCTTGCCGCTGCATATCTTTGAGCCACGTTATCGCGCCATGGTCAGCGATTCGCTGGCCCGCGATCGGCGGATCGGGTTGATCCAGCCGCATCGGGCCGAGGAAGGCGCGCCGCTCTATGCGGTCGGGTGCTTGGGCCATATCAGCGATGTCGAGGCGTCCCCCGATGGACAGTACAATATCGTGCTGACCGGGCAGACCCGGTTCCGTATCTTGCGCGAATTGGTCGTCACCACGCCGTTTCGGCAGGTCGAGGCCGAATTGCTGCACGACCCCGAACACGCCTCGATCAGCGCGGTCGAACGCGCGCTGTTCGAGCGTGAGGCCCGCCATTTCGCCGAGGTGCAGGGGTATAGCGTCAATTGGGATCAAGTGACCCGGCTGGATGATCAGGCGTTGATCAACGGCGTGGCACAAATCGCCCCGTTTGACGCCGCGTCAAAGCAGGCCTTGCTCGAAGCCGCCGATATCAAGCAGCGTTGCGAATTGCTTGTGCAATTGATGCAATTTTACGGCCGCCGCGACAGTGATGACGCGGCGGACACGTTGCAATAGGCGCTTATTTGCCCTTGGCGGGCATACCCAGCAATTGCTTGATCCGCGCCTGATCCTTGAGCGGCAAGTCTTTCAATTGGCGCGGCGCGGGCAGCTTGGCGGTTGACAGGCGGGCTTGGTCCATGATTCCGGGCATTTGCTGAATCATCGTGCTCATCATCCCTTTGACCTGCCGTTGTACGGCAGGGTCAGAGCCGAGTTGCAGCATTTCGGCGGCATAGACTGTGCCCGATGGGGTCGCAAAAAAGCTGCGGATGTCGTTCAATTGCGTAAGGGTGAACCGATTGGCAAAAGCTTCGGCATAGGCGTCGCGGATATTGGATTCCTGCGCGGTCATGACCCCGGTGATTTGGCCCCAGATCGCTTCCTGGGTCAACCGCGCGCGATCCTGTTGTGCCGGATCGATGAGGTGGATGATTTCGTTCAATTGCGCCTCATCAAGGTGGCTAACCGCCTCCGGCTTAACCCCGTCCGCCCGCAAGGCCTCGCGCAGCATCAGGCCCGGCATCGCAGCCTGCATTTGCCTGACAATGCCGGGCAATACATCGCGCATCAACTTGGCATAGGTGCCGTTGGGCATCATCTGGCCGGTGATCGCCCGTGCCACGGTGAGCCGGGCGGGATCGATGCCTGGGGCCGCTGGCGCCGGCGCGGTCTGGGCAAGGACAGTGCCGGTGCAGACCGGCGTCAGCAGCAGGACGGCCACCACAGGGCGCCAGAAAACGCGCTTCATCACAGACAGTTTCATTGCACGGACTCCCAAAGAATCGTTGGTGTTAAATGCGCGCCCGCCGCGAAAATTTCCGGCGGTCATATGCCCCTCACCCGCGGCCGATGCTGGCGTACTCGAAACCCTTGGCGCGGACTTCGTCTGGGTCGTAGATGTTGCGCAGGTCGATCAGGACGGGCGCCTTGACCAGCGCGGTCAACCGCGCGAAATCGAGCGCGCGGAACGCGTCCCATTCGGTGACGATCACCACCACATCTGCGTCCGCCGCCGCCTCATAGGCCGATCCGACCATCGCGACGCCGGGCATCAACGGCGCGGCCAAGGCCATGCCTTCGGGGTCATAGGCCGCGACATGGGCGCCGGCGTCGATCAACGTCTGGGCGATGGCGATCGATGGCGCGTCGCGCATGTCGTCGGTGTTCGGCTTGAACGTCAGCCCCAGCAGCGCCACCCGCTTGCCCCGCGCCTCGACCGCGCCGCCCAGCGCCTCGACCACCTTGCGGCCCATTGCCCGCTTGCGGCTTTCGTTGACCTTGACGACGGCCTCGACGATGCGGGTCGGACTGTCATAATCCTCGGCGGTTTTGAGCAGCGCCAGCGTGTCCTTGGGAAAGCACGACCCGCCATAGCCCGGCCCCGCGTGCAGGAATTTCGCCCCGATCCGGTTGTCCATGCCGATGCCGCGCGCGACATCCTGGACATTGGCGCCGACCTTTTCGCACAGGTCCGCCATCTCGTTGATGAAGGTGATCTTGGTCGCCAAAAAGGCGTTGGCGGCGTATTTGATCAGCTCTGACGACCGGCGCGCGGTGAACAGGATCGGCGACCGGTTGAGGAACAGCGGGCGATAGACCTCGTTCATCACGCCCTTGGCCCACGCGTCCTCGGTGCCGATGACGATGCGGTCGGGCCGCTTGAAATCGCCGATCGCCGCGCCTTCACGCAGGAATTCGGGGTTTGACGCGACGGCAAATTGCACGCCGGGATGGGTCTCGGCGATGATCCGCTCAACCTCGTCACCGGTGCCGACGGGCACGGTCGATTTGGTCACGATGACCGCTGGATGCCGCAGGTTTTCGCCGACTTCCTGCGCCACCGCATAGACGAACGACAGGTCGGCATGGCCATCGCCGCGCCGGCTGGGCGTACCCACCGCGATGAAAATAGCCCCCGCGCCATCGATCCCCGCCGCCAGATCGGTCGTGAACGACAGCCGCCCCGCCTTCACATTGCCCGCGACCAATTCCGCCAGACCCGGCTCGTAAATCGGCATGATCCCGGCGTTCAAACGCTCGATCTTCGACGGATCCTTGTCGATGCACACAACATCATGCCCAAAATCGGCAAAACACGCACCCGATACCAGCCCAACATAGCCAGAGCCAACCATCGCTATCTTCATTGTTGATGTCCAATCATGAGCGGGGATGCTGCAGGGCGACATGCAAGCCACCGCTGGCGACCCTATGGATCGAGCCTATAGCGGTGAGATATTATCGTCGCCAATCACCAGTTGAAAATCAAATCCATTTCGCCGCGTAGTTCTTTAAACGACTGCCCGGCAAGATAACCAATCGACGTCCGGTCAATATACCGGATCGAAGGCTGCAATTTAACGTGGCGATTCAGCGCATAGTTTGCACCGCCAATCACCTGAGTCTGACGGTCAGTACGAGACGTCGCGACATAGGCATCACGCTCATAATTGACCTCACCAAACAAGGTGACGTAGCGCAGCAATTCATGGTCAACCCTGATCCGGCCAGCCGCTGCAAAATAGCCTGGCGAATTGACGTAAATCGCGTCTTCAACCTTACGGGAAACCTGGATGTTTACCGTCATCAATTCGGTGGGCAGCCATTCGACCCGCATATCCGCGACAGTTCCGCTGATTGATGCATAGGCTTGGGCGTCGTAATCACGCCTTTCGTATCCCACACCGGCCATCACACGGATCAGCGGGGTGATTTTGAAGTTTCCCCCGATCAGCACCCGTGTCGTATGGTTGCTCCGCAACGGCTGCGTTAGTGTGGCCGTGTGATAATCGACAATGCTGTACGACGCTTCACTGAATGCGATAGCATCGGCGGGAAAACCGTATTCGATACGAACCGTTGACTGATATTCGGTCCGATTGCGATATTGCTGATCAATCACTCCACCTGACAAGGACGGGGTGTCCGAATAATTGAGATCATTGACTTTGCCACTGGCCGTCATGCGGACACGATCGACGCCAAAGGTCCCGCGCAAGATGCCTTCGGTCTGATAATAACCCACGGTCCCGGCGGCATTGTTTGGAAAGGCGCCCGAATACTGCGCCTCAAACCCGCGCATATGGTGCACCAGAGCAACGATATTATCGTCCCCCGTGCCCAAATCGATACGACCGCTCGTTTGCAGCGAATAAGCGGTTTCATTCCGCGTCGATTGCGACATAAACCGCTTGAAACCTGCCCCAGCATCGAATTCCAGCGAATGTCGCGACCACTGGCTGACTAGCGTCGCCGAGGGGGAAAGCACCTCATACCCGTCGCCTGTATCTCCACTCGTCGCGCCATACACATTGTTGGTATAGCCAACGCCAGCCTGCACCGTCGGGAACAAGATCATGCTGCCCGTGCGGATGCCGTTCGGATCCAGTTCGGGATGAGGCCGTGACGTCACGGGTACACCATCACCATGCGCAGGATTGAACGGAATATCCGAACCCATAAATCCGTCCGATTGCTGCGCGGCGGCCGGCGATGCCAGCCCGGCGATCGCCAACACCAACGCCGTAACCAAAGTGTTTTTAAATTTTAGACCGCGCCGCATTATATGAACCGCCTGATTATTTTACCATGAAAGAAAAAACCCTCACGCGTTAAAAATACCTCTCGCCTAATCGAATAGTGTCGCCGGGCAATACTTGTATATCGGGCGCAAGCGGTACGCGCACTTCCTTCGCCTCTCCCTCATGCCGGATGAAGACATAGCGCTTGGCGGCACGATAGGTGAAGCCGGACGCTGCCGCCACAGCCTGTGTCAAAGTCAGTCCACTTTCATACTGAAATTCACCCGGCTTGTTGACTTCTCCCAAAATATAGAAATTTCGGAAACCGGTTACGACCAACGTAATCGTCGGATTATTGATAAATCCATTTCCCAGTCGTCGGACAATTTCTGATTTCAATTCATCAGGTGTCCGCCCTTTCGCGACAACATCGCCAATTAACGCAAGCGATATGGTTCCACCAGGGCTTACCACATATTCGCGCGACAGATCATCTTCGCCATAGACACTAATGGCAATGCGATCATTCGCACCCAGGCGATAGTCATGCGCCAACGTCTGGCCACCCTGAATGGTCGAACCCGACGATACCGACGACGCTTCGCCGGCCAAGGCCACACCGCCATAAAACCCGGACATGCCGATCGACAACGCCAGAAAAATAGACCTGTTTATCAATTGCATAACCCAACAACCTCGCTTTTTCTGTTGGATCAAACCTAGTTAACATCCCGTAGTTTAGCAAGGTATCGGCCATAACGAACACATCCAATATGGGCGCTGAATTAGGCCCGCATCTTTTGCCAGAGCGGTCCGGCAATGATAAAGATACATCAACCGACGGGACTTTCTTCATTGCGAACAGGTCTCGTCATTATGGCTTTCCGCGACATCAGAACGAGGGTTGGTATAGGGTGCTGAGCATTGCTATCGTTCTTGCAGCGCTAACCGCCGTGCTGGGTGTACATCCGTTTGTGACGTACCCGCTAAGCCTGCTCGCCATGCGCAAACGCACCGTGCCGCCGATGGCCAAGCCCGCTGAAAATATAGATTTTTCACCGTCCGTTGCCATCTGCATGTCCGCTTTTAACGAGGCGAAAGTCATCGCAGCAAAGATGGATAGCCTGCTCGACATGGCAGCCTCTTACCCCGGTCGCGCGACCGTCCACGTCTATGTCGATGGGCCAACGGATGACACGGCCGGCATTCTGGCCGACTATGCAGGGCGGGCGGACATCCTGTTCGGCACCGACAGGCGCGGCAAAACATGGGGCATGAATCAGCTCGTCCTCCGCACGGACAGCGAATTGGTACTGTTCACCGACGCCAATGTCGTTTCCGAAACGGATGCGCTCGTTCAACTCACCGCGCCCTTTGCCGATGCTTCTATCGGTTTGGCGAGCGCGCGGCTGCGCTATAACAATCCCAACGAATCAGCGACCAGCCGCAGCGGCGCTATCTATTGGGAAATCGAAGAGGGCATCAAACGGATCGAAAGCGAAACGATCGGTCTTGCCGGCGTCGATGGCGCCATGTTCATGGTCCGGCGCAGCGCCCATCGTGCGCCACCGCCCCATTTGATCGATGACTTTTACATCAGCCTGTCGGTACTTATCACCGGGCTGCGGGTGATCTCCGTCGAAAATGTCGAGGTTTGCGAAAGATCCGCAGTGCTGGCGGGTGAGGAATTCATGCGCAAGCGCCGGATTGCGTGCCAATCATGGAATGTACATCGGGCATTGTGGCCACAATTGCGGCGGATGCCGGCGGCGCGGCTTTATGGCTACATCTCGCATCGGGTCCTGAAATGGCTGGCACCTTATTTTCTGGCGCTTTTCCTGATCGCGCTTGGCGTAATCGCGGCTACGGTATTCGGCCCGGCGCGGGCGGGGCTGGCGGCGGCTATCGGCCTTGCATTGTTCCTGCTGGCCAGCGCGCTGCACATGCGCCCAGCGACCATGGTCACCAGCGTACTGTACAGCCTGTTCGGCGTGGCGTTTGGGCCCATCGAATCTCTTCTGTTTCACAAGACATACACGGTCTGGCTGCCCGCAAATTCCGTCCGGGAAACCGCGACCGACAGCCAGACAACCGCCCAACCTGACCTGCAATAGGCCAAACGAATAGAACGGAAGACACCCATGGGGGACGCTACCGCCAGACCAGATGCGCTCCTTCGAGCACGCCGCGCCGCGCTGGGGCTTGATGAGGGATTGACGGCGCAGCGCAAGCCAAGGTCCAAGGTGACCGAGCAGGCCAGTGCAACCGTTCGGGATCGCGCAATATTTGCCGCCTTTTGCGTGTTAACGATCGCAATCACCTGCCTACAAATTTTCGCGATCCCGGTCGGTGATGACGCCTATGTTTCCGCGGTCGTGCCGATCATGGCCATGACATTGCCAGTCTTGTTCTATTTTGCGCCGCCCTCCATCAATCCGACGCGATTGCTGCTTTATGTCTTGCTGGTGCTTTGCGCTGGGGTCAGCACGGGCTTTTTTGCCGACCACTATTCGGTGGCGAGCGTCGCGCTGTTCGCAGTACTCTACTTGCCGTTCATCTTTTCGCTGCGGACGAGTGAGGCCAACTATCGGCGCTGCCTAGCGTTTTTCTGCGATGTGATGATGGTGATGGCCGGGCTGGAATTCGTCCAGCACGCAATCCAACTGATCTTTGGAGCGCAGGCCTGGCCCAATCCTTACAAATATCTACCTGCCGGGCTGCTCACGCCAGAGTTCACCTATCTCCAGCCGATCTTCTGGGGCTCGCCCTATAACAAGCCACAGGCGTTTCTGTTTTTGGAGACCTCGCTGCTGTCGCAATATCTTGCCCTCGCACTGGCGATTGAGATTGCGATGTTTCAGCGCGTCCGGCGGATCGCCCTGTTGACCGCGGCGCTGTTTGCCACCTTTGCCGGCACGGGCCTACTGCTGTTGGCCTTCGCGCTGCCGGTGCTGCTCGGCAAGACGAGTGGGCGCAATATGTTGCTGATCGCGCTCGTTCTGGTGGTCATCACCTGTGCCGCGGCCGAAACGGGGTGGCTCGACATGGTATCGCGCCGCCTGACGGAGTTCGAACATGCCGGGCAAAGCGCGAACCACCGGTTTGTCGAACCGTTTGATAGGATGAGCACTTTTTTACCCCGATCCGGATCCTTTTACTCCGGCATTGGCGCGGGCCAGATTGAAAAAACCGACAATCACCAATTCTGGCCGATTGCCAAAGCGACCCTGGAATATGGCATTTTGTCGGGCGGTATTTTCCTCGCCTATTTTCTGTACGCCATGTTTGACCGCCCTGCCTCGCGCCGATTGGCGTTCACGCTGGTCATCTGGTTCACGTTTGAAGGGGCGCTGTTGACCGCGTTCAACCCGTTCACCTGCATGCTGCTGTCCAGCTTCTTTCTGATTGATCGGCCGCGCCACAACGCGAACGCGACGACATGAACACCCTGATGTTCCCGACCGATGCCGGCGCTGCTCTGCGCCTGATCTATGCCATCGGCGATGTGCATGGGCGCGACGATCTGCTGGCGCGACTGATCGACGATATCAACGCTGATCTCGCCGATCTGGGACACAGCTTTGCCCAGCGCCCATTGCTGGTCCTGCTCGGCGACTATATCGATCGTGGGCGGCAATCGCATCTGGTGCTGGATCGGCTGATCGCGCTGCGGGAAAGCCCGGATTTCGAAACCCATGTCCTGCTAGGCAACCATGAGGCCGCGCTGCTCGATTTCATCGATGGCAAGGCATCGGGACGCGGTTGGGCAAGATTTGGCGGGCGCGCGACGATGGAATCCTACGGCGTCTTAGCGCCCTTGCGCGACGATGATGATGCCGGATGGGGCGACGCCCGTCGCGCCTTGATCGCGCGGATTCCGGCGGGGCATATGGACCTGCTACGCGGGATGGAGCTATATTTGATCGAACAAAACCTGCTGTTTGTTCACGCCGGGATACGGCCGGGCGTCCCCTTGTACCGACAATCGCGGGAGGATTTGCTCGGCATCCGTGGGGATTTCCTCGATTCGACCGAGGCATATTCGCATTTTATCGTCCATGGGCACACCCCGGTGGAACACCCCGACTTGCGCTCGACCCGGCTCAATTTGGACACCGGCGCTTATATGACTGGGCGGCTTACGGCAGTGCGTTTGGATGGTGCATTTTCCACGTTTCTAACCACCAATGCCCTGGCCGAGGCACCTTCGCCGGCCTGATCGCGCCAGCATGTCTGGCCAGAGTGTTACCGGGCGCTCCGCATCTGCCCGCGCCTCGCGGGGAATGAAGCCTTAAAACCCGTCTGCTAAATCACAAGGCATGGATATCGCAGTCATTTATCATGCGTTCAAAGACGGGATCGTCCACGCCACGGGGCAGAGCGACGCGCTGCTTTACGTCAACTCTGGACTGGCGATATATCTCGCCTTTATGGCGGCGCTAGGCACGTGCCAGGCATCGCGTCCGGCGCTGACGCTGGTCGCACTACTCATGATTTTTGATCAGACGATGGCCGTCGCCTATTCCGGCCATTGGCAAGTCGCGCAGGGCCTCGGCAATCTGGCACTGGCCGAAATGTGGCCATGCCTGCTCGTGGCGGTCAACCGCTATCGCCGCACCCGGTGGTCCGCCGAACGCGCGAAAATCAAGCCACAACGCCCAACTCCAACGCCCCCCACATTAGGTGGCGCGCTGCTGCACGGCCGGTTCCGGGTTATCGAGGGGCGCGGCTAATCCGCCGTTACAGGCATTCGCCGGCGCCGAGCGATATGCGCAAATGCACTTCCTTCAAGATCTTGTTCCGGCTTTCTGGCTTGGCATAAAATCGATATTGGTGCCCTGGCTTCAGCACGACATCCGTCTGAACCTTGACCAGCATCGCCCCGCTGCCCTGCTTTTCCTCCGCCGGCGCGATCAATTCGCCATCGCGCAGGACGGCAAGCCGCAAGCTGCCAAACCGATCGCCGATCACATTGACGGTCGCGGTTACCCGGGCTTTGGTCGGCTGTTGCACGCTGACCCAGGCGCGCAACACTCGGTCCTCATCGCGCAGGCTGCCAGAATCGAGGCTGGACCGACGAATGCACTGCCCCGCCGGGGCCGCAGTATCCGCCTCATTGCTAACATTCGTGCCCTGCGCAGAGGCGTGACCGCCCTGTACCGACGCCAAGACCACCCCCGCCACCATCGCCAATTCCAGCGCCGTTTTCATCACGTTTCCCTCTTCCTTGTAATGGTCCGGCGCTGGGCTGGCGGGTTGCCCGCCCCCGGCACCTGCTACCAATCGCGCCACCCCGCTGGCCAGATCGACGCGCGGCACAAAGCCCGTCGCCAGCATCCGCGCCGGATCGTACCGAACCCGGCCTGAGAACCGCTGGCTTTCATCGCGCGAGGGGATGTTCTGGACAAAACGCCGCAATCCCTGCCAAGAGCGCGGTACCCGCCAGACAAGTCGCGCCACCACGGCGTCCCCAGCGCGAAAGATTCGCCGTCCGATAATGGCCAAACGATAGGCCCGCCGTTCGGGCAGTACCCCCGGCAAGCTCAACCCGCTTTGCAAAGCCGCAAAATACTGGTTCCAACTGGGCGCATCGGGGCCGTTTACATTGTAAACCGCCAAATCCCGCGGCACCGGGCGTGCCAACAAATGCACAACAAATCCGGCCAGATCATCGACATGCACCAGATTGGCCACACCATCGCCGCGCGCGCCCAAACTATGCCAGCCCCCACTGCGCATCCGATCCACATACAAATCGGTCCATTGCGCGCTGCCCTCGCCCCAGATCAACGTCGGGCGCAAGATCGTCACTGGCACACCATCGCGCGCGGCCTGCACGCACAATCGCTCCGCTGCACATTTGGCCGCGCCATAGGCACCCTGCGGCGCATCGGTCGGCGCGGCTTCGTCCACCACGCCCGCCGCCTTGCCATAGACCGCGACCGAACTCAGCTGCACCACATGGATGCCCCTCGCCCTCGCCGCGTCGAGCACATGGCGCATGCCATCGACAATCACCCGCGTATCGTCCGGCGGGCCGACCGCGCAATGCACCACCGCCTGCACGCCCTGCATCGCCGCCGCCACGCTGGCCGGGTCCATCACATCGCAAACGCAGGTCTCCGCCGCGCCCATCACGGGGCCGCCACCCCGCGTCCCGGCACGGACGATCACCCCCGCGTTGGCCAACTCGCGCACCACCGCGCGTCCGACAAAGCCACCCGCCCCGGTCACCAACACCCGCCGCACCGCCGTCAGCGCAACATGGGCCCCGGCCACCAAATGGTCTGCCAGCCGCAACGCCAGCGCCAGTGTCGTCAAAGTCGGGTTGGCCTGACTGCTGGTCGGCAACACCGATCCGCTGGCAACATACAGATTATCGGTGCCGAACACCCGACAATCGGCATCGACCACCCCATCGGCGGGCGACGCGGCCATGCGCGTCGTGCCGCTGTGGTGACCACCATAGGCCCCTGCCTTCATCACCGCCGCCTCCAACCCGGCATCGTCAAAGGTCAGCCGCCCGGTACGCGTCCGCTCCAACTCTCGCCCGATCAATAGATAGGATTTGCGGATGGTGGCGAAATCCAGCGGCGTCACCCGCCAATCCACCCGCAAGCGCCGCATCCCATAGGCATCGCGCGCCGCGCTCAGCGTTAGCCGACTGTCGGGATTGGGCGCCTGTTCCGCATGAAATTCCAACGGGTAGCGCCCATTGCGCTCATAAAGCGCAATCGACGGTATCCGCCGGCTCGACAAATAGCGCTGCACGCCCCAGCCTGTGGCAAATCGATACAGCGCCAGCGGATCGCGCAGAATATTTCCCACATGGCGCGCCATCACCGGCCATGACCGGTCGCCCTCACGCATGCTGCGGCTATATTCATATTTCACCGTAAAGGCCGCGAGGAAGATCAACGACAGGACCGCATTATGGTGCGCCGGATCATTGGCATCGGGGATATGCAGCCGCGCCGTGAAGTTCATCACGCCCAGGTCCCGCTGCGCCGCCTCGGTCAGCGCGATACGGCGGCGCAGATAGATGCCTTCGGCGTCGCGTTGGTAATCAAAGCCAATGCTGCGCGGCGGGCCGCTCAATGTGACCTCACCAAATGTGGCCGCCAGATGGCACATATACCCGCGCCCCAGCCAGCCGCCCGCATTGCCGATCCCATCGGGCAACACATCGTCGGACACCATCAACAGTCGCGTCGTCTCCAGCCCGCCCATCGCCAGAACATAGGCCCCCGCGCGCACCCGGCGCAGCCCATCGCCGCAACGCACCTCCAGATGGTCAACATGATCGCCACCCGCATTCAGCCGCACCGCGGTCACCGCCGCGCCCGACATCACCCGCACGCCGCCGCGCGCCAGGCGGTCGCCATAGCGGGCCCAGAAATCGGTCGGGCGGCTGAACCGCTCCACCGTGGTGTGCAAACTATCGCCGTCCAGCCCCGGCACCATCGGCCCCGATGGGGTATAATCGAACGCTCCGCCCTCGGCCGCCCGCAACGCCGCCGGATAATAGGGCGCAAGGTCCGCCGCGCCGATCGGCCAGCCGGAATGCGGCACCCAGTCTCGCTGCTCAAAATCAATGGGGTCATACGGAATGACCCGCCCGCCCCAGATCCGGCTCGTCCCGCCCAGTGCCCGCACGCGATAGAAATCCAGCGGCCAATGCACCGCCGGATCGGCCACTTCGCCGGCATAAAAGGCCTGCGCCGCGTCGGTCTGTTCGGCCCCGCCGGCCTCGATTAACAGAATGCGCCGCCCCTGCCCCGCCAGCCGGTCGGCCAGCGTCAATCCCGCCGGGCCAGCCCCAACGATGCAGATGTCCGCCGTTTCTTCCACCACCTCGGACACGGGCAAAACGGCCTCCCCTTGCGCTATGGCGAGGGGGGTAGGCACCGGCCAAACCTAGGTCAAATGCCTATGCATCCGCTCCCGATACATCCCCCTATCAACGGGGAGAGGATGCCGCCGTCACCGCATCGCTGGCCACGTCCTGCGGATGATCGACCGGCTTGCCCAGTGGCGCTGCGACGGCCAATTCCGGCGCACGGCGCACCACATGGGGCGTGATGATGATGTATAATTCCGTCTTGGACCGGTTCGTTTTGTTGGTCCGAAACGCCGCCCCCAAAACGGGTACATCGCCCAATACCGGCACCTTGCTATCGGTGGTGATCGACGATTCCTGCGTCAAGCCGCCGATCACGAACACCTCGCCATCGCGCACGGTAGCGGTGGTCTGCGCCTCGCGCTGGCTGATAGTGGGATAGCCCTGCGAATAGCCCGAAACGCTGGATACCACGCAAAACACCTGGCTGGTGACGTAGCCATCAGGCGTCACGCGCGGCGCGATTTGCAGCGTCACGCCGACATTCACATATTGCACCTGTTGCGACACGCCATTCACTCCCGACAGCGTTATCGAGGTCAGGATCGGCAATGCATCACCGGTGATAATCTTGGCCGTACCGCCCGATTGCGCGGCGATACGCGGGCGCGACACGATCCGCCCCTCGCCCTTTTGCACCTGCGCATAGATTGCCGCCTGCAAGCTCGCGCTGCTCAACCGGTTGGCGCCGTTGGTGACAAAGCCGACCGGGATATAGGCGCCGGTCTGCACCGCAATCTGGCCCAATTGCCCGCTCGCATTGTTGAAATCGATGCCGACCGCGCGCACCCCGCTTTCGGTCAGTTCAACCAGTTGCGTTTCCAGCGTTACACTGTCGACCGGAATGTCGATCATCGCGATCTGTGCCTTCATCCGCGCGATGCGTTCGGGCGTGCCTTTCAACCACACTGCGTTCAGCCGGCGGTCGATGGCGATGCTGGCATCCACCGACTGGCCGATCGGTTGATCGTCGGCACTGGAATTGGCGACCGGCATCTGGGCGAAACTATTGTTGGCCGACAGGCCGTTCGAGCCAAACCCAGGCTCACGCGGGGTAAAACTGTTATTGGCCTTGACCGTCGACCCATCGGTCAACAGCCCGACGACCTCGCTGACGTCAGCATAATTCAGCATCACCATTTCATAGCCATCCGCGCCGGGTGGCAGGCTGGCTGCTGATCTGGCCGGCGGCGGCTGTGGGGCGCCGGCAGATAGCGGCTGTTCCACCCCGTTTGATACCACCACTTCGACATGCGCCTGATCGAGCGCGGTGGCAGTCAATTGCGCGGCGGCGGCGGTGCCAAAATGCACAATCAACACGGTATCCATCTGCTCAAAACTGATCTGGCGAACAAAGCCGGTCAGCCCCACCGGCTCCTTCACCGCGTTCCCCCGGCTGCTCAGCGCAAAGCCAAGCGCCGCCTGTTGGCTACTGCTGCCCACCGCGCCGAAATGGTTGAGGCGCGGCGCAAAGGTCAGACGAAAACGCGTTTCCTTGGGCGTTTCACTGATCAATTGCAGTTGCACCAGCGCGGAGGGCACCGGCACTTGCTCGGCCGTCTGCGAAAGGACAGGCAAAGCCGGGCCCAGCACCGCCAACAGGCAAAGCAGGCCACCCAAGCGCGCCCAGCCCAATATTTGCCGCAAAACCATCGCCATTCACATATCCATCCGCATTGCCCGGCGAAGGCTAGATGGTCTGGGTGAATTTCGTCTTATGCCGCCCCCTTGCAAACAAGCGAAGCGGTGCGTTCACACCTGTCGAACAAAGCGGCCTATAATCCCACATTCATCGTCGCCCCGGCGTGCAGCGCGGCGATGTGGCGAGCGACGGCCTCGGCCTTGTGCTCCGCGATCAATTGACCTTGCGCAACCCGCGCCGCGCTGACCGGATCGAGCGGGGCAGCTTGTTCCGCGACCACCGCGATGGCCACCGCGCGATCCCCCTCGCGGTGGATTGCCATCTGGCCGGGCGCCAACCCCGCGACTTGCCCTGCCTGATCGGGCGAGATCGTCGCGCTATCCCATGCCTGCCGTACGATCGAGGCAATGACGCCATGGCGGGCAAGCACCGATTGCAACCCGGCCCTATCGCGCAACCCCGCAATATCCCCCTCAACGCCGGGCGGCAGGGGGAACCTCAACACATCCACCGTCACCAACCTCCGCTGCGGCCCTATCTCCGGCCGGTGGGCGAGCCGGTCGGCAACCTCCCGCGTCGACGCCGTAGCGGCCCTT
>CAIOKP010000330.1 GCA_903858875.1 uncultured Sphingomonadales bacterium
CCAGGCTACTGCGACTACGCCTGCAAGAAAGATGGGTTCGAACTCGCCGAACAGATTGCAAAGCACATCACGTTTCCGCACGACGGCAAAACCACCACCTAGGTTCAACATGCTCGATAAAGACGGATTCGATTCGCCATCGCCTCAAGACCTCGAAATGATCGCCCGGTCGCGCGATTCCCTGTTGCAGCATCGGCTCGAACAGCAGAACAAGGCGGCAGCGAAACGGTTGAACCTCAAGCCGGGGGACAAGCTCTGCCCGATCTGCGGGGAAAAGTTGCGTTTGAAGACCAAGGAACCACTGCAATACTGCGCGGTCTGCCAGGGCCGGTTGGACGCGGGGGAGACGGCGTTGGTGTGTTTCGACCTGCGCTGGTGCTTCGTGTCGCCGGACAAGCTCCTCGAATCCATGCTCGTCGGCACCGGCAAGGTGAAGGTGGATGATTTGGAAATCCCTGCCGACGCCATCGCCAAGCTGCGCGGTCAGGTGATCGGCGTGCTCCCGAGCCTGATTGACGTGTTGATGGTCAAGAAGGACACTGCGGATGACCAGCACAAGTCTGATAATTGATTATGCCCAAAGTGAAAGTAAAATCCGCCTTCGTCGCCAATCTCGACAAGGTGCCGCCGTGCATTTGCCGGTGGCACGCCTACGAGCGCACCGAGGATGGCGTCAGGCTTTTGACCAACACGGAGTTGGCCAAGAAATCCGGCCTGGCCAAGCGCATGGTCCAGCGGCTAAGCGCGAAGGCGACTTGGGAAGGCGTGAAGGTCGAGGTTGTTGGGGCTTTCCTAAAGGGCTGTGACGCCGATCTTTTCAACCTGTCTTGGTATCTCGCGTTCTTGGATGAGTTTGCCGGGAATGAATTCCAATTTGTCCAAGACACTCGCCAAAGGAAAACAGTGTACAAGGCCATGCAGTGGAATCAGGTGCCAAAATGAGTTACATTAACAGAACAGACGAAATCATTTCGTACCTGCGCGAGCAGTTCCCAGCCACGGCTGGACACAAACCGATTCGCGAGAAAATTGGCGGCATTGAAAACGACCTTAACCAGTGCGCCGACGCCCTGCGCAGGCTGCATGACGCGCAGTGCGGCGCTCCGATACCCGCCCCGCACAAGTATTACGACGACTGGTGCAAGGCCATGGCCGACGCGATGGTAATCCTTGGAAAATTGAACAAATGAACCAACAAACGAAAGGCACAAAATGAAACTAGCAATCAACACATTCCAGCAGGGTGACGTGGTCGGCAAGAAGTTGACCAAACTTCCCGCTGGAGAACGAAAACAAATCGCCACCAAGCGATTGGTGGTCGCGCATGGTGAATCCGGTCATTCCCATGTGATTGAGGATGATGAGGCGCAATTGATCGAGATCGGAGGCAAAATGCTGCTGACATTAACGAAACCAACTATCCTCAAGCACGAGGAGCACAAGCACATTAAGCTGGACAAGGGCATCTGGGAGATTGGGCGGGTGCAGGAGTTTGATTACTTCAAAATGATGCAACGCCAGGTTCTCGACTGAATTATGATCAATTCATTAACCAAAGAGCAGACTGCAAAGTTCCCGGACTACGTTCGGGACTGGACCAACATTGGGCTATCAACCGATCCAGCTAGTCGTCCTGAAGCCGAACAAGGTGTGATTGAGGCATATAATGCCGTTGGCTTGAAAGCACCAAGAATTGTGTGGTGCACATCGCCGCTGGCTCAGGGAATTGTTCGAGCCATTTTGCTTTCTGAAAAGTCGGCCAGCGTCGGGGCCAGCGTCGGGGCCAGCGTCCGGGCCA
>CAIOKP010000331.1 GCA_903858875.1 uncultured Sphingomonadales bacterium
GCAACGTCCAGCCAGATCGCCGCCTATCTCTCGCTCGCCGCGACGACGCAGGCCGCCGATGCCGTGCTGGACAAGGCGACCAAGGGCACCGCTGCCTATACCGCCGCGCAAACCGCCTATGCCGCCGCCGTCCGTGCGCAGCAGACGGGCCTGTTGTCCATTCTGGGCGTCAGCGCGACGCAGATCACCACCTATTTCACCGCCATCGACGCGCAATCGGCCGCGCTCACCGCGCTGAACGCCACGACCAAGGGCACCGCCGCCTACAAGACTGCGCTGGCCGCCTATCGCGCCGCCGACACAGCCGTCGATACCGCCGCCGCCGCGCTGCCGACCAAGGCGCTGCGCTCCGTATTCCACGCCGAATGGGACTTTGGCTAAGCCCTACCATGCCGCAGCGTCCCGTGATGCCGCGCACAAGGACCTGCCCGCCACGATATACGTCGTGGCGGGTGCTTTGCGGCATGGCGCTTCTGGCGATTGGCGTCCCGGCCCAAGCGCAATCGCTGGGCGACACCGACGCCGCGCCGGGCCGCCTGCGCAACGCCACGCTGATCCCCACCGGGCGCGATGACACGATCACCATCAAGGCCGACGAAAGCATCGGCATGGATGCGGTCAGTATCATCGACCCGGCGACCCAAACCGCCGGCAACCCCGGCGCGTTTCAAGACCTCAATGTTGGCTTCGATGTGCAACCACGCCTGATCGACAGGTTCGGCACACGGCTGTCCTATGCCT
Source organism: uncultured Sphingomonadales bacterium (assembly GCA_903858875.1). Classification (GTDB taxonomy): domain Bacteria; phylum Pseudomonadota; class Alphaproteobacteria; order Sphingomonadales; family Sphingomonadaceae; genus Novosphingobium. The sequence continues at coordinate 742 of CAIOKP010000331.1, forward strand.
ACCACCGCGTCGATTATCCGACGAGCGCCAGCTATCGCTATGACACGCATGACGCAGGCCTGACCGTCTCCCACCGGATCGGCGGCGCAACCGTCGCGCTCAGCGCGGGGGCAACGCGGTTCAGCGAGGGCGGCATGCGCCAACTCGACACATGGACCATCGGCGGCACGGTGTCGGGCCCGGTCACGACCGGCATGACCGCGATAGCCGACTATCATTTCGCCCGCACCGCCTACGCCATCGACCGCCCCGACAGCGTCACGCACCAAGCGACCTTGATGTTGACCCAGACCATCGGCCACGCCGGGTCCTATGCCGTCGCGGCCCTTGGCCTCAGCCGCCAACGGGCGACCAGCGACCAATTGTATATTTTCTGGTCCTCGCTGTCGGGCATGCAACTGGATATCGATCCGGCCTATCGCCCCTATGATACCTGGAGCCAAGCGGCGGCGCTGTCGCTACGTCTGCGCGATATTCTGGGCAATCCGGTGGTCACGGGCGGGGCGGACCTCGGCTATCAGCGGCGCCGGTTCGACCATGTCGATTATGCCATCAACCCGGATATCGGCGCGGTGCGGCATGATGATGAGATCGATGCCTCGGCCTTTGTGCAATACCGCCTGTCGCGCCATCTGTATGGCCGGATGACCGTCACGCGCCAGGACACGTTTTCCAACCTCGACGCCGTCGCCCGCCACGGCAGCGGCGTCAGCCTCGGCCTGCGCTGGCGGATGAGCCACTAGGCTTTATTCGTAATGCAGCGCGTCGATCGGGTTCAGGTTGGCCGCCTTGCGCGCCGGGTAATAGCCAAAGAAAATTCCCACCGCCGCCGAAAAGCCAAAGCCGCCCAAAATCGCGGTCGGCGAAATCTGCACTGGCCACCCCGCGACGCGCGAAATCACCAAAGACACTGCAACACCCACCACGATCCCGGCCACCCCGCCCGTGACCGACAGTAACACCGATTCGACCAGAAACTGCAACAACACCTGCAAGCGTTGCGCCCCGATCGCCATGCGGATGCCGATTTCGCGCGTCCGTTCGGTGAC
>CAIOKP010000332.1 GCA_903858875.1 uncultured Sphingomonadales bacterium
ACAGGCTGCAGCACGCCGTGCTCGACCATCTGGTCAAGAAGCCAAAGCCCGCCGTGCACCTGCAACCCATCCTTGGACGCTTGCTTTCGGAGCTTGCCGTCGCCGGTGAGAAGTGGCCGGCCGGTCTCTGTCGCCAGAAGGTAGCAAGAAACATCGGCCAATGAACTGTTGTTGTGCGCGTCCCTCAAGACGAATAGCTTGACGATGCGAGAGTCATCCATCGTTTCAACTATCAAGCCGTTTGCAACAAGATCAGCCTGCGGCAGGTCTTGCAGCTCCCGAAGCACGAAGTCCGTGCAGCACAGGGAAAATGGCAGCTGAAACATTTGATCGAGCAGGCCTGCGTTCCTGAAGTCGATCCATATGTTTGTATCGCTGATATAAACGACGTTCGTATTGGCGCCCCGGATCCCACATTGTCGGGATCCAGGGCACTGATTGGCCTTTTCAATAGCTCAGCCGCACGAGATTTGCTGAAAATTCCTTCTGCAAGACCCCAGAAAACCAAGGATTCAAAGCGCTGCGGAGGCTTGCAGGGAAGCGGTTCTGGTTCGTCTTTACGCCAACCCTTCCGGCTGAACTGGATGCTGAGAGACTTGTAGCCGCCGTCGCTAAGTAGTCCCAGATCTTTCAAACGACGGACTATTGCCTGCATTGAGAGGCCATATTGTCGCTTGGCGATGAGGAGTTCCTGAGGATGAACATGTGAGCGCTGATGGCTGCCAAAATCACCGGTGACGCAGTTTGCAGGATATAGGAAAGCGCCAGCGAAGCGATGGCAGCATTGCTCCGCTTCCCGTTCCGACATGCCTTCGGGCAGTTTCATAATCCAATGCCCGAGCTCGTGCGCAGCAGTGAAACGCATGCGCTCGCCAGGGCGATCGGCGTTCAAAGCAATCAACACATGATCATTATCCTGAGTGACGGCGCATGCCCCGTCGAAGTCCTCGATGCCGCTTAGTAATGCGACTTTGATTCCGCGCTCTTCGAAAAGCTCGGTCAGATTCGCGATGGCATCTCCGCCAATCTGCCACTGCTCTCGCAATTGACCCGCTGCCCGCTCTGCCTCCTCGACACCGGCCACCGCGATTGCCTGGGAAGGGGTTGCGGGGTTGCCAATATCTGCAGGGTCAAAGCAGTTCTCCAACGCGATGTAGCGCTCAAGGTATTCACGAATCTGTTCTTCGACCTGCTCCTGGCGGTATTTCGGCATTTTCGCCAGTTTGCGGAATTCCAATGGTGCGAGCGGCACTGGATCGGGCCGGAAGAAATATTCCGGGCTAATGTCCAAGGCGTCAGCCAGTTGTAGCAGGCGAGTGGAGTTCGGGGTGCTATGCCCCTTCTCGAACTTACTCAAAGCCTGTTTAGAAATGTCACCAAGTTGCTGTGCTAGGGCGTCCAAGGTGAGGCCGCGCAACAGCCTGGCGCGCCGAATCCGATCATGTATCATGGGCTCTCCGTTGGTTGACAAAGTTCCATAAAACTTGAAATCTGTCAACCAACGATCAAGGCCGCTGCTTGTGCCTCGGTCATGCACCAGGAGGTTTGATCCTCTGACCTCCCAAGTTTCCACCTATGCTGCATTCGGCTAGGAACAGAGAGAGTTCGCTCGCAGGCTCTCACCCACCGCCAAAAATTCGCGCCCAAGTGCGCCTTGCCCGGCCACCCTACGACGAATGATCTGGGGGCCATGGGTGCAATGTGCCTGTCGCGATCCACCGCGCGGTGTATAGGTCGCAGCGATCCTGCTCCCTTTTGCTCAGAGCCGCCCCGTTCATATGCCTCGCTTTGCTGTTCTGCTTCGCCGATCTACCTTTCTCCAACTGGCGATCCTGTTTGGGTGCTGGGCGATAGGGGGCGCTGTTGTGCGTGGCTTTGCATGGCGATTGCCGGGCAGCATTATCGGCCTCGGCCTGCTGCTCGCACTGCTGGCCTCGCGCCGGATCACTACGAGGTCGATGCGCAAAGGCGCGCGGTGGCTGTTGGCGGATATGTTGCTGTTTTTCGTACCAGCGGTGTTGTCCGTGCTCGATCATCCAGAATTTCTGGGGCCGCTTGGGATCAAGCTGATGTTTGTCCTCGTGATCAGCACGGCGTTGGTGATGGGGGTAACCGCGTCGGTCGTACATATCGCTTGTCGCTGGGGGGATCGGCATGGGCTTTGACGCGGTGGGCGCCGTGGTGGTGTGGTCAGCGGTCACGCTCGGCTGCTATCTGATGTCGCGCAAAATCTATCGGCGCTGGCCGAATTGGTGGTTGATGCCGCTGGCAATCACGCCGATGCTGGTGGGGGTGGTGCTGGTCGGTTTTGGTGTGCCTTACGCTCGCTATATTGCGGGTACGCGGTGGCTGGTATGGATGCTGGGGCCAGCGACGGTCGCCTTTGCTATTCCGATTTACGATCAGCGTAGGTTGGCACTGCGCCATTGGCGGGTGCTGGCGCTCGGCATGGTGGCAGGCAGCGTCACCGCGATAGGGTCCAGTTGGGTGTTGGCCAGTATGGTTGGCATCGACGGCGTTTTGCGGCTCAGCCTGTTGCCACGCTCGATCAGCACACCATTTGCCATGGATTTATCCGCCGCGATCGGAGGGGTACCCGAACTGACTTCGGTGTTCGTGATCGTCACCGGTGTGATGGGCGCGGTCATCGGCGAAGTCGCCTTGGCGCGGATGCCAACGGGCAGCACGCTGGCCGGTGGCGCGATGTTTGGTGTTGGCGCGCACGCCGCCGGCACGGCCCATGCCCAACGGCTGGACCCGACTGTCGCCGCGCTATCGGGCATGACAATGGTGCTGACAGGCGTACTCAATGTGGTGGCGTCACCGTTGATCCGGTTGGTCGTGGGGTGAATGTATGACGCTGTACCCCAGGCGGGATTTTCCCCGCAAAAACACTGGGGAAACCTTTACGCTGCGTTAATCGATGCTCCCTACACCCGCCGATAATCGGAGCATAATCAGTGACGGACCAGCCAGACCCGAGGCAATTCGGGTATTCCCAGCCCGATGAATCGGAACAGCGCGCCACCCGCCGCGCCGCGCCGCGGGCCATTTTGCGCTTCGTCTGCGATGTGCGGCAGGGGATGGCACCGTGGCGCCGGCTGTCATTGAATGACCTGTCGCCGGGCGGTTTTCGGATTGCGCGTTTTGGCGAAGTCGACCCGTTTCAGCCCGTCCGTATCCGGATCCCGGGATTACAGGTTCTGTCTGCCAATATTGCGTGGCAGGACAATGGTGCAATTGGCTGTGCTTTTATCACGCCGCTCCACGACGCGGTGTTTGACCATCTTGTGCGCAGCGCGAACGCTCAATAAGGATGGGTGAGCGTTGCCCGGCCGGTCAACGGATCGCGCCATGGCACGGCCCAGCACGGATGCTGCGGTGCCAAGGGCACGATATTGGGGCGAGCGGCACGTAACAGCGCAGGCATCCGGTCCACCGGCACGGTGTAGGTTGAATAGCCCTTGGGAATGACACCCAGATACCCGCAGGTGACCTCTGGCGAGACAGGCCAGGTCAAGCCGCGCCACACCTCGCTGGCCGGCGTCACGAGGCCGATGGCCCCCACGATCAGCACCCAACGTCGCGCCTCACGCCGGGCTGACGTGGGCGTGGCATCGCCAAGGATGCGGCCCATCATCACCGCCATCATCGCCAGCGCCGGGATCGAAACGCGCATCACGAAATCCACCCCATCACCAATCTGGCCAAATGGCACAGCCAACAGCACCACCACGACGATCCCGGTCGCAACGATCCCAAACGGCTGATCCTTGCGCAGCGCCCAGAGCGCCATCAGATAGCCGCCGATTTCGATCAGGATAAACAGCGGATAGCCGCTGAGAAAATAGGTGTGAACAGCGCCGCCACCAACATCGCCGCTGTTGATCGCCAGATAGAGCAGCGATGGCAGGCACAGCAACCCGAGCAGCGTCGGCCACAGCACATCTGTCACCTGCAAAGTCCGCCCGGCCACCGCCACCCAAAACGCATGGGCGGCAAACGGCACGCAGCCAATCAACGCCAACGGTGAATAGAGCGCCAACAAGGGCAGCACTGCAAACAGCACAAGATGCGGCATCCGATCCATCCGCCACAACAGATAGAACACCGCAAAAATCCAGCCCGCCATCGCATGTTGCGGCGCCCACAGGATCTGCACCACATGGCTGGAAAATTGCATCCCGGCCCATGCCTCGAGGTGGAGCGCCAGAGGCTTGTGCGCGATGATTTGGCCGATGACGTCCATGCCCGAAAAGGCCCAGAACGCGCCCAGCCCGATCCAGCGTTGACGGGTTGTGACAAACAGCCCTGCCCCCATCGCAAGTATCGCACCCAACAGCAGCGTATTTTGCACTAACAGCGCCATTTCCGCCGCATGAAACCCGCCGCCCAGCTTGCCCATCGCGGCCGGAGGAAGATACATCCCCAACGGCGCACGCAGGATCAGCGGGCCTTGCGGATGCGCCAGGATAAAGGGCCAAGGGTGTTCGGTCAGATCACGCAGGACGGCATAGCGAACTTGCCAATCGGTCGGCGCAAAGAACAGACGCCCCTCGCCACCCAGCAGCAGCACCACCAGCGCAACCGCCCAGCCCACGACCAGCGCCGGCCACGGCACCGTATCGCGCGCGCCCGGCGCCTGCCACACGCCCCATAGCGCAAAACCAAAACCCAACCCGCCGGCCGCTATCCACCATAGCGGCAGCCCGAGAAACGCCCAGAGCAGGCCCTGCATCACGGCGAGCGCGCCCAATAGCGCAACGGCTAATAGGCGCAGGCTGATGCCGGACGTCGGGCGGGTTTCGGTTATGGAGGATGCCAAAGGATATTTTCCTCCTGCACCTGCCTCGCCGGTACAGCCGACGTCAGGCAAGTTTGCGGCCAAAGCCGGACCCGGCGGCCAGCGGACGATGTACCGCTGGCAAATGCGTGCGCCGAGCAGGCATGGTCGCCCGTATCGCCAGATGGCGCGCAATGATCGCATCGGGATCGAAACTGGGTTCGACAACGGCGGCCTCGGGCGTGACGGAGGCAGGTTTACCCTTCACATCCTCGCGGATGAAACAGATCAGCGCATAAAACCCGGCAAAGATCGCGGCCCCGGCAAGGCCGACCATCAAAATCATGCCCGCGATGCTGAAAATCTGCATATCGCTCATACGATGGCCGTTCAACAGCATCGAGGACCAGCCCCAGAACGCGGCAAAACCCACCGCAAAGGCGCTGCGAATAAAGGTACCGATCGTGTCGAACAGCTGGAACATAGTAGCTCTCCTATGAGAGACTACCTAGCAGGTCTTGGTTAATAGACCGCTAAATGGTTAATGTGAGCGCCCTCAACCTTGCTTAACGCAACGGTAAGGGGCGCCGGATATTTCCCCCGGCGCCCCTTTTGGGATCAGATGTGGATCGCGCGACCATAGGCGGCCAGTGTCGCCTCATGCATCATTTCGGACAGGGTCGGATGCGCAAACACCGTCTGCATCAATTCCGCTTCGGTGGTTTCGAGCGTTTTGCCGACGACATAGCCCTGAATCAACTCGGTCACTTCGGCCCCGATCATGTGCGCACCCAGCAATTCGCCCGTCTTGGCGTCAAACACCGTCTTGATGAACCCTTCGGCCTCACCCAGCGCGATGGCCTTGCCATTGCCGATGAACGGGAACGTGCCGACCTTCAACGTGTAACCGGCTTCCTTGGCCTTGGCCTCGGTCATGCCGACGCTGGCGATCTGGGGGTGGCAATAGGTGCAACCGGGGATGTTGCTACGGTCTAGACCATGCGGATGCACGTCCTTGTTGCCCAGCGCCTGCGCGATCGCTTCGGCGGCTGTCACGCCCTCATGGCTGGCCTTGTGCGCCAGCCAAGGCCCCGGCGTCACATCGCCAATCGCCCAGACGCCGGCTACGTTGGTACGGCCCATGGCGTCGATGGCGATAATGCCGCGCTCCGCCTTGATGCCCAGCGTTTCGAGGCCGATGTTTTCGGTATTGGGCGCGATGCCGACGGCGACGATGACGTGGCTGAAATCGCCCTCGACCACCTTGCCGTCCTTGCCCTTGATCTTGGCCTTTACGCCAGTCGCGCTGGTGGCGATCGATTCGACCCCCGCCCCGGTCAGGATGGTCATGCCCTGCTTGGTCAGCGATTTTTCGAGGAAGGCCGACACATCGGCATCCTCGACCGGCACTACGCGGTCCATCATCTCGACCACGGTGACTTGCGATCCCATGTCATTATAGAAGCTGGCGAATTCAATGCCGATCGCGCCCGATCCGATAACCAGCAGCTTGGTCGGCAATTCCTTGGGCGTCATCGCATGGCGATAGGTCCAGATCCGCTCGCCATCGGCCTTGGCAAATGGCAGATCGCGGGCGCGCGCGCCGGTGGCGATCAGAATATGCTTGGCGGTCAGCGTCTCAACGCCCTTATCGCCGGTCACTTCCAGCTTGCCGGGGGCCAGCAATTTGCCAACGCCCATGTGGACGGTGATCTTGTTCTTCTTCATCAGATGCGTGACGCCCTGATTAAGCTGCTTGGCGACGCCGCGTGACCGGGCAACCACCGCCGCCAGATCCGCCGCAACGCCGGTTGCCGACAGACCATAGGCCTTGGCATGTTTCATCTGATGGAACACTTCGGCCGAGCGGAGCAGCGCCTTGGTCGGGATACAGCCCCAATTGAGGCAGATGCCCCCAAGGTTTTCGCGCTCGACAATCGCCGTTTTCAGGCCGAGTTGCGCGGCGCGGATCGCCGCCACATAGCCACCAGGGCCAGAACCGAGAACGATCAGATCATAGGATTCAGCCACGAGATTACTCCTGCTCACCAGCGGCCGAACTCACCGGTCGGGGCCGCCCTGCATCATCAACTGCGACAAAGGTAAAGACCGCTTCGGTCACCTTTTGCGCTTCTAATTGGAACCGGTCGCGCCGCCAGGCCTCGATGACGATGGTCATCGACGTGCGGCCAACCTTGGAAACGTCGCCATAGACCGACACCTCGTCGCCGACCTTGACCGGCTTGAGGAATTGCACAGCATCCATGGCGACGGTCACCGCACGGCCACGCGAATGGCGTGCCGCCATCAACCCCGCGCCATTATCCATCAGGCACAACAGCCACCCGCCGAAAATATCGCCATAAACATTGGCGTCGGCGGGCATGGCGGTCACGCGGATGATCGGCTCGCTGGCCGGACGCGGGCTGAGCGGGGCCATGGTTACGCCAACAGGCCGAGCGGGTTTTCCACCAATTCGCGGAAGGCGGCCATGAGTTGTGCGCCATCCGCGCCATCAATCGCGCGGTGGTCAAAGCTGCCGGTCGCGCACATCGCGGTGGCCACGCCCAGCGTGCCATCAGCCATCACCCAGGGGCGCTTTTCGCCAGCGCCGATCGCCATGATCATGCCCTGCGGCGGGTTGATTACGGCTTCGAACTGCTTGATGCCCATCATGCCCATGTTTGACAGGCTGGCCGTGCCGCCAACATATTCCGTCGGGGCCAGCTTGCCTGCCTTGGCGCGGGCAGCGAGGTCGCCCATGTCGGAGCTGATTTTCGCCAGACCCTTGCCAGCGGCATCGGTGATGATCGGGGTGATCAGGCCACCGGGGATGGACACCGCGACCGACACATCGGCGCGCGTGTATTGGCGCAACGTATCGCCAGCAAATGCGACGTTACAAGCAGGCACCTGCGTCAGCGCGACGCCCAGCGCCTTGATCAGCATGTCGTTGACCGACACCTTCACATTGCGCGACGCCAGCGAAGCATTCAATTCGCCACGCAGCTTGAGCAGCGCATCGAGGCGGACATCCACCGTCAGATAGATATGCGGCACCTGCTGCTTCGATTCGGTCAGGCGGCGGGCGATGGTCTTGCGCATCCCCGACAGCGCGACGTCTTCGTGCGGAATGCCAAAGTCGGGCAGACCGGCAACCACGGGTGCGGGTGCGGCAACTGGCGCGGCGGCGGCCACTGCGACAGGCGCTGCAACGCCGGGCTTTGCGCCTTCAACATCGGCCTTGACGATACGGCCGTTCGGACCGCTGCCGGTCACACCTGCCAGATCAACGCCCGTCTGCGCCGCGATCCGCTTGGCGAGCGGCGAGGCAATCACGCGGTCGCCAGCAGCCTTGGCCACAGGCGCTGCAACCGGCGCCGCAGCGGCGGTTACTGGCGCCGGGGCGGCAGCGGCGACAGGCGCGGCGGCCTTGGCAACGGGGGCGCTGGCGTCTTCATCTTCACCGGCAAGCTGGGCGATAACCGTGCCGACCTTTACGCCGTCGGTGCCTTCGGCCACTTCGATGGACACGATAGTGCCTTCGTCGACAGCCTCGAACTCCATCGTCGCCTTGTCGGTCTCGATCTCGGCCATGATATCGCCCGATGACACCTTGTCGCCAACCTTTACCAGCCAGCGGGACAGTTTTCCCTGCTCCATGGTGGGGGACAAGGCGGGCATCTTGATCGCGATCGGCATGAGGGCTTCTCGTCCTTTTAGGTAATGGGATTCGTTTTGGCTTCTGCCGAGATTGACAGCAATCGGCAAGGTGCTTGCGCAGAATAGGAATGTGGATGATAGCTAGCGCGCAAAACTAATGGCCCAAAGTGGCCCAAAACCGGTGGGGAACCGATGCGCGTCTATCTGGTAATCATGGATGAGACCGAGGAATCGCGGGTCGCCCTGCGCTTTGCCACGCGCCGGGCGGCGAAGACGCAAGGGGCGGTGCATATTCTCGCGCTCGTGCCGCGTCAGCCTTTTTCGGCTTTTGGCGGCATTCAGGCGACCATCGAGGAGGAAGCCCGCGACCGCGCCGAAGTGGTGGCAACAGCCGCGGCCGGCAGTGTATTGTCCGAGGCTGGTCAAATGCCGGTGATCTCGGTCGAGACGGGCGATGCTGTCAAGATCGTGCGCGAATATCTGAGCCAACATGGCGAAGTCGCCGCGCTCGTGCTGGGCGCCTCGACCGACGGCGGTCCAGGCCCGTTGGTTGCTCACTTTGCCGGCGCGGGGCTCGGCGGGCTGCCGTGCCCGCTGTTCATCATCCCGGGCGGCATGAGCGAGGCCGAAATCGACCGCCTGAGCTGATCGCCCGCTTACCGCTTCTTGCCCTTATGCCGGATATTTGCCGGGCGACCGCGTTTGCTGACCAAATGATTGCCGCGTTTTTTCTGCCCATTTTGCGGTGCAGGCGCGCCCCGGCGTTCGATCCGGCCATTGTCGCCCTCCTCCGGCTCGAACTTCAACGCGCCGGTCAGCGGATTGGCCTCAGCCAGTCGCAGTCGCAGCAAATCGCCCATCGCAAAGCGCGTGCCGGTCTGTTCACCGATCAGCGCCTGTGATTTTTCGTCATAGTTGAACCGTTCGTCGCCCAATATCGACACCGGCACCAATCCATCGCCGCCAAGGCCAAGGATGGTGGCAAACAGGCCAAACCGCTGCACGCCCGTCACGCGGCAATCGAACGCCTCACCGACGCGGGTCGATAGCCAAGCCGCGACATAGCGGTCAGTCGTTTCGCGTTCTGCCGACATGGCGCGACGTTCGGTGACCGAAATGGCGTCGCAAATGCGTGCCAAATCCGACCGGTCGCGCGCTGCAAGGCCCGAAGTTACGGGCAAATCGCCCGCCGGCGCCGGCTGTTCCAGCCCAAAGCCATCGACCAGCGCGCGGTGGATCAACAAATCCGAATAGCGCCGGATCGGCGAGGTGAAATGCGCATAGCTGCCCAGTGACAGGCCGAAATGCCCGGCATTGCGCGGCCCATAATAGGCCTGCGTCTGGCTGCGAAGGACGGCCTCCATGATCAAGGCCCGCTCGGCCACGTCGTCGATGCTCGCCAGCATTTTGTTGAACAGCGATGGCGTGATGACCTGCCCCAGCGCCAATTTGCGCTCAAACGTCGCGAGGTAGTCCTTCAACGCGATCAACTTTTCGCGGCTCGGCGCCTCGTGAATGCGATAGACCACCGGCGCCAGTTTGCTCTCCAGCGCCTTTGCCGCGGCGACATTGGCGGCGATCATGAAATCTTCGACCACCCGGTGCGCATCCAGCCGTTCGCGCAGCGCGATCGAGGTAATCCGCCCCTGTTCATCAAGCATCACCCGGCGTTCGGGCAAATCAAGATCGAGCGGCTCGCGCTTGTCGCGCGCATGGGCCAGCACTTTCCACGCGTCCCACAGGTTGACCAGATAGGGCTCTGCCACCTGTTCGTTGATCCGCCGCTGGGCCTCTTCATAGGCGATAACTTCGGCGATGCGGACGATGGCGCGGGTAAAGCGGAACGACGTCATGTGGCCATGTGCGTCAAAATGGATGTGGCAAGCCATTGCCGCACGCGGCGCGCCCGCCTTCAGCGAGCAGACTTCGGTCGACAGCACTTCGGGCAACATCGGCACGACGCGGTCGGGGAAATAGACCGAATTGCCGCGTTTGCGGGCTTCGCGGTCAACGGCGCTGCCGGGGCGGACGTAGAACGACACGTCGGCAATCGCGATGACCGCCTTAAAACCGCCTTCGCCATCGGGTTCGGCCCAGATCGCATCATCGTGATCACGCGCGTCGCTGGGGTCGATGGCGACGATTGGCAGATGGGTCAGATCCTCGCGCTTTTCCTGCGACAGAGGCTGTTTCGCCGACAATTCCGCCTCGTCCAGCGTCTCGCCAGTGAACACATGCGGGATGCCGTACTTGTGAATGGCAATCAGGCTGAACGCGCGTGGCGCCAGCGGATCACCCAATACCGCCGTCACCCGCATCCCCGCACGCGGCGACCGCCCGGCGGGTTCGGCCAGAACCAACTGGCCTTCCCCGGCGCCGCCAAGGTCGGAAATGGGCGCGGAATGGCGTTCACGCTTATCGACTGGCGATAGCCAGCCCTTGCCCGCGTTGTCGATCTCGACCACGCCCATGATCGCATCGGCTTCCGCGATCAGCTTTTTCATCGGGTGGGCGATCCAGCCAGTGGCGGTTTCCTCGGTATGCGCCAACACCCGGTCGCCGGGCTTCAACGCCCCGACGCCGCGCATCTGCGGGCCCTTTTTCTGCACACCGGCACGGCTTTCCACCACACGCAGGCGCGGCGTCGGGCTGGCGTCGTCGGGCTCCCACGTGGCGGGGATCGCGATGGGTTCGCCATCCTCGATCTCGATCACGCGCAGCACGGTCACACGCGGCACGCCGCCCATGCGGTGATAGGCGGTCCGCTTGCCGTCGATCAGTCCCTCGTCCGCCATGTCTTTCAACAGCGTTTTGAGCGCAATCTTTTCATTGCCCTTCAGCCCGAAATGACGCGCAATCTCGCGCTTGCCAACTTCGTCGGCGGATGTGGCGATGAAATCCAGCACCTGTTTGCTGGTGGGCAGTCCCGGCTCGACCCGTGGCGGGCGCCCAAACGTTGGGCGGAGGGTCGATCGGCGGGTCTTTTCGCTAGAAGGCATGATACGCGCCTTGGCCCCAAAGCGGCGTAAACACAAGTCAGCAGCGTTTATTGGGCGGTAGGACGCTCATAACCGCCGCCGGGCACAGCGCTGGCAATCGGACTTTGCGCCCCATCAGCGGCGCGCGCCGACACGCCTAGATACCAGTCATCGCCGCGCAACCCCTTGATCGTCATGCCCGGCGCCGTGGTGCGCGCGACGGGCGCCGCCTCCCATGCGCTGGCATCGGTGCGGCGGCGCCACACCGTATAGCCCACCGCGCCCGGCACCGCCGCCCACGACAGCGTCGTGTCCGTAGTCACCGCGGCCTTTTGCAGCACTGTCGGCGGCATCGGCGCCGCAGCGATCGCCGCCGCCGCACGGATATTCAGCCGGGTGACCTTGGCGAGATAGGTGAAATCCATCTGATCTATCGTGTCGCCATAATGGGTCGCGCCCTCGGTCCGCAGGTCCTGATGCTGATGATCGTAATTTTCCACAGCGACGGTAAAGCGCACCGCCGGATAGCCCATTTCCTCAAACGGCAGATGATCACCACCACGCCCGATGCGGTCCGCGCGCCACACTTGCCGCACGGCCAGCCCGCCCTTGTCACCCGCTGCCAGTTCGGCAATATAGCGCGACAGATTTCGGCTGGGACTGTCGTTCTCGCCACCATCGCGCCTTTGTGCGGCGCGCAATTTGTCGTTGGCGTCGCCCCGCGGCCCTTCGGAAAACACGCGGACATGGGCCGCATCGGTAAAGCCATCCGAGCCGTGCGTGTTGCCGACGATGTCATTGTTCAACACCGCCTTGATATGCCAGCCCCGCGCCGCCGCCGTATCGGCCAGCAATTTGCCGCCAAACAATCCCTGCTCCTCGCCCGACACGATGGCATAGACAATGGTGGTGGGAAATTTCCGATGCGACAACACACGCGCCGCCTCCAGCACCAGCGCGGTGCCCGACCCATCGTCATTGGCACCCGGCGCATCGGCGGCGGCGTTCATCACGTCGGAGACGCGGCTGTCGATATGGCCCTGGATGATCACCACTTCGTTCGGGCGTTCGGTGCCTGGCTGGATGGCGATGACATCGACAAGGCGCACGGGTGACGGGATACGGCTACCACTCACCATGCGTTCGGGGGTTTCGATGGTCAGGCACCCGCCGCATTGGGCCGCCATGCTGCGAAATTGCTGCGCGGCCCAGTCGCGCGCCGCGCCGATCCCGCGCACCGGATCATCCTGCACCGACAGCGTGTGGCGGGTACCAAACCCCACCAACCGCTCGACATCGACGCGCAAGCGTTGCGGCGATACCGGCGGCGTGGTTTGGGCCAAGGCGGGCGCGGCGATCAGCGCCGCAGCGAACAAAAAGCGGGAATGGCAGGTCATGCGCCCAGTGTTAACCGGACGCCGCCCCGACGCAAGTACGCTTTTAATACGCCCGCGCGACGTAGATCCGCTCGACCGCTGGCGCGCCCGTGAACGGACAAATGCCCTCCGCCGGCAAAGCATCCATCGGCGTGTTGCGAATGGTCAGTTTCAGCGCCTTCAACTGCTCCACCACCGCGTCCAGCGCATCGCCGGTCGGGCGCGACCAATTTAATTCGACCCAGCCGGGATACTTTTTATCCTCGGCAAAATAGGTGGCCAGCGCGTCGAGCGTCGTGATGCCGCGAACCAGATTGGCGTCGCGCTTGGCGCTGGCCTCGGCGTGGAGGCTGGCCTGAATATCGGCCAATTCAGCAGCGGCGACGCCGACGAAATCCTCCTTGGCCATCGCGGCAAAGTTGACCTTTGCATCTTCGCGCCACAGCCGGTCGCGGCGCAGCGCCGAAACCTGCCCATTGGCCGCATCGCGCCCGCCGATTTCCAAGATCATCGGTGCGCCCTTTTTGACCCAGGCCCAACGCTTTTGCGTCGCCTTGCCCGGCCGTTTGTCGAGCATCACGCGGATCGGCTCGCCCAACGCGGTCTGCGCGGCCAGCGCTTTGCGAAGGTCAGCGCAATAGGCCAGCAACGCCTCATCGCCCTCATCATCGCGCAACATCGGCAGGATGATGATCTGATGCGGCGCAATCGCCGGCGGCACGCGCAGGCCATCGTCATCGCCATGCGTCATGATCACGCCGCCGATCATCCGGGTCGACACCCCCCAACTGGTGGTATGGGCGAGCGCCTGCTGGCCTTCCTTGTCCTGATAACGAATGCCCGCGGCCTCGGCAAAACCGGTGCCGAGGTAATGCGACGTGCCCGCCTGCAGCGCCTTGCCATCCTGCATCATCGCC
>CAIOKP010000333.1 GCA_903858875.1 uncultured Sphingomonadales bacterium
CGCACGGGGCGCAGAATGCCGGAGAAAGCACGAGTATCGGGATAATGGGCCATGGATAGCGTCCTCTTCCGTTTTGGTCTGAGCGTTCGGCACCGACCCTGTGCACGCCCGAAAGGCCGGTGCCGAACGCTCAGACTCTTTATTTTGTAAGTAATACATATAATGTTTCTGCCGCCCGTCAAACTTGATCTACGGCAAATCGTCGCCACATGGGGGCAACCGGTAAGGCGTTCATTACCGCCCCCCTATGCGTCCCGGTGTGGTACGCGGCGGCGGTGTGAACGGATTTGCAGGGTTTCTGAGGTTAACACCCTTGAACATCGCCGAAAGGCACGCGACATAGGCTGGCCAAGCCAAGAGGAATATTCATGATCGATCTGTTCGGACACGCCGGTTCCAGCGCTTATGGGGCGCAGGGCAAATTCAATGTCGACCCGGTGACCGGCAATTTGATCCCGGTGGTGGTGGAGCAATCCGCCCGCGGTGAGCGTAGTTTTGACATCTATTCGCGCCTGTTGCGCGAACGGATCATTTTTATCACCGGCCAGGTCGAAGACCACATGGCCAGCACGATCGTTGCGCAATTGCTGTTTCTCGAGTCGGAAAATCCGTCGAAGGATATTTCGATGTACATCAATTCGCCCGGTGGCGTGGTGACCGCGGGTCTCGCGATTTACGACACGATGCAGTATATCCGTCCCAAGGTGTCGACGGTGTGCATCGGCCAGGCGTGCTCGATGGGCTCGTTCCTGCTGGCCGCGGGTGAGCCGGGGATGCGTGTGGCGCTGCCTTCGGCGCGAATCATGATCCACCAGCCGTCGGGCGGCGCGCAGGGCATGGCATCGGATATCGAGATCCAGGCCCGCGAAATTCTGCGCATTCGGGCACGCATGAACGATTTGTATGTTAAGTTTACCGGCCGTCCGTTGGCCGAAATTGAAGCGGCAATGGATCGCGATACCTTCCTTGAGGCCGAAGAGGCGCTCAAATTTGGGTTGATCGACAAGGTGTTTGCGACCCGTCCTGACGCCGACAAAGCTGCGGAAGGCGCGGGCAAGGAATAAGGTGCCCTGTCGTCTTACCCCCGATCAAGCGGGTCGGGGATAGGCGGCAAGGATTGAAAATGGCGCCCAAGGGGCTAGGTTGCCGCGGTGGCCACCCTTGGGCCAGTTGGGAAATAGCATGACGAAACTGAGCGGATCCGACGCGAAAAGCACCCTGTATTGCAGCTTTTGCGGCAAATCGCAGCATGAGGTGCGCAAGCTGATCGCTGGCCCGACCGTGTTCATCTGTGATGAATGCGTCGAGCTGTGCAACGACATCATCCGCGAGGAAACCAAGAGCGGCATCGCCGGCAAGAAGGATGGCGGCGTTCCCAGCCCCCGCGATATCTTCACCACGCTGAACGATTACGTGATCGGGCAGGACCGCGCCAAGCGCGTGCTGTCGGTGGCGGTGCACAACCATTACAAGCGGTTGAAGCACAGCGGCAAGGGCGGCGAAGTTGAGCTGTCGAAGTCGAACATCCTGCTGGTCGGGCCGACCGGTTCGGGCAAGACCTTGCTAGCGCAAACGCTGGCCAAGACGTTCGATGTGCCGTTCACGATGGCCGACGCCACCACGCTGACCGAGGCCGGTTATGTGGGCGAGGATGTCGAAAACATCATCCTCAAGCTGTTGCAGGCATCCGACTATAATGTCGAAAAGGCGCAGCACGGCATCGTCTATATCGACGAAATCGACAAGATCAGCCGCAAAGCGGAAAACCCCTCGATCACCCGCGACGTGTCGGGCGAAGGCGTGCAGCAGGCGCTGCTCAAGCTGATGGAGGGCACCACCGCCAGCGTGCCGCCGCAGGGCGGGCGCAAGCATCCGCAGCAGGAATTCCTGCAGGTCGACACGACGAACATCCTGTTCATCTGTGGCGGCGCGTTTGCGGGCCTTGAAAAGATCATCGCGGACCGGTTGCAAAAGCGGTCGATCGGGTTTGGCGCCCACGTCGCCGATCCCGACAAGCGCAAGGTCGGCGAATTGCTGCAAAAGGCCGAGCCGGAAGATCTGTTGAAGTTTGGCCTGATCCCCGAATTCGTTGGCCGTCTGCCGGTGATCGCCACGCTCGAGGATCTCGATATCCCCGCGCTGGTCAAGATCCTGCGCGAGCCGAAGAACGCGCTGATCAAGCAATATGCCAAGCTGTTCGACCTCGAAGACGTCGCGCTGACCTTCACCGACGATGCGCTCGAAGCCATCGCCAAGCGGGCCATCGAACGCAAGACCGGTGCGCGCGGCCTGCGCTCGATCGTCGAAGGGCTGTTGCTTGACACGATGTTCGACCTGCCGACCGAAACCGACATCGCCGAAGTGGTGGTCGATCAGGACGTGGTCGAAGGCCGCAAGGAACCCATCCGCGTGCTAAAGGCCAAGGAGGAAGCGGCGGCTTAAGCGCGCGTTTCCCGATACAGAAAAAAGAGGGCGGCTGGGAGAGATCCTGGTCGCCTTCTTTTTGGGAAGGGGGGTAGACTTAGGGGCGATGGCATCCCTACGCCTTACCCCTAACCCTTGCGCCCCCGCCGCCACAGATCCCAGCAAAACACCCCCAGCGCCGTCCAGATCAGGACGAAGCAGGCCAATTGCACCGGGTGGAGCGGTTCGTGGAACAGAAACAGGCCCAGCAGGAACACGATGGTCGGCGCCAGGAACTGGACGAAGCCGAGTGTCGAATAGTTCATCCGGCGCGCGGCGTGGGCAAACAGCAATAGCGGCACCGCGGTGACCACGCCCGAGGCGGCGATCAGCAGGCTGTGCCCGGTGTCATGGCCGATGGCGATGCCCGCGGGACCGTGGCCCCATGTGACCAGCCCGATCGCCGGGATGGCGAGCAGCCCCGCCTCGATGCTGAGGCCGGGCAATGGCGCGACGGCGACCAATTTCCGCAACAGGCCATAGGCGGCGAAAGTGCCAGCCAGCGCGACGCTGATCCCCAAGGTTTGCCCGGCGCCCGCCGCCAGAATGGCGACGCCAACGCCCGCCAGCCCGACCGCGACCCATTGCGCCCGGCTGAGCCGCTCACCCAGAAATACGGTGCCAAGCAACACATTGACCAGCGGGTTGATGTAATAGCCAAGGCTTGCCGCAAAGAGGTGCCCGGCCTGGATCGCCAGCACATAGGTCAACCAATTCGCCCCGATCAACACTGACGTCAGCGCCAGCGTCCCCAGCACGCGCGGGTTTGTCAGCGCGGTGGCAAGCGCTGGCCCTTGTCGCATCGCGATGATGATGAGGGCGCAGACCGGCAGCGTGAACAACGTCCGCCACCCGACAAACTCTGCCGGCGGCACATCGTGCACCAGCCGCAGATAGAGCGGCAGCAGACCCCACACCAGATAGGCGGCAATGGCATAGGGCATGCCGTTCTGACTGGGAGGGGGTGTACTGGTGTCGGGGGAAGACATGGAGGAAATCCTTTCGCGCCGCTCCATGGCCTAGCCGGGCGGTCAGCGCATCCCGAAACTTGCGGTATATTTCGCGAAATTCACACTTTGGTGGCAAAAGCGGGGGCGATCTGCCCGGCGGGGGGTGGCGCCGCGCCCAACGCGTCGCCCAGCGCGCGAATCGCGGCGATATGCGCATGCAGCGGCGCCCAATCATCATCGGCATCGATGGCGGACCAGATGTGCTCGACCGTATCGATGTGGTTTGAGGGCGCTGCCACTGCCCACGCCGGGTGATCGGTTGCGCCCTCTACCGGGGCATAGGCCGCAAGTCGGTCGCCAAAACTGCCACCGGCGTCGCCACGCCCGCCGCGATGGGCGTGAAAGAACGTGTCGGGCGATTGCCCGGTCTCGCGCATCTGCACCCCCGCCGCCGCCAGCAACAGTGCGTCGTCTTCGTTGCCCTTTGGCCGCACGCCCAGCCGCCACAATACCCGCCGCGCCAATGCGGCCTGATACAGCCCGTCGAACCGTTCCAGCGCGGCGATCAACGGCGCGGTATCGGCCACGATCAGCCGCAGCGCGACGGCCAGTTGCCCGCAATTCCACTTGATCGCCTCGGCTTGCCGGCCAAAGGCATAGAGGCCCGAATGGTCGAAATAGA
>CAIOKP010000334.1 GCA_903858875.1 uncultured Sphingomonadales bacterium
CGCGCGGCGCTGCGGGGGGTGAACGCGGCCGTCGTCGGGCTGCTGCTCGCGGCGCTGTACACCCCGGTCTGGACCAGCGCGGTGGCCAGCACCGCAGATATCGCCATCGTCGTCTTGGCCTTTTTCCTGTTGGAGCGCTGGCGACTGCCCCCCATCGGCGTCGTCGCCTTCACGCTCAGCGCCAGCCTGCTTGTCGCCTGACACCGTCGTTTCGCACCCGGCGATCGTATCGCTACCCGACATGGCCAAGCTATTAATGCCCAGACTGCTGGTATCTGCGAAAAAATGCAATAAAAGGAGACGATGAGCCGATCCCCCGCGCCCTCGCCCGACATCTCTCGCATCACCATGGAGGACATTGCCCGCGAAGCGGGGGTGTCAAAAATCACCGTGTCACGCGCCTTGTCGGGCCACCCCTTGGTCAAGGAGGCGACCCGCGAGCGCATTCGCAAGCTGGCCGAGATGCATGGCTATCGGATCAATGTCGCCGCCCGCAACCTGCGCCAGCAACGCACGCGGACCATCGCGGTGGTGATCGAGATGCCCCCCTCGCACGACCGCTCGATGAGCGAACCCTACCCGCTCTCGCTCCTGGGCGGCATCATGCAGGAATTGGCCAGCAAGGCCTTCAACATGGTGCTGACGACGCTACCGCTGTTCGTGGCCTCACCGCCGGCCGCCGACGGGGTGATCCTGCTGGGCCAGGGCGTACACGAGGACGCGGTGGAAATTGTCCAAAGGACCGGGCTGCCTTATGTCATCTGGGGATCGGTGGATGGCAATGACGACCATATCACTGTCGGCTCCGACAATGTGCTGGGGGGCCAGATCGCGGCGGATCATTTGCTGTCGCAGGGCGGTACGCACTTTGTCTTCGTCGGGGACCCCACCCACCTGGAGATTGCCGACCGGTTCCTCGGCTTTCGCACGCGGATCGAGGCTCGAGGCTGCACGCTGGTCGCACAAGTGGCAAGTCCGTTCACCAAAGAAGGCGGTTATTCGGCGATGTGCCGCCTTTTGGCAGATCACATCGGCCCGCTCGACGCCGTTTTTGCGGCAAGCGATGCCATCGCGATGGGCGTGATCGAAGCGCTGAACCAGGCGGGGCGCAATGTGCCGCGGGATGTATCGGTCATCGGCTTTGACGATGCGCCCGGCGCGGCGCTGTTCGCCCCCGCGATAACGTCGATACGGCAGGACTGGGACCGGGGCGGCACGCTGTTGGCCCAGAAAATTCTCGAATTGTCCTCGGGCGGCAAACCGGTTTCCGAGACTATGCCCGTCAAACTCCAACCCCGCAGCACCTGATCACACCCAGCCCCAAAGCGGTCGGCGGCCTCTGATGTCATGAAATGATATCGATAACTTGACATCGATATCATTAATCCCTTATCGTCCTTTCATAAGGAGTCGGCGCCCGATGTGACGGCCGGCCAATGAGGGGATTTTCTGTGCGCACCGTGACACCGGCCCAGCCTGTTCATCAGCCAGCAGGCGATGACCCAAGCGCC
Organism: uncultured Sphingomonadales bacterium; assembly: GCA_903858875.1. GTDB lineage: Bacteria > Pseudomonadota > Alphaproteobacteria > Sphingomonadales > Sphingomonadaceae > Novosphingobium. Next base: position 1,512 of record CAIOKP010000334.1, read on the forward strand.
GACCATCATGCGGCGATTTTCGCCATGGCCAATGGTCTCATCGGCATCAAAGGCTCTCTCGACGAGCTGGCAACCCAGCCCGACGTTGTTCTGCCCGCCGCCTATGTCACGCGCCCGATCACCTACCACGAAGCCTTTCCCGGCTATGCCGATGCCACCGACACGCGGGTGCTCTGCCCCAGCCCTGTCTTGATGCGCATCCTCGTCAATGGTCGGGAAATCGACCTGAACGATGCCGAGATCTTGCATTTTTCACGCTGGTTGGACCTTGATACCGGCCTGCTCCACCGGGTTACCCATTGGCGCCTGGGCGATGGGCGGGAATTCGAGATCACCGCCTTGCGGCTCGTCCCGCTGGACAGCGGCGCGGTCGTGGCATCACGTATATCCTTCACCACACTCAATTTTTCCGCCGAGGTCGCCCTCGTCCCGTCCTATGGGCTGGGCGGCGCGACGAGCGCCACAGCTGCCATTGACCCCCGTATCTCGGCCCGGCTGACGCCCGAATGGACGCCCGCCGCGCCCGGCCCATCTGGTGCCGACCGTTTCGTCAGCGCCGGCTTAATGGTCGAATATCACGGCCATATCGCGCCGATAGCAGGCACTTGGCAGGCCGATATCGCTGGCGGCGCGGTGACCGGCACGTTGGTCCCCGGCGGTTTGCTCGGCTATGACCGGGTCGTGGACATTGGTTTGGTGCGCCATGACACCACCGCGTCAGCGCCGCCCACCCTGCCCGATTTCGACACACTGGCGCTACAACAGCACAAGATAGTCACGCAATTCTGGGCACGCGCCGATTGCACGATCGGCGGCGATGCCCGCCTGACACAGGCCCTGCGGTTCAACCTGTTCCAGCTCTTCCAATCGGCCTCGCGCAATGGACAGCACGGCACCGCCGCCAAGGGCCTGACCGGCGACGGGTATGAAGGCCACTGCTTCTGGGACGCCGAAGCTTTCATGCTGCCCGTGCTCGCCTTCACCGCGCCTGACCGGGCGCGCGCAATGATTGAGTATCGGATTGCCGCGCTCGACAAGGCTCGAAATAACGCGCGCCAACTGGGCCATCGCATCGGTGCGCTGTACCCGTGGCGCACGATCAGCGGGCGCGAATGTTCGTCGCATTATCCGACCGGCGCTGCGCAATATCACATCAATGCCGATATCGCCTACGCGCTCAAACTGTACGTCGATGTGACCGGTGACGATGCCTGCCTGAACGATGCGGCCGAAATGCTTTTTGAAACGGCACGAATTTGGCTCGACATCGGCCGGTTCAATCCGATGCGTGATCATGCCTTTTGCATCTATGGCGTGACCGGGCCTGATGAATATACCGCGCTGATCGACAATGACTTTTACACAAATGCGGCCGCCCGCCTGCATCTCGAGTTCGCGGTCCAGACCGCCGCGCGTCTCCGGGAGCGTGATGGCGCCGGATTTGCCGCTTTGGCCTCGCGACTGGGCATAGACCAGAACGAAATCGATCGATGGGCGGCGGCGGCGGCGGCGATGTGGTTGCCCGTCGACAAGGCGCTGGGCATCAATCCGCAGGACGACACGTTCCTCGCAAA
>CAIOKP010000335.1 GCA_903858875.1 uncultured Sphingomonadales bacterium
GGTGGCCGGATCCTTCGGCATCCCGGCCTTGTACCCCAGCGCCCGGCGGATCACATGCGCCAGTTGCCCGGTGGTTTCCAGCGGGCGCGCCGCGACAATCGCGCGGGCGATGCGGCGCGATTGCCGCTCCTCGCCATAGGTGTAGATGACGTCGGCAATCGCCGCCTCGTCCGCCTCGTTGCAGAAATCGGCGGCGGACAGGCCATCCTGCGACATCCGCATGTCGAGCGGGCCATCGCTGCCAAAGCTGAACCCGCGCGCGCGCTGGTCGAGTTGCATCGAGCTGACGCCGATATCGGCCACCACGCCATCGACCTGCGTCACGCCGGCCTCCGCCAGCGATTCCGCCATTTCGGAAAAGCGGCGAGCATGCAGGATCAGGCGCGGCGGATTTTCTTGCGCCTCGGCCCATTGCTGACCCGCGGCGATCGCGTCGGGATCGCGGTCAAACGCATGGACCGTGGCGCCGGCGGCCAACAACGCCCGCGTATACCCACCCGCGCCAAAGGTCGCATCAACAATCACCGCACCGGGACGCGGCGCCAAGGCGCGCACCACTTCATCGAGCAGCACGGGAATGTGCGGGGCATCGGCGGGCACGAGATCAACCGCGCTGGTCATTTGCGCCCCCGGCTATTGGCCGCGGCCAGAAAGCTGGCACAGGACGCCTGCGGTCCGATCCATTCCGGCCCCTGCTGCTCCATCAACACTTCGGGCGACCACAGCGTGAAGAAATCCAGCGTGCCGTGGATATATAAAGCGTCGGTAATGCGGGCCTGCTGTTTCAAATGGGCGGGCAGGACGAAACGGCCCGAATTGTCAAAATTCACCTGCATCAACGAACCGAACAACAACGACCGCTTCGACCGTTGCGAGGGCTGACCATGGGCGATGGCCTGCGCGTGTTCAGCACGGATTTCCTCGGCCAATTGCTGGCTGTACGATGTGCCGCAAGCGAACAGGCAATCCCATTCCTCGTGCTTGGCGGCCAGCATGACGTTCTGATTGGCGCTGGCTTCGGTCACGATCTTGCGGACATCGGCGGGCAAGACAAAGCGCTCCTTGTCGCCCTTCGGCGAAAAGCCCTGCCCGATATAAATGACCGGAGAACCAGTCACCCCCGCATGTCCCCCCGAAAAATGGCCCCGCATCGGAAAAAAGCTTCGCCATCCGGTGTTTTGCGCGAACAAACCCACCGGCCACCCAGACGGGCACCGCGAAAACTCTTTTCGATGATTATTCTCTACCGTTTCCTGCGCGGGCAGGGAAGCCACTATGCGGGAAAATGTGCCACTTTATGGAAAGTATCTTTTATGCATTTGTTTTATATATGTTTTTTGCAGATAGGGGATTCCGATAAAGTAAAGATATAATTGCCTTTGTTAACGAATTTACCCTTAGAAAACGGCTGAACACCTCAGTTTTCCACAAAGACTCGGAGGATGCCGGCGCAAGCGTCCCGCAATTTCCCGGGCACAGGGCACAGCGCCGCCGCTTTTTCCCGCACCGCCAATTGATCGCGGTCATCGCACGCAAAACAGCCGAGCGGCCGGTGGCGGGTTTTCCCGTCTCCGCCCGGGCACAGCCGGTCCACTTGCGATCAAGTCGGGAAAATCAGTGTGCGATGCTCGAGATATTGCGGGCCGCGTTGCCTCGCTTGCCCGATGCATCGGGCGATGGCACCACGCCGATGTCGGCCAGCGGATCGGTGTTCCCCGCGGTCGTGGCGCTGCTCGTGCTTTGCACGGCGCTGGTCATGGTGGCATCGTTTTGCCGCGCGTGTTGCATGATGATATTGGCCAGCCCGACCAACAACAGCATCAGCGCCAGACCAAACAGGCCGACCTGCAAACGCTGCACCATCTGCGCGCGCAATTCGCGGGGCGACGGTTCGAACGAATGCTGCAACGCGCTGGCGCGTTCCAGAGCGGTTGGCTCGACGATGGGGGGACGCGAGGCTTGAAACATCGCCATCCTGTTAGCCTATTACGCCAGCCAAGGGAAGACCGGCAGCCCCTTCGACTCCAGCCACGCCCGATTGTACAGCGTGGAGAGGTAGCGAAAGCCGGTATCGCACAGGATCGTGGCCACCCGAGGGGCAGGCCGCCCCTCGGCCACCAGCCGACGCCCCAGCGCCACGGCGCCGGCGACATTGATACCGCTCGACAGACCCAGCGCGAGGCCTTCGTCCTGCAACAGCCGGCCGACCCATGCCATGCCCTCTGCGTCCGAAATGCGGAATTGCGTGTCGATCGGCGCGCCATCGAGGTTGGCGGTGATCCGCCCCTGCCCAATGCCCTCGGCGACCGAACTGCCCTCGGCCTTTAGCTCGCCACAGGCGTAATAATTATACAGCGCCGCGCCATGCGGATCGGTCAGCGCGATCACGATATTTTCGTCAAACGCCTTTAGCCCCATGCCGACCCCGGCAATCGTCCCGCCGGTCCCCGCCGCACAGGTAAAGCCGTCGATCCGCCCCGCCATCTGTTCCCAGATTTCCGGCGCGGTCGATTCGATATGCGATTTGCGATTGGCGACATTGTCGAACTGATTGGCCCACACCGCGCCCGGCGTTTCCTCGGCCAGCCGGCGTGACGTATGCACAAAATGTCCCGGATTGGAAAAGGGCGCCGCCGGCACCAGCACCAATTCCGCGCCCAGCGCCCGCAACGTATCCATCTTTTCGCGCGATTGTGTCTCGGGCATGACGATGATCGTCTTGTACCCACACGCATTGGCGACCAGCGCCAGCCCGATGCCGGTATTGCCCGCCGTCCCTTCGACAATCGTGCCGCCGGGCTGCAACGTGCCATTGGCCTCGGCATCGCGCAGGATCCACAGCGCCGCGCGGTCCTTGACCGAAGCGCCGGGATTGGCAAATTCGCACTTGCCATAAATTTCGCAACCCGCCGCCGCGCTCGGCCCCTGCAACAGGACCAGCGGGGTGTTGCCGATGAGTTCAAGGGTGGAGCGGCGGATCGGGGTAAAAGTCATACGCCCTAGGTAAGGGCGGGACCGGCCGGGCGCAACGCCAATTGCGCTGATGCCCCCTAAAGCCGGGCTTGTGCGGCGCCGGGGCGAGGATGACCACACCCCGGTGTCACAGTTCAGTCCGCCGGGGCGATCGTCACCTTCATACCGTCGATGGCATCGGTCACCGGCACCTGGCATGACAAGCGCGAGGTCGGCTCGCGATGGTCGGAACTGTCGAGCAGATCGTCCTCGTCTTCGCTGACGGCGGGCAGTTTATCGGCAAAGGCGGCGTCGACATAGACATGGCACGTCGCGCAGGAACAGCAGCCGCCACACAGCGCCAGCATCTCGTCAAAGCCTGCATCGCGGATCACTTCCATCACGGTGCGACCGACGGTGGCCTCGATTTCCTTTTCCTCGCCCGCGTGATTGACGATGACCAGCTTTGGCATTGTGTGGATCCTTACTTTGGCGCCTATCGGGGCGGAGGCTTGGCTGCTAAAGGCTGGTGACTGGATTTGCAACGGGGCGTTTTGCCCCTTGGGGCGGTGCGGGCAGGAGGGATACGGGCATGGGATTGACCGCCGAGAGGATCGCGCAAGGGCTGGATGCCATCGCGCTGCGCGAACCGGCGATCGGGCGCGCGATCGCGCGGGTCGGCTATCCCGAGGCGCGGATCCGGGCGCGCGGCTATGCCACCTTGCTGCGTACCATCGTCGGGCAACAGGTGTCCGTCGCGGCGGCGGCCAGCGTCTGGGCCAAATTGCAGGCGTTGTTGGGCGAGGACATGGCGCCCGGCGCGGTGCTGGCGGCGGAACCCGAGGCGTTGCGCGCCTGTGGCCTGTCGCGGCAAAAACAATCCTACGCACGGTCCTTGTGCGAACTGATCGCCTCGGGCGAGCTTGATCTCGACACCTTGCCCGCCGATGACGAGGCGGCGATTGCGCATCTCATCCGCATCAAGGGCATTGGCCGCTGGTCCGCTGAAATCTATCTGTTATTTGCCGAAGGGCGGCCCGACATCTGGCCTGCCGGCGATCTGGCCGTACAGATCGGTTTGGGCAAATTGCTCGCCCTGCCCGAACGCCCGAGCGAAAAGGTGACGCGCGAAATGGCCGAGGACTGGCGCCCCCATCGCGGCGCGGCGGCGATCTTTACGTGGCATTGCTACAATAACGCGGCGCTTTAACCCAGCCGGTCAAGGGCGCGCGCCAGCCGAATATCGCGCGCGCTGAGTCCGCCTGCGTCATGCGTCGAGAGGCGGATCATTACCCGGTTCCACACGTTCGACCATTCGGGATGATGGCCCTGCGCCTCGGCCAGCATCGCCACGCGGGTCATAAAGCCAAACGCCGCGGAAAAATCGGCAAAAGCCCAATCACGCGTGATCGCCGCCCCGCCCGGCTCCAGCGCCCAAAGCGGCAGTTCGCGCAAGGCCGCATCGCGTTCGGCATCGCCCAACCGGGTAATCGACATCGGCCCGTCTCCTCGTCGCCAGCATCAGCTTGGCAGCCCGCCAACTTTTCCCTATCGCGCTAGGCAATGCAAGCCGTACCCGCCCCTTCGCTTACCGCCACGGACCTCGCCTGCCGGCGGGGGGACCGCGTGCTGTTCGCGCGCCTGGGCATCACTTTGGGCGCAGGCGAGGCGGTGCAATTGGTGGGGGCCAACGGCATCGGCAAATCCAGCCTGATCCGCATATTGGCGGGATTGGCGCGGCCCTATGCCGGATCGGTCGATCGGGTCGGCAGCCTCGGCCTCGTCGATGAACGCCTCGCGCTCGACCCCGCCGCGCCCTTGGGGCAAGCGCTGGGTTTCTGGGCACGGATCGACGCGACAGACGACGCGGCGCAGGCGGAAACGCTGGGGCAACTGGGCCTGTTGCGCCTGCTTGACGTGCCGGTGCGTTACCTGTCAACGGGGCAGAAAAAGCGCGCCGCCCTCGCCCGCCTGATCGGACAAGGCGCCGCCATCTGGCTGCTCGACGAACCGTTGAACGGGTTGGACAGCGCCGCCTGCGCGCTGGTCGAACGCCTCGCGACGGCGCATTGTGCGGGCGGCGGCCTATGCGTCATAGCCTCGCATCAGCCATTTGCCATCCCCGGCCTGCGCCGGCTCGACATGATGGATTTTGCACGATGATCCGGGCCTTGCGCAACATTTTGTGGCGCGACCTGTTGCTGCTGCTGCGCGGCGGCGGGTCGGGCGGCGGGGTGGCCTTGCCGATCCTGTTCTTCCTTGCCGTCGCGATGATCTTTCCCTTTGCGGTCGGGCCGGATTCGCGGTTGCTGGCCCGCATCGGTGGCGGGGTGATCTGGGTCGCCGCGCTGCTGGCCGCGATCCTGCCGCTCGACCGGTTGATCGACCCCGACCGCGACCTGGGCATGTTCGACCAATGGGCGCTGCGCGGCATAGCCGAGGAATGGGTGATCGCCATGCGCGTCGCCGCCCATTGGTTGAGCTTTGCCCCCGCGCTGATGCTCGCCACCCTGCCTGCGGGCGCGATGCTGGGGCTGAATGGGCACAAGCTGGGGCTGGTCGAACTGGGCCTATTGGCGGGCACGCCCGGCCTCGCCGCCGTGGGCGTTACCGTTGCCGCGATCACCGCCGGGCTGAAGGGTGGCGCGGCCTTGGCCGGGCTGCTGGTTATCCCGCTCTGCGTCCCGATCCTGATCTTTGGCGCCGGCGCGCTGGCGATCGGCGGGGAAAGCGGCTTGGCACTGACCGCGGCGGTCAGTCTGGTGCTGCTGGCGCTGGCGCCATTTGCCGGGGCGGCGGCGTTGCGGGCTGGGCGGTAGATTGGCCGATCATTAATTTGCCATACAGAATTGGCATCTATCATCGACACAAAGCCAAAACTGACTGGAGCAGGCAGAATGAAGCGCTATTTGATCATTCTTGGGGTTTTGGCCCTCTCAGGCTGCGCCGTAGACCAAACCGAACAGATTTCTCAATGCGCACACACGCCGGGCTGCACCGATCCTGCACACAACGGCCAAGGCGGCGTAACCTGGACCCCCGTCCACTAGCTTAATATCCAAGGCCGCCGCAGACACTCAATACGGCGGTTTATGCAACCCCAACGGGCTGGCCGTAAAGATCTCGCACCCATCCTCGGTAATCCCCAACGAATGCTCAAACTGCGCCGATAGCGACCGGTCGCGCGCCACCGCCGTCCAGCCATCGTCGAGCATCTTCACCGAAGGCTTGCCCAGGTTGATCATCGGCTCGATCGTAAAGAACATGCCGGGGCGCAGTTCAGGGCCGGTACCGGCTATGCCGGCATGCACCACCTCGGGCGCGTCATGGAACAGACGCCCGACGCCATGGCCGCAAAAATCACGGACCACGCCATAGCGGTGCGCTTCGGCATGGCGCTGGATCGCGGCGCCGATATCGCCCAACCGCGCGCCGGGCTTGGCCTTTTCGATGCCGATCATCAGGCATTCATAGGTCACATCGACCAACCGCCGCGCCTTCAACGGCACATCGCCGACCAGATACATCCGGCTGCTATCCCCGTGCCAGCCGTCAAGCAGCGGGGTTACGTCGATGTTGACGATATCGCCGTCTTTCAACGTCTTTTCCGACGGAATACCGTGGCAAATCACATTATTGGCCGAAATGCAGCACGAATGCGCATAGCCGCGATAGCCGAGCGTCGCCGGCACCGCGCCACCGTCCAGCGTCATCTGGCGCACGACATCGTCGAGGTAGTCCGTCCGCACACCGGGCACCACCAAAGGCACCAATGCGTCGAGGATCTCTGCCGCCAAACGGCCAGCCTTGCGCATCCCTTCGAACGCAGCGGGGCCATGCAATTTAATGGTGCCATCGCGCAGCACCGTGTCGCCATCCGCGACGATCTGGTATTGGGTCATGCGCTCTCTATAGCGACAGGTTCGCAAAAAGGCGAGAGGCGGTTAACGCTCCAACGCAAAACCCTTGCGATATTGCGGTTTGACCGCGGCCAGCACGGCGGGCGTGACCGGCAATGTGATGTCGTAATCGCCCTCGGCATAGGGCCCGGCCTCATACGGCCCAACCAGCACGCCGATGCGATCAAACGCCTGGTGCCCCGCCGACCCGAGGATCAGCGTCGAGCCGACCGGGTCGATACATTGGTCAAATGCATCGCCGCTGGCCCGATTGACCGGGGCACCGCGACGTTTGGCGCGCTGTTTGTCCAGCGCGTCGCAGAACGGCCCGCGGATCGCCTGCGACAGCGCCGCCTTGGACACGAACAGGTCGCCTGGCCCCAACCGCTGGCCCGCCGCCTTGTCCCATACCAGCGCGGTATAGCCGTGGCTGGGATGCGCGCCGCCCGCAAAATCGGACACCGTCGCCGACAGGCTCAGCCAACTGGGCAAATCTGCGACGACTTGCCATGCGGTGTCGCTGGCATAGGGGGTGAACGGGTCGCCCGCCGCTTTGGCATCGGCCTGCCCGTCACGGGCGGACCGTTCCAGCTCGGCGCGGGATTTGGCCAGATCGGCGTCGAGCCACGCCTTTAACGCCGGGATATGACCCGCCTGCACCGGATAGGCATAGTCGAAATCGAACAGGGCGTTTTGGATGCGGACCTTGCGGGCGCGGCCCTCTGGCGCAGCCGCCGGGGTGGTTGCCGCCGTCATCGCGCCCACCTGCACCGTCGCGCCCGATTTTTCAGCGGCAGGTTTTTGACACGCCGAAAGCAGCGCAACCGCCAAAATCGCCCGACCTGTTGCGCCTCGCATGCTCAATTCCTCAGTCCGGTGGCGGCGCTTTGGGAGACTTGCCGATTGAAGTGACCGTGAAGACCGTGAATAGTGCAATACATGAGCAAACCCACGACCTCAACTCAGCCCGACCCGACCATCCCCGATCTGGTCCAACCCGACCGCGATCAGACCGCGATCGCCATCCACCTTGTCGACAAGGCGGGATTGGACGATTGGCTCAGAGCGCGCACCGCCGCACAACGCGCGGCGATCACTGGGCAAAAGTTCCTGGGCGCCGCCGATACCTATGCGGTCATTCCCGATGGCGATGGCTGGATGGTAGTAGCCGGCGTTGCGAAACTGGCCGAATTGACGAGCTGGTGCCTGGGCAAGCTGGCCGAGGGATTGCCGGGCGGGACCTATCGGTTATTGCCCGCTGGCCCATGCAAACCGGCGCGCGCGCTGATCGGCTGGGCGCTGGGGCAATATCGTTTCGACCGCTATCGCAGCGACAATGGCAATGCCAGCGATGTCCCCCGCATCCTGCTGACGCGTGAGGTCAAGGCGA
>CAIOKP010000336.1 GCA_903858875.1 uncultured Sphingomonadales bacterium
GGAGCAGCCATCGGCGCGGTGTCGATGTCGGGCTCCGTAATCGCGTGGGCCAAGCTACAGGGCGTGCTCGGTAAGCCGGTCAGGTTCGGTGGCCAGCGGATCTTGAACGGGCTCGTATTCCTGGCCGTGGTCGCAGTGGGCGCATGGATCGCGGTGCTCGGGCTTATCGGCATGGCTCCGATCCTGCAGACAGCAACCTGGATCACGATCTTTTTCGCCCTTGCTCTGGTCTTCGGTATCATGATGACCTTGCCGATCGGCGGCGCCGACATGCCGGTCGTCATCTCGACATACAACGCCTTCACCGGCCTTGCCGTTGGCTTCGAAGGGTACGTGCTCAGCAATCCGGCGCTGATGATCGCCGGCATGGTGGTTGGCGCGGCAGGCCTGCTGCTGACCTTGCTGATGGCAAAGGCCATGAACCGCTCGGTCGCCAACGTCCTCTTCTCGAACTTCGGAGCCGCTCCTGCCAGGGCAAAGGGCAAAGGTGTCTCCGGCACCGAACGCGAAACCCAGGCCTCCGACGCCGGCATCCAGATGCGCTACGCCGCAAGCGTCATCATCGTGCCGGGCTATGGCCTTGCTGCGGCGCAGGCACAGCAAAAGCTCTACGAGTTCGTCAAGCTACTGCTCGCGGCGAGGGTCCAGGTCCGGTTTGCGATCCATCCGGTGGCAGGGCGGATGCCGGGGCAGATGGACGTTCTCCTCGCCGAGGCAGGCGTTCCCTATGACCTCATCTTCCAGCTCGACGATATCAATTCCGACTTCGCGAGCACCGATGTCGTGCTGGTGATCGGTGCCAACGACGTCGTCAATCCGGCAGCTCGGACGGACAAATCCTCTCCCATCTTCGGCATGCCGATCCTCGATGCGGACAAGGCCAAGCAGGTCTTCGTCATCAAGCGCGGGCAGGGCAAAGGCTATTCGGGCATCGTCAACGCGCTGTTCTACGCGCCAAACTGCAACATGGTTTTTGGCGATGCCCAGGCGGTGTTGGTCAAGATGATTGAAGCGGTGCGCGGCCTTGGTGCTGCAGCTGCCTGAACCAAACCATTCGACCCCGAACAATCAGAAGGTATTAAACATGGCCGCCAAGAAGATGCACGTCGCCGTGGTGACGGCGTTCGGCAAAGCATTGGAACTTCAGGAATGGGATATTCCGGTGCCGGGGCCAGGCCAAATCCTGGTCAAGACCGAAGCATGCGGGGTTTGCCACACCGATCTTCACGCAGCGAAAGGAGATTGGCCGGTCAAACCCGCGCTTCCTTTCATTCCAGGCCATGAAGCAATTGGAATCGTTGTGGCATTGGGTGCCGGTGTTACGATCGTCAAGGAAGGTGATCGGGTCGGTGTCCCCTGGCTTTACTCGGCCTGCGGGCACTGCGAATACTGCTTGTCGGCTTGGGAAACCGTTTGCAATGAAGTCCAGTTCGGTGGCTACAACCGGAACGGCGGGTTTGCCGAATATGTTCTCGCTGACCCCAACTACGTCGCGCATATTCCCCAGGGGCTAAGTCCAACCGAGGCCGCGCCGCTAATCTGTGCGGGGATCACGACCTATAAGGGCATCAAGGAAACCGAAGCAAGGCCGGGCGAATGGATCGCCATCTCCGGCTGCGGTGGTCTGGGGCATCTTGCAATCCAATACGCCAAAGCCATGGGGCTTAAGGTCTGCGCAGTCGATATCGATGACGGCAAACTCGACCACGCCCGGCGCCTTGGCGCCGACTTGACCATTAATGCCAAGACGCACGACCCTGCGAACATTCTCAAGATGGCAATCGGCGGCGGCGCACACGGTGTGCTGATCACTGCGCCTTCATTGCCTGCCTTCAAGCAGGGCATCGAAATGACACGCAAGCGGGGAACCTGTGCATTGGTTGGCCTGCCGCCTGGTGAATTCCCCACCCCTTTGTTCGATGTAGTGGCCAATTGCATCACTATCAGGGGGTCGTTTGTCGGCACCCGCAAGGACATGGCCGAATGCCTCGCGTTTGCGGTTGATGGCAAAGTCAAAGCCGATATCGAACTCCAACCGCTCGCTTCGATCAACACGGTCTTCGAGCGGCTTGAACACGGCGACGTGCCGTCGCGCGTCGTGCTCGATTTCGCGGCAGTATAGCTGCCCTGATGGTGGATAATGACTGCGCTCTGCTGACCGTCGAGCAAATGGGCGAAGTGGACCGTCTGGCGATTGCAGCGGGCATCACATCACTGCAATTGATGGAGAATGCCGGCGCTGCGGTTGCGAAGCAGGTTATGGCCCACTGGACGAAGCGTCCGATCACGGTCCTATGCGGTCCAGGCAACAATGGCGGCGACGGATTTGTCGCCGCCCGGCACCTGGTCGAAGCTGGTTGGATCGTCCGTCTGGCATTGTTGGGGAAAATGGCGCAGCTCAAGGGCGAGGCACGCGTCAATGCAGATCGCTGGTCTGGAACTGTCGAGCCATTGACGCCGGCCGTGATCGACGATGCCGGACTGATTATCGATGCGCTGTTCGGCGCCGGTCTCGATCGTCCGCTGGCAGGCGGTGCAGCTGACATTCTCGCGGCGGCCGCGGCGCGCAATGCTGCCATCATCGCGATCGATGTTCCCAGCGGCCTGATGGGGGATAGTGGTGTCACGCTTGGCGCTGTTGCCGCTGCCCTGACTGTCACATTCTTCCGCAAGAAGCCGGGTCATCTCTTGTTCCCAGGGCGAGCTCTCTGCGGTGAAGTCATTGTCGCCGACATCGGCACGCCGCCAAGCGTGTTCGAGACCGTCTTGCCCGAGACTTTCGAGAATGATCCAGCGCATTGGCTGGCCCAGATCCCTCAACCAATCAACGGCGGTAATAAATATAGCCGTGGGCACGCGCTGCTCTGGGGTGGGTATCCGACAACTGGTGCCGCGAGGATGGCCGCGCGCGCTGCGGCCCGGGCGGGAGCCGGGTTGACGACGGTCGCAGTACCGCTCGAAGCATTGGCGATTTATGCAAGTGCTCTGACGAGCATCATGGTTCAGCCAATTGCCAGCACCGAAGCGTTGAAGGTGCTGCTTCGCGATCAGCGCATTACCGCGATGCTGATCGGGCCGGGGGCAGGACTTGTCGAGCAAACGCGCAGCACGGCGCTGGCCATGCTGGCGACGGGGCGGCCGACCGTGCTCGATGCCGATGCATTGACGATTTTTCGCCATGATCTGGTGTCGCTCAGCCAAGCCATCACCGGCGCTTGTGTTCTGACGCCCCATGATGGCGA
>CAIOKP010000337.1 GCA_903858875.1 uncultured Sphingomonadales bacterium
ATCAGCACGCAGTTCACCCGAACGGAACTGCGCCTTGCCCACGCCGAAGGCTCTCTTCGCACGCTGGCGATGCTGATCAAGATGGGCAAGGTGGCAGCATGAGCGACAATCGCGCCAGCAAAGTCGACCGGATCCTGCGCAAGTTGAACGAGATGGAAGCCGGCATGCCGCAGCGGCTGGACCTGCTGCAGGAGAACGCCCGATTGATGTCAGAGCACGGACGGCTGGCGGATCGCATCGCGCGCATGGAGGACGACAAGGCCTTCTTGATCAGATGCCTGGAACGGCTGGTCGAGGAAAGGAATAAGTTGAAATTCGAGCGCAACCAAGCGCTTATCCGATTGACGGAGCACGCATGAGTCTTTGGCTGACAGATGACGAGGTGACCGAGCTCACTGGGAAGAAACAAAATCCCAAGAGAATCGAGGCGTTAGCACGTCTGACGCCGCGGGTCGTGTTCCGCGTGCGGGCCGACGGTTTCCCTCTCGTTGACCGAGCGCAGTTCCAGACCCATGCTAAGGCGCCGAAAAGCCGGATAAACTGGGAGGCCGCCGGTGTCTAGACCCCGCACTCGCAACGCGCACCTGCCCAAGTACATCCAGGAGCGGCACGGCTCGTATTGGTATCAGCCGCCCAACGAAAAGGCGCGGCGGATCGCGGATGACTTGGCCGGCATGTACAAGTTCATGGCCGAGCTCGCCACGCCCGCCGGGCCGGTGGTCACGGTCGGCGATCTGCTGGACCGCTATACGCGCACGCACGTGCCGACGTTGAGCGCACGCACGCAGCAGGACTATCAACGGCACATCGAGAAGCTGCGCCGCGTGTTCGGCAACGAGACGGCCTCCGCGGTGCTACCGAAAGACATCGGCCGGTTCCTGGCGAGCGATACCATCCCCGGGCGAGTCTATCGGGTGAAGCTCGTCAGCATCCTGTCGACCGCCTACGACCTCGCCATTGGTGCGTGGTTCGTGGATGGAATTACCGTGAACCCCTGCAAACTGGTGCGCAAGTTCAAGTCCCCGCCCAGGGATCGATACATCACGGACGCGGAGTTCGAGATCATCCGGACGGCTATGCCGCCGCGGGTGAAGATCGCGATGGACCTCGCGCTGCTTTGCGGCCAGCGACAGGGGGACATCTTGAGTCTCACCTGGGAAAAGGTCAGCGAGACGCACGTGCACTTCAAGCAGGGCAAGACCGGCAAGCGCCTGAAGGTTCTGATATCGCCAGCCTTGCAAGAGGTCCTGGACCGCGCCAAGGCGCTCACGCCGCAACTTCCGCGGATCTACGTGGTCAAGTCGCGCAAGGGAAAGCCCTACACGAGCGGGGGATTTCGGGCTGTTTGGCAGCGCCGTATGCGCAAGCTTTTAAAGACCGGCGCCATCAAGACGCGGCTGACCTTCCACGACATCCGGGCCAAGACGGTCAGCGATTCGAAGTCGCTGCAGGAGGCCATGGAGCGGGCCGGCCACACGAACATGAGCATGACCCGCTCGGTCTACGATCGCAACTCGCGCGAAGTCACCTCGCTGAAATAGATAACAATTGCCAAAGGTTTAGAACAAATGGAAAACTTAAAACGCTCGCAAGTACATGAAAAGATTGGTGGGTCGTGCGTGGCTCGAACACGCGACCAATTCCTTAAAAGTGCCCAGCCCGGAATTGCTCTAACGCCCTGGGGCGAAAGGGACTTACAGAGCATACCGAGTTCTTTATTCGAGCAGTTTGACCCGGTTTCCGGGGTCGAAAACGCGGCTTCCACTACCGAATTAAGAACAGCCTGCGAGCACGAAAATGCCGTCCCTATCTACGGTTACCACGTCCTGTTCCGATGCCCTGATTGTGGGAGCGAGTGGGACCACGACCCGCATAGCGGCGCTGGGAGTCAAGGACCGCAGCTATGAGCAAATGGAATGAAATTCAATTTGGCATCCGGCGCCCGGAAACAGCGAGAAAAACCATCGAACAATCGACTTTGGAGGGAATGCGTGCAGCCATTTACAAGGCTTCGTTCGACAGCGTTTTGATTCGCCAATGCACGATTCAAGCCGATATGAAAGGAATGAGCGGCGAGGATCGATACACGTTATTGGCCTATCAGGCGTTGCGGTCGCTTGAGGAATATGCCCAAAAGGCTTTGGAGATGAGCCGCTTGTATCCAAACCCGCCAATGATCATGGGAGATATTCCTGGTGACGGAAGGAGTCTCCCGTGAAGTACCGAAAGAAGCCAATTGTGATCGAGGCGTGGAAATTTGAGCCAGGGATGCCGCCGCAGATGGTTCCCGGTTGGATTAGCGTTGGATGGTACGCGGAAACTATCGACTATGACGGCAACGGGATCGCTCGACGCGGGCGATCGATCATGCAAATACCGACGCTTGAGGGCGCGATGACTGCCGAGGCTGGCGATTACATCATCAAAGGCATCAAGGGCGAAGTCTATCCGTGCA
>CAIOKP010000338.1 GCA_903858875.1 uncultured Sphingomonadales bacterium
TCGGGAAACCATTTGATCAATGTGGAAACCGGGGCAATGTAACCAATGCCCAGCCCGATCCCACCAAGCAGGCCGGTGCCCAGCCAGATCAGCCACAGTTGGTGATGCGCCACGCCGATCGCGCCAATCGCGATGCCGCCCGCCCAGCAGCACGCTGCGACCACGCCAGCCTTGCGCGGGCCGGTATGTTCTAGCCAACCGCCCCAGATCGCCGCAGCGGCGCCCAGCACCACAAAGAAGATCGAATAGGTCCACACCAGATCACTGACCCGCCAATCGCAGGTCGTGGTGGTGATCGCAGTGGCCAGCGTCATACCCTTGCAGACGACCGGCTTGGTGATCCCGATAGCGCGCGAAAGCGGCAGCCAGAACACCGAAAAGCCATAAGCCATGCCGATGCACAAATGGATGGCCAACGCGCATGGTGGCACCAACCAACGGTTAAAACCGGGTGGAGCTATGGAATGCGCACGATCAAGGAAACCTCTGCTTGTCGCAGAGGCGGCTGCCCCGGCTTCCGCCATTACTCTTTCTCCCACTCGCCAGCCGGTTTATCCCGCCGTTGCGGCTGAGTTTATAGCGATTGTCGCAAAAATCAAATATGCCCAATGTGACAGATGGATAGAATATTTTCGCTGCTGTTGGC
Organism: uncultured Sphingomonadales bacterium; assembly: GCA_903858875.1. Lineage (GTDB taxonomy): Bacteria > Pseudomonadota > Alphaproteobacteria > Sphingomonadales > Sphingomonadaceae > Novosphingobium. The sequence goes on from CAIOKP010000338.1 coordinate 647, forward strand.
CCAGGCATAACAACGCTGCTTTTCGGTACAAATGAGGCCCCGCCGCGAGCGTGCGCCGCATGGGCCGGGCCCTATCGCATGCACAGGCCTTCACCTCACGATGTCCTTGCTCGCCCGGCACTATCGGCATTGCCAAACGTGCCCGGACCCAAACGACCAGCCGATTTTTACGCAATCCTTACGCCGCGCACTATCAATCCCCCACGCAATTTGATGGGCCACATGCGCATGATTCAGCGATCAAGAAGGAGCTCTTCATGTCGCTTGAACTGTGGCTTGGTGCCTGTGTCGCCCTGATCGTGCTGGTCTATCTGCTCGCCGTGCTGGCGCGGCCGGAACGGTTTTAGGGGGGCGTGGCCATGACGCTTGCCGGCTGGACCATGATCCTCGCCTTTGTCGCGCTGATTATCGCGCTGGCCAAACCGGCTGGCCTGTTGATGTATCGGCTGTATGCCCCGGATCCACTGCCGGTCGAGCGCGGCTTGCTCCGTCTGGCCGGTGTCGATGCCGCGCTAGAACAGGGTTGGGTGGGGTTTAGCGCAGCGCTGTTGATATTCAATCTGGGCGGCGCGGCGCTGTTGTTTGCGATCCTCAAACTCCAGGCGATATTGCCGCTGAACCCGATGCATGTTGCCGGGCTGGACACTTGGCTGGCGTTCAACACGGCGGTCAGTTTTGTCACCAACACCAATTGGCAGAACTACGCCGGCGAGACGACGATGTCGTATTTCTCGCAGATGGCGGGCCTTGTTGTACAGAATTTCCTGTCGGCGGCCACGGGCATCGCGGTGGCCTTTGCCTTCATTCGCGGCTTTTCGCGATCGGGCGCGGCGACGATTGGCAATTTCTGGGTCGATATTACGCGGGTGACGTTGTGGCTGTTGCTGCCCGCCTCGATCGTGCTGGCGGTGGCCTATGTGGCCGCTGGCGTGCCGCAAACGTTGATCCCCTCGGTACAGGCGACGACACTGGAAGGCGCCAGCCAGACTATCGCGTTGGGGCCGGTCGCCTCGCAACTGGCGATCAAGATGCTCGGCACCAATGGCGGTGGCTATTTCAATGCCAATTCCGCCCACCCGTTTGAAAACCCCACGGCCGTGGTCAATTTTGTCCAGATGTTGAGCATTTTCGTACTCGGCGCCGGACTCACCTTGACCTTCGGCAAGGCGGTGGGGCGGTATCGTCAAGGCTGGGCGCTGCTTGCCGCGATGCTGCTGATCTTCATCGCCGGGGTGGCCGCCGTCTATTGGGCAGAAAGTGCGGGCAACCCGATCCACCATGCGCTCGGCCTTGCGGGCGGTAACATGGAGGGCAAGGAGGTGCGCTTTGGCATCGCCGCGACAGCGCTGTTTGTGGCCGTCACTACAGCGGCGTCCTGCGGTGCGGTTAACGCGATGCATGACAGTCTGACACCGCTGGGCGGGTTGATCCCGCTGTTCAATATCCAATTGGGCGAGATCGTCATCGGTGGCGTCGGCTCGGGCTTTTACGGGATGTTGATCTACGCAATTTTGGCGGTGTTCATTGCTGGGCTGATGGTTGGCCGCACCCCCGAATACGTCGGCAAAAAGATCGAGGCGCGCGAGATGAAGCTCTCGGTCATTGCGATTGTCATCCTGCCGCTGTTCATCCTTGGCCTGACCGCGCTGGCCAGCGTGGTGCCGGCGGGACTGGCCGGGCCGATGATCAAGGGACCGCACGGCTTTACCGAGATCCTCTATGCCTACACCAGCGCGGTCGGCAATAATGGCAGCGCCTTTGCTGGCCTGTCGGGTAATACCCCGTTTTACAACGCGACTTTGGCCGTGGCGATGGTGTTCGGGCGGTTTGGCGTGATCATCCCCGCGCTGGCCATCGCCGGCGGGTTGGCCGCGAAAAAGCGCCTACCGCAAGGGGCCGGATCGTTTCCCACGACTGGCGTCTTGTGGGTGGGCCTGTTGGTCGCGGTGATCGTGATCGTCGGTGGGCTGACCTTCCTGCCGGCCCTCGCGCTTGGCCCGATTGCCGATCATTTTCAGGTCGCCGCCGGCCACTTGCTCTGATCCCCCAAACCGCTTGATGCAAACGGGACATTTCCTATGTCAAAAGCCGCTTCTCTGTTTACCGCACCGCTGATGCTGGGCGCCGCGCGCGATGCGGTCGTGAAGCTTGATCCGCGCGTGCTGGTGCGTAACCCGGTGATGTTTGTGACCGGTATCGTCGCGGCGCTGTCCACTGTGCTGTGGCTGCGCGACATCGCCCATGGCGGGGCAGATGCCGCCTTTCAGGGCCAATTGGTATTCTGGCTGTGGCTGACCGTGCTGTTCGGCA
>CAIOKP010000339.1 GCA_903858875.1 uncultured Sphingomonadales bacterium
GCTCTGGCATACTGCCGCCGGGTGGTGTCAGTCCACATGTGCAACTCCGTCGTCGTCTCGCAAACACGACTGAATCACATCCCTCTGATATCACCCAACTTCTTTTTCGGTCAGCCTCTAATGCTTCCAGCCTTCCGGCCATGGCCGCCTTGCGCGGATCGGCCGCGATCTGGGCTTTAGTCCGCTTGGTCACGTCGAGCGCGCAGATGTCGAGGAAATGCATGGTGAGGTCGGGCTTCGTGCGCACGACGCCCCGCCGGCTACCCGGGGCGTAAGTAATTCGGAAGCCCCAAGAGGCGATGGGCCTTCCGCTGCGATTGACGTCGTTCGGCGTCGCCGCTCCCCGTGTTTGCTGCTCCATCTTCTTGCGACCTTCCGTTTGGCTGCCCGTCGACACCCTGTCGCGACGCGTCGCAACTTATTTAGGTAGGGATATAGGCTGGGTCTCGCGCGTTTGTAACCGCGGCCTTGACGATCGCCCTTCCTCCGAGGGTTTCCGCCCATCACGTTAGTCGGTGTTCGCTGAACGAACGGCGGCTATAAGGATGCGCGGGAGCCCAGCGGAACGACCGACTTTCAGGCGCATTGCTGCCAGACGGCTTCGCGCTGAGCGAATGGCCGGTTCTGGCAAGCCCCCGGTCAAGGCCCGATCGGCGAATGACGCATTTTGGTCGGTTGCTGCCGCTTAGCGCTAGTCATACATCGCCGTTGATGATCGCCCATCGACAACTACGCCCTTTGTTGATCGCAAAATGGGGTTTTGCCTACATCAAGGTGCGTCACTTGCAGGCCCATTTATACCTCCTCAGTCAGGCGCGGCCTTAAACCTGACCAAATGCGACCCGTCCAGCTGCTGCGACAGTTCGATCCGCCGCCCGGTGAAGCGCGTGGCGATTTCGATCGCGGTCAGCAGATGCTGGCTCGGCTTGACCGTCGTGAAGCTGCCGCCTTCCGCCAAGACAAAGGGCAGGATCAACTGGTCAGCCAAATAGGGGCCGGCGAATGCGGATGATTCGAGATAACCGCTCATGCGAGCAGCGGACGACTTGGCGAGCCGTTCGGCGGGCACACCCAGCTGACCGAAACCGCTAACGATTTCGGTGGCATGGGCGTGACGCGCCTCCAGCATAAGGATCACGCCTGGCCCCTGATCTTCCTGCAATTGGCGCGCAGCAAACGCATCTTCCGGCCAATCGGGCAGGCCTTTGCGGGTTCGCTCAAGCATGCGCTGCGCGATCTCGAACGGCAGGGCCGCAAACAGGGCTTGCGCCACAACGGCAAGCCGCTCGCCGCGATCGAGGCAGCCGATCGGTTGCAGCGGTGCCGGCGTGATGTCTACCTCGATCCGGCCGCCGCCCCGCGGGTAGAAGCCATGCTTGACCAGGCGCGCCGAAACCTGGGGGCCCATGCGATTGATCACGGGCAGGAAGCAGCGCTCGATAAAGTCGAACGGCGGGGCCAGCATGTTGTGCGTGCCCCCTTCGAGCACGAGGCGCGACGGTTTGTCGGCCATGGCCAGGGGCATCAGCACGGTTTGCAGCACCAGCCCCGTGCTGCCGGCTGTGCCCACTGCAAAATGGTATTCGCCCGGCGTGACTTTGCCAGGACGAAACGTCAGCTCGGATGAGCCAACGCCAAGCCCGCTGCATTCCGCGCCGGAGATCACGCAGGCAGCCTCGACCGCAGTCACATGCTGGCGCATCAGGCCCGGCCGGGAACGGCGCGCACGGATCTGCGTGATCCGGAATGGTAAGCCGGTGGCGATCGCCAACGCGCACGAATTGCGCACCATTTGGCCGCCGCCTTCGCCTTGTGATCCGTCGATTTCGATCATGGTCTTTTCATTCAAAAGGGGCAGGTGGCCCGCGCAATGGGGATTACCCCTTCACGCAGACCACCTGCCTGAGCGTATGCACGATTTCAACCAGATCGGCCTGCGCGGCCATCACGGCTTCGATAGGCTTGTAGGCCTTGGGCGTTTCGTCGAGCACGCCCTGGTCCTTGCGGCACTCCACACCCGCCGTATCGGCGATGTGCTCATCAAGCGTGACCAGCTTCTTGGCCTGGGTGCGGGACATGATCCGCCCCGCACCGTGGCTGCAGCTGTCAAAGCTGTCGGGATTGCCCAGCCCGCGCACGATGAAGCTTTTCGCCCCCATCGAACCCGGGATGATCCCCAGCACGCCCTTGGCCGCACGCACCGCACCCTTGCGGGTGATCAGCACGTTTTCGCCAAAGTGATGTTCGCGCGTCACATAGTTGTGGTGGCAATTCACCGCTTCCAGCTCCGCATCGAACGGCTTGGCGATCTGGCCCCGCAGCGCGGCGATGACATTGGTCATCATCATCCGGCGATTGAGCGCGGCGAAATCCTGGGCCCAGCCCACTGCTTCGACATAGTCGTCGAAATGGTCGGTGCCTTCGGGGAAGTAGGCCAGGTTTTCATCGGGCAGGTTGATGTGCCACTTGCGCATGTCCTTTTTCGCCAGCTCGATAAAGAACGTGCCGATGGCATTGCCGACCCCGCGCGATCCCGAATGCAGCATGACCCAGACGCGCGCTTCCTGATCGATACAGAGCTCGATGAAGTGGTTGCCCGTGCCCAGCGTGCCCAGATGCACCAGGTTGTTGGTGTTCTTCAGCCGTGGGAACTTTTCGCAGATGCGGTCAAACCGCGCAGCGAGCGTGGCCCAAGTCTCGACAATCGCAGGGGGCGGCGATCCCCAGGAACCTGTGTCGCGCGTTCCGCGCCCGACACTGCGCCCATGCGGCACCGCTCGCTCGATGGCCGCGCGCACACCTTCGAGGTTGTCAGGCAGATCATGCGCCATCAGCGATGTGCGTGCCGCCATCATACCGCAGCCGATATCGACGCCGACAGCCGCCGGGATCACGGCACCCTTGGTCGGGATCACCGAGCCGACGGTTGCGCCGATCCCCACATGGACATCCGGCATTGCCGCCACATGCTTGAAGATGAACGGCATCTTTGCTGCGCGCGACAGTTGCTCACGCGCTTCGTCTTCGACCGGCACGCCGCGCGTCCACATCTTGATCGGCACCCCGCCGGGCACATGCTGAAATTCAAATGTCGTATCGGCCACTGGGACCTCCTGAAAAAGCATCATGGTGCCGGCGACGAGGTTTTGGCGAGACATTTTTACTGAGCTACTCCGGTTGCCCGGGGGTGGAATCGGACCACCGACCTCCCGCCGCGAGGGTGGGTGCTCTACCCATGTAGTCCCGCCGGCATTCGCCAGCTTTGAAGGTGTTCACGGCGACGAGGAGTGGGAAAGACATGCCCCCGAAGGGGCGCCGCTCTGTCCGCTAAGCTACAGGCCCGAACGCATCGAAGGCCCGGCGGGATTCGAACCCGCGCCTGCATCGTGACAGGATGTAGTCCTTGCCCGGCATTCGCCGTGAAAATGGTGTGCCGTGGCGACGAAGAGTGGTGAGACGCGGCCCTTAAGCTACGTTCCGGCGGCGGGATTCGAACCCGCATCTCCCGTTGGCCATCTCTGACCTTGGGGCGCTTTACTCATCGGACCTATGGGTTGTGGAGGTGTAGTCCCACCGGCATTCGCCACGGCAATTGCCGCATTTCGATCGAAGGGTCACGGCGACGAGGATTGGAAAGACATTCGTGCTCTACCGCTGAGCTACAGCCCCGAAAGGCTGGCGGGGATCGAACCCGCGACACCGACATTATCAATGTAGTCCTTCCGGCATTCGCCGTGACCGTTCGTATTAGACCTCCGTCTGGTTGACGATCTCGACCCAATCGCGCGCCTCGCCTTTGGCAAAGCGCGCCATCGCGTCGAACACCGCGTCGGTAAAGCCACCGACATTCATGATATCCGCCCGGTCTTTCGCCTGGGTGGTGCCATAGGGCTGGATGTCGATGCAGATCAGCTTGGCGCCCGGGTTGCGAGCCTTCAGCTTGTTCCACTCCGCCATCGTTGCCGTGGCACCACGCCGCGAGGGATCGACCCAGGATTCATTGTCCGAGACGATCACCACCGTATCCACCCGCGCCCGTTCCTTGTTGAGCAAGGCGAGCGGGGCCGAGACATTGGTTCCACCACCGCCGACCGCGGCCAGCTTTGCCGCGTTGGCGGCAACCCGGGCATTTGGATCGAGCGCAAGGTTGACCACTGCCTGTTCGAAAGGGATCACCCGGGCATCGCGGTTCTGCCGCAGCACGGCGGCTGCGACGAGGGCCGCGATGTCGATGCAACGCACTTTCGATGTGGCGCCCTTGCGATAACCCGTGGCAGGCGAACCCATCGATCCCGAAACATCGGGGCAGACCACGACGTGGCCGGACAGTTTCGGCACTCGCACCAGCGATGCTTCGAGCGCGCTTTCGAGCGCTGCCTGCACAGCCAGCGGAACACCTTCACCCACCTGACCCAACGCTACCATCAACTGGTAAGGCATGGGGCGCACACGAGCGATCGTGTCCGCATCAGCCAGCTTTGCCGCAACCGCTTCAGTGACCCCCTTCACACCAAACGCGCCATGACGCACCAGCGTGTTGAGGTTCATCCGCAGCGCCTGCCAGCCCATCCGGCCCGCCAGCACAGCCCATTGCTCGGCCGACAGCGCAAAGGCCGTCAGCCATTCGAAGGGCACATCGGGCAAGTCACCCGCAGGCGCCTGCTTCCATGCCTCGAACGCCACAATCCGTGCGGGCAACGCGGCCACGTCATAGGGCTTGCCGATCAGCCAGCCATAAAACGCGCGCCGCTCTGCCGTGGCCGGCGCCGGGTGAACCATCCGGACGATATCCGCCAGGCTCGGGTCATTGCCGGTCGCCGCCTGCATCAGCTGCGTCACCGACGCCGCCTCCAGCCATTCACGGACCAGCCGTTTCGGCCGCGAGCCCAGCGACCCACGCCCGACCTGGCCCGACCGCATGATCTGCACGAACGTGCGCAGCATGCGGCCGTTGTCGATCACGCGTTTGAACACGCGCAGCGACAAGTCGGGATCGGCCATCGTCAGATAGGCTGCCAACAGCGCCGGCATGTCCTTCATCGCGCCCGATTGACGCGAATAGACCGCGCATTTGGCAACCCATTCGGGATCGACGTCTTTGGCCGCCAGAACGACATCGGACAGCTGCGTTTCGGCGCCGGCATAAAAACCGTCGGCCAGCGTGCCCGTCGCGGCCAGCTGCGCCAGCGTGGCTTCGGGCCCATAGGCATAAGCGACACCGCCGGCCTGGTTGACCGTATCGGCGCGCGGCAGAAACCGCGGCAGCGCCGTGGCAAAGAGGGTCTTGTTGGCCATAGTCCAACTCCTTTTGTGGCGGGCCAGTTGGTACTGGCCCCAAAAATCTGGGCGGCTGGGGGCGGCCGGCCCATTCCGGCCGCCCCTTGGTTCCGCGTGTGCCGGGCTGTTCGACCGACCCGACGCAAATACAGGTGCAGGTGGCGTGCCAATTCGGTCGAGGGGCGCGTATAATTCTATCAACCTATTGTATTCGTTGTTTTTAAAAATTCACTGTGCTCAAGCTGCAAAGCAGCGCGTGCGACCCACCTTCAGATATTTGTATCCGTTGGGATAAGATGATAGAAATCTGGCGCATGAAGCCAACCACTGTCATCAGCTTTCTCGGCTCCACATTGGACGCCTCCAAATTCGGCCCCTCGCGTTGGATGAAGTGGCGGCCATCGGTCGGCCTGTGCATGCACGAGGATCTGCGGGTGGATCGTTTCGTGATGATCCATGGGCAAATGCACAGCCGGCTGGCCGAATATGTCAGTGAGGACATTGCCGCGGTCTCGCCCGAAACGCTGGTCGAACGGCATATCCTCGACTTCAAGGACGCCTGGGATTTCGAGGAGGTCTACGGCAAACTGCTCGATTTTGCGCGGGGGCTGGAACTGGACCCCGATACCGAAGATGTGCTGGTCCACATCACCACCGGCACCCATGTCGCGCAGATTTGCCTGTTCCTGCTGACCGAGGCGCATTACCTGCCGGGGCGCCTGCTCCAGACCCAGCCCAAACGCGGCGCGCCCGATGCGACTGGCACATGGAGCGTGATCGACCTCGATCTGTCGCGCTATGACAGCATCGCCACGCGCTTTGCCAGTGAAAGCGCGGAAAGTACGTCCTTCCTCAAATCGGGGATCGAAACGCTCAACCCCGCGTTCAACACGATGATCGACGAGATCGAGCAGGTGGCAAGCCGCACCCGCGCGCCAATCCTGCTGATGGGGCCGACCGGCGCGGGGAAGAGCCAACTGGCGCGGCGGATCTTTGAACTCAAGAAGCTCAAGCGCCAGATGACCGGCAGCTTTGTCGAGGTGAACTGCGCGACCCTGCGCGGCGACAGTGCCATGTCGGCCCTGTTCGGCCACAAGAAGGGGGCTTTCACCGGCGCCGCAGTGGATCGCCCTGGCCTTCTGCGCAGCGCCGATGGCGGCATGCTGTTCCTCGACGAGATTGGCGAGCTGGGCCTCGACGAGCAGGCGATGATCCTGCGCGCCATCGAGGACAAGCGCTTTCTGCCTGTGGGCGCCGACAAAGAGGCGCAGAGTGAATTTCAACTGATCGCGGGGACAAACCGCGATCTGGCCGCTTGCGTCGCGGCAGGCACGTTCCGCGAAGATCTCTACGCCCGCCTCAACCTCTGGACGTTCAGCCTGCCGGGATTGGCCGAGCGGCGCGAAGACATCGCCCCCAACCTCGACTATGAACTCGACCGCCACGCCGAGCGCGAGGGCGAGCGCGTGACGTTCAACAAGGAAGCGCGGACCGACTATCTGGCTTTTGCCATGTCGCCCGCCGCCCGCTGGCACGGCAATTTCCGCGATCTGGCTGCCAGCGTCACGCGCATGGCCACCTTTTCGCCCAAGGGGCGCATCGATGTTCAGGTCGTGGCCAAGGAGATCGAGCGGCTCAAACGCCTGTGGGCCGATGGCGGGGCGCATGGCGATGGGCTCGAACGCTGGTTATCCGCCGCGGCCCTGGCCGATCTCGACCCGTTTGACCGCGTGCAACTGGCCTATGTGTTGGAAACCTGCGCCTCTGCCCGTTCGCTCTCCGAAGCGGGGCGCCAGCTGTTCGCCGCATCGCGTTCAAAGCGGGCAAGCACCAACGATGCCGACCGGCTGCGCAAATATCTGGCGCGGTTCGGACTGGGGTGGGAGGATTTCCGCGCCGGCCAGCGGGGTTAGACCCCCAGCCAGGCCAGCCCACCCGGCAACTCATCCGCGCTGAAATCAACCTGCAGGACGCGGCGGTGCACAGGGTCGGCAGCGACTTCCGAGGCGTGCAGGATCGGCGTGGAATAAGCCCAGACATCCCCCGCTTTGGCAAGGCAGGCCAAAATCCCACATTCCGCAACCACCTTCGCAACCGAACACTCCGGCACGCGGCCGCGGCGGTGCGATCCGGGGGCAATCAGCAGCGGCGCATTGGTGGCAGATACATCATCGAGATGCACCCGCAGCGTCACCATGCCTGAAAGCATTGCAATAGGCGGGGCAACATGGTGCAGCCCCGCCTTGATCGACCACGGCCCAAAACCGGGAACTTCGATCTTTTCGCGCACGCAGATCGTGCGGTCCTGGTGCCAACCCAGCGACCAGTTGGTGGCCGCGCTCTTGTCGAACAGGATTGCGCGGACAGGCTTGGCAGCGGCACCAACGGCCTTGCTGGCAATCGCGCCAATGGAGCCGGACGGGGCCAGAAACGAATGCAACGCGCCCACCCCATGAATGCGGATGCCCGCCTGATCGGGCGGTAGTTGCGCCATTGCTGCCTGCAAGCCAGGCATATCCGCCAAGGCAGCCCCGACAAACAGTTGGGCGCCATGTTCGCTCAACCGCAGACTTTCGAGCGCGGTCACGCCAGCCACATTGCCTCGCCCCGCTCAACTTCGGCCTTCGCCTGCCGCCACAGTTCGGGGTGGCCTTCGGTCAGCACTTCCAGCAGGGCGGCAATCTCGCGCAGATAGGTGCGGGCGAAGCCGTCGCCGTAATCGACGATCGATCGCGTATTGGAAATAACATCGGCCAGTTTCACCGTTTTCATCTCGGCAGGCGCCTGCGCCAGATGTTCGCGGTCCATCGCTTTGCGGACCGCGCGGTTGCCATCTTCGGGGCGGCTGACATCGGTAAGGCACGCAACACCTTGCGCGATCTCGTCACCGAACCTTGCGCGGACATCCTCGATGCTCGCCTCGGTATCCTCGACTACATCATGCAGCAGCGCGGCGGCAATCATCGTTGGGGAGCCACCGACTTCCGCCACGATGCGTGCCACCTCAAGGCAATGCAGGACATAGGGCTCGCCGGTATATTTGCGCTGCTGGCCTGCGTGCATGCGCGTGGCAAAGGCGCAGGCATCGAGAACAATCGGTATTGCGGCAAGGCCTGGGACAGCCAACATTTCAACTCCGGAATATCAGTGGGCGGGCGCAAGTCCGCCCACCGACGGCTTTCACGCGGATCTTAGCTGAAACCGCTCTCCGGCATAGACCCTGACCGCGTTCCCGCGCTCAAGCTCTTGATGCACCTGCCACTGCGATCGGCGCTGATCATCGTTGGCCTGCCCCCGCCGTTCCTCCAGCATGATCGCGAGCTTCAGCCGCGCCAGCTTGCGGTTAGCGTGCTGGGATCGCTGCTCCTGCGCTGTGGCAACAAGGCCGGTGGGTCGGTGGGTGGCCCGCACGGCACTGTCGGTCTTGTTGACGTGCTGCCCGCCTGGCCCGCTGGCGCGCATGGCCTGATAGTCGATATCCTCGTCTTTCAGATCGCTGACGGTTTCCGGCTCTGACGCGAGCGCAACACCCACGAACCAGTTGCGCCGCTTGTGGGTGGGCCGAATGGGACTGTTGCCGATCCACTGGTTGGTGCCGACGCGTTGAGCGACAAAGGCCGAAGCTGCATCGCCCGCAATGCGCAGCAGGATGGAGGACGGCAATTCGTCTGCGCCATCGAGCAGTTCGCATTCCAGCCCAAGCCCGTTGGCCTCGCGTACGAAAGCGCGCGCCAGATGCGCCACCACCCAGCGGCATTCCTGCGGGCCTTTGCCCGCGGTGATATGCAGGATCACCTCGCTCATGCCGCCCTCGTCTTGTAGCTGAGAAGGGGGCGAAGCTTGGCGATTATGCGGATCAGCCCTGCCTGCTCCAGATCGGCGATAACCATGCCGATATCCTTGTAGGCATCGGGCGCTTCCTCGAAAATCAGGCGGCGGTCCTCGCAAATCACATGGCTGCCGAGGCCCGTGCGTTGCATATCGGCCACTTTGAACCGACGCGACAGGCGGGCATGGGCGTCTTTGCGGCTCCACTTGCGGCCTGCACCATGGGCCAGCGAATGGAGCGCGTGATCAGCGCCATCCACTACAGGCTCGACCAGATAGCTGAAATCGCCGCGCGAACCCGGGATAGTCACAAGCCCCTTGTCAGCAGGTGCAGCCCCTTTGCGATGCAGCCAACCGCCCTGATGTGGTGTGACACTGTTGTGGCAGATATCGAGCACCCGGCGCCCGCCCAGGCCAAGGCACTCGCAAAAGCGCCCAGCGATGATCCGGCGATTGACGATAGCCCAGCCAAGCGCAGTGTCGTGGTCGGCCAGATAGGCGCTTGCGTCAGAACTGTCGGCGAGGATGCCCAGACCAACGTCAGGCTGGCGATGCACCTGCAACACAGCTTGCCCCAGCCCGCGCGACCCGCTGTGGACCATCATCCACACCCGATCCAGCGCCAAGCCCAGCGCAGCAAAGCGCGATTCATCCACCACCGCCTCAATGCGCTGGAATTCGACGAAGTGGTTGCCACCGCCGATGGTGCCAAGCGCGGGACTGGCCAGACTTGGCGGCAATCCGGCCTCGGCCAAAGCCGCTGCGCCATCTCCCGCCCAGGGCGCATCCAGCCCGTGCAGCTTGCGCTCGACCGTGCCGAGGCGGAACTTGCACAAAGGCAAGTCCGTCTGCCAAAGGGCCATGCCGCAACCAATGTCGCTGCCCACCAGATGCGGCCAGATGCGGGTCGGAGACCAGAAGGCCGCGCCCACGGCAATGCCGTTGCCGGCATGGAGGTCGGGCAAGCCGACGATACGCGCCATGTCGCGATAGCGTGCGCAAGCTTCAAGCTGGTCCAAAGCAAGGGGATCCAACCGTGACGGATCGCTGGCGATGAGGGTGACGTTGCTCATTGCGTACCTCCCTTGCCTTCGATCTGGCCGGTGGCGAGCATCGCCTCAAGCACGGTCATATCTTTGAGGATGCCGTCACGTGGATCGACAAACAGTTCCCTTCGGCGAAACCATTGGCCCTTGCGCCCGAGCACCTGGCCCTCGAACATCCATTCGCCGCAGCGCCCGATCGAGATGCGCGTCAGGACGAAGTCCTCGATATGCTGGCGCACGTGCATTTTGACGGTGCTGCCTGTGTCGAGGCTGTCACAAATCTCGCTGAAAACGACGTCCCAGCTGCGTCCGCGCTGGCGGCGCAAGTAGCGCAGCAGCGGTGCGAGGTTTTCGTTGAGCATCTTGGTCACACGCGCGCCGATGCGGGCATGGCGCTTGAGCCCTATATGTTTGGTGTCGGCGTCAGACATCCTTTTCAGTTTGGGAGAGGCAGCGTAATTGGCGCCCCAGCGCGGGCGTTCGACAATCACTTTGAACATGTCGTCACGCATGGTGAACCTCCCCTATGATAGGAGCGGCGACAGCGAAAAATTCGGAAAAATCAGTGCCGTGAAGGCCCTGCAAAGCAATCAGGCGATGCGCGTCGCCTGCAAGAGAGTTGCCCATGCAATCTGTTCCTGAACACAGGGAAATAAGAAGTGATTTTGGCCGCGGGCGAATACTGCGCGCATGGTCTTCTCCTTTCCTTGGTTCAAAACAGGCCGGTTTTAACTGGGCGGCCCACTACGTCAGATTGACCTTTCACGCAAGTCGCTCAAAAATCTGCCGAGAATTTTTGTCAGAGGCGTTGCTTGAAAACCATCCTGTTCATTTGCAGCCAGAACCGCCTGCGGAGCCCGACAGCCGAGCAAGTGTTCGCCAATTATCCCGACCTTGAGGTCTCCTCGGCAGGCACCAATCACGATGCCGAGAACCCTCTGACCGCTGAACTGGTGTCATGGGCCGACATCATCGTGGTGATGGAAAAGCGGCACCGCGCCAAGGTGCAACGACGGTTCCGCGCGGCCCTGCTCGGCCAGCGAATCATCTGCCTCGATATTCCGGACGACTATGCGTTCATGCAGCCCGAACTGGTCGAACTGCTGGGCGCGCGCATGGCGCGGCATCTACCGCCAGCATGATCATGAACGAGCGACAAGTTTGGGTGACGCCAGCTGAGCTGCAGAACGTCTGCACTCTTGGGACGGTTGCGATCAACGGAGCGCGCCGCGAGGAATGGCCGGTTTTGGAGTAACCTGACTTTCCCGGTACTGCATCGGAACGGCTTAAACTGGCCGATTGCTGTCGTTTGGCGTGAGTCATACGCAGTCGTTGATGATCACATATCGACAGCTAAACCATTTGCTGATCGCGAAATGGGGCTTCTTCTACAGCAAGCCAGATTATTCGTCACAAGCTGGCGAATGCCGCGTCAAAATTCCGGCGTGACGAAGCACATTTCTTGATCGCAGAGTTCCTCGATCCCGGCCAATCCACGGATTGTCATCAGGAACTCACGTCTCGAATGCGGTCTCAAATTTGGGCTGAGCAAAGTTGGATCGAGCAAATCAAAGTTTATGCCTTAGACGGCAAAAATTCCGATCTAAGAACTGGGATCATAAGATATAATGACCTTCTCGCCTTCCGAATTATAGAAAGTCACCCGTCTGTCGAGACGGAAGATTTCCTCTGCATGCTCTCTAAGCAAAGGACTATCCCCGTCGTCATCAAGGAATGTATCGACTTTTTCGGGGCCGAAAAATATGTCCAACGCTGATGAAAGATCCGGCTTTGTGTAATAGCCGTCATCTTGGCGGCCGCTCAGGTCCTGAGCATAAATGACCACTCTCATGTCAGCCTCCAAAATTTGAAACAGTCAAGATCACTTATCATAGGGTCGGTCCAGATAGCGCGACGGTAAATCGCCAGCATCAAGCTGTTCCATCAGAATAGTGACCGGCCCGCTTATCGCGCGCTGCCCTTTTTCCCATCGATGTACGCTCGCCTTGTCGGCAATTCGTAGCACACGGGCCAGCCCGTCGAGTGACAGTCCGGCTTTTGTGCGGATTGCGCGGAATTCTTCCGGGGTCATGATGCTCGTTTCGTGCTCAAATTCTCACCCTGTTTGGGGCGTATTCCGACCCGGCTCTGGCCAATCTTCAATTCCATACTCGGCTTTGTAAGCGGCGCATGCAGCTTTGCTAGCAGGCGTTTTCAAATGGAACACCAACTCTCGGGCCTCATTTGCAAGCTGATGAAACCGTTCCGGCGACAGGCCGCCGAACGTACGGCACTGGTCGGCCATAACGTCGATGATATGCGCACTATCAGCAGCATCAGTGACGCCCGTGTACTTCGAGACGCTTTTGCGATCCAGTAAGCCATCTTTTTCCCCTGAGAGACGGGCAGTGCCCTGTGGCAACATCCTTATATCGTAGTCCAATGGACCACTCAAGGAGGGATTACGCTCATGAAAATTTCTTTTTCCAGCCAAAGGCCAGCCAATTTGGCAGCACCGCCCACGATCACTTGGCGCAGTCGACCGCCTCTTTGAGCGTGCTTGCCAACCACACCCTGTCCTTCAGTTGACATTGCCAGAGGACCAGCACCTTCCACCCCATCGATTCCAAGGATGCCACATTCGCCTCGTCCCGTGCGCGGTTGCCCTCGAGTTTCGCGGTCCAGAATTCAATGCGGCTCTTGGGCATTGGGGCCAGCCTGCATTCGGGATCCGGATGCCGATGCCAGAAACAGCCATGCACAAAGATCGCGAGGCGCCGACGCCGGAAGACGATATCCGGCCGCCCCGGCAGATCCTTCGCATGAAGCCGATATCGGTAGCCCATGCCATGCAAAAGGCGTCGAACGACCATTTCCGGCTTCGTGTCTTTTCCTCGGATGCCCGACATCATGCGGGAACGGGTTTGCGGGTCAACGATATCCGCCACGTCATTTTTCCTGGCGACCTTGCGCCAGCCTGGTAATAGGCGAGCAAACCGCGCAAAGTCGATCGATGACCACAATTTTCAAGACAGTTGACATTTTCGCCGGGCCCGGCGGCTTGGCTGAGGGATTTTCATCGTTGCGAGGTCCGAACGGCTCTCGAATTTTCGACATTGCGCTTTCAGTAGAAAAAGAACCGTCAGCGTTCGCCACGCTCCGATTACGGGCGTTTACACGTCAGTTTGAGGATTTGCCTGGCAGCTACTTTGATTACATCGCCGGCCGGATTTCACATGAACAGTTGATCCGCTGCCATCCCGTCGAGTGGGATGCCGCCATTCACGAAACTGCCATGCTTGAACTCGGGAGCGACAATGCCCGGGAATGGCTGACGCCTGCGCTTCGGGATATTCGCGAAAGCGCTACCAATGGAACAATCCTCATCGGGGGGCCGCCTTGTCAGGCGTATTCTCTGGTTGGCCGCGCGCGGAACCAAGGTATCAAGCACTACAACGCGGCATCGGATCACCGCCACTTCCTGTACCAAGAATATATTCGCATTCTCGAGCAGTTGCAGCCTGTCGCGTTCGTGATGGAGAACGTTAAGGGCATGCTCTCCGCGAAGGTGGACGGTGTGGGAATGATTGAACGGATCGTTGCCGACTTGCGCTCCGCTGGCGGCAAGGCTGACAACTACCGTCTTGTTCCCTTGGTCGAGGATCCGCGGGGCGGTTTGCGCGGACACGTGGTTCGCGCCGAGGAATTCGGAATTCCCCAATGCCGCCACCGAGTCATTCTCTTGGGGATCCGCAGCGACATTTTTGACGGCAACGCGCTCGACATCGGCAAAATGCCTACACTCATGGCGGCATCTTCGCGTGCTAGCGTTGAAGATGTGCTGGCTGGCATGCCCCCGCTGCGAAGCGGGCTCAGCCGGACAGAAGATACAGCTGAAGCATGGCGCGAAGCGGCAATCAGCGCTTTCAAAAGCGCTGCAGCGGCTTGCGGCAAGGATGGAACATGGCTGTCCGGTGTCGCAGCAAAACTCAGGGAATTTGCGATGCGGTTGCGCGAAGGCGCAGATCTGCCGCCAAGAACTTCGACCAACCTAGCAACCGTCAGCGACAATCGCTTGGCGGCATGGCTGGTAGACGGGCGGCTCGATCTGTTGCCGAACCACGAGAGTCGCGGGCACATGCCCGGAGACTTGGCGCGTTATGCTTTCGTGGCAACTTTCGCCGAAGTTTTTGACCGATCACCCAAGGCGGACGAGTTCCCCAAGGCCTTGGCGCCCCTGCACAGAAACTGGGAAAGCGGGAAGTTCGCTGACCGGTTTCGCGTTCAGACGTGGGGATCGCCCTCGACTACAGTCACAAGCCACATCTCGAAAGACGGCCACTACTTTATCCATCCTGATCCTGCGCAATGTCGAAGTCTGACAGTGCGCGAAGCCGCCCGGCTGCAAACATTCCCGGACAACTATTTCTTCGAGGGAAATCGCACGCAGCAGTATGTCCAGGTCGGCAATGCAGTTCCCCCGCTACTCGCGCGACAAATTGCCGAGCTTTTGCTACAGCTTTTGACCCCTGAACGCTCAAATTGGGCCTAGACGTTTTTCTCTTCATTTTCGAATCAATATTTTGTTGTGATCAACCAGCGATTTCAGGAATTTCCTGTTGCGGATCCGAATATGTTGAAGCCCGTACCTCCTCCCAGCATTCCGGGCGTTTCGCATATTCCGAGATCATGCGTGGACCGGCTGCTGCACGCAAAGCCCGCTCGATTTCGAGCGCCCAAACCTCAAGTTGGGCTTGAAGCTGCGGCGAAATGCCTTGACGGCTCCAGATGCGTTCGAACGAGAATCGGCCCCCAAAGCGGTCGGCTACCATCGCAACAAGATAGGTGGCGATATTGGCCTGTGCCTGTGAGAAATGCTTTGCGCGGGAAATGCGGTGGGCGGCCTTGAACAGGATCGCCTTGGCGATGGTGGCGCGATACCAGTCGCTGGTCAGGGTTTCAGGAATGCCGGACTCCCCTTCGGCGAGGTCGTCCATGAACCGCACGAAAGTTTTCTGAGCGCCCCAGCTGACAAGATCCGGGCGACGATCCCATGAAACCAGATACTTCGCGAGGTCGGTCTTCGTTATCTTGCGCGAAGTTGGAATGGCTTCCTTGATCGCTTTCAAACGCGCCGGTGTGGTCCCGTCACGTGCCAGTTTGACATTGTAGCTCCCGGCCGCGCGTTCATAGAACCACTGGCTGACGCCATCCGGGCAATAGGTGCTGTTTGCCAGTTTTTCGAACTGTACGTGGAACGGCTTGTTGGCGGAGAGATCTGACTGTTTCACCGAATTCTGGCTGTTCGCGTAGCGGGAAATATCAGAGATCATTTTCTCTTCCAGCTCGGCTTCATTCGACTGGAGTACAATGATCTTGGCTGCCACGCGCACGCGGTTGAGCACAGTGTCAGGATTGCGCTTTCTCGTGAAATATATCGATGCAGTGGTCTGGCCGCCATTGACGATTTGCATTCCACTCAGGCCAACCAGTCCAACCGAACCATCGGCGGCACGGCCGATGCTCGCCTGATCGGCGATCATCACAATACCGTTGTTGAAGGCCATGAAATCTTCAGGTGATTGGCGGAGAGTGTCGCGCATCCCACGGTTCACCTTGCCCGTAGCGCTAAGGAATGAGCGGACATTGGCTTCAAGCAGCCGCGCTCCGAACTTTTCATAAAGGACGTAAAGCACTTCAGCGGGAATTGCGGTCAGAGCATAATCATAGTTTGCCATTTCGCCGGGAACATACACGCAAGGCAACGCATCGCCGCACAGTTCCAGAAAATTCACAGCCAATTCGTCGCGCGGTTTGCCGGCCGCCCAGTGGCGCCATAGACGCTCGATGTCCATGATTTCCATAGAAATGGTCTTGCCGCGAACCGTTTGCGGCTTGAATTGCTTGGAGGGCGACTTGCTTTGGCAATCGGTAATCACGAAGATCCGGATGCGATCCAGTTTGTCATAGCAACCCTCTATCAGGGTGGCGATCTCAAATGCGTCACTGGTCGGGTCAAGCCGCTTTACCAACTGCCCCTCGGCGCAGGTCTTCAGGAAGCGAAGGCACTGGTCGCCCGCTTGCCTGATTTCGGTCGTATCTATGGGCGTAACTTCCCGGACACCGGCATAAAGGCTTACAATCAGGTCGATGGTGTCCAGATCGTCGGAAATCGCATGGCCAACTAGTCGAATATTTGCGTTGCCCACCTTGCCCGTGAAGTGGCTGAGAACCGGTTCGCCGATAATGTCCACATCAGCCATGTGATTCATCATCATTTCCGCAAAGATCATTTCAGGCTGCGGATAGGGCGCCGCTGTATCCTTGATACGCTCGGCCAATTCGGCCGCCACGCGATCTTGGGTCTGTGAAACGAATTCATCGAGGTTCATCCGTTGTTATCCAGTTTGGTCAGAACTTCATGAAGCCCAAGTGTGGGTGCTTCAACAAGATCGATGTCCAGTTCATAGCTTGCACGGCGAATGGCGGGACCAACTACTGGCGGAGTCAGCCGAGGGATATTGTCGTCCACGGCAAACAGACTGGTACTGATGAGCGACAACTTGCGAGTATACGCATCTCGATGCCGCTCATGCGCGCCAGCATGGAGAAGGCGCACTGCAAAGGTCTGCATAGCCCCACTATTTGCCAAGCGTGTCCGCAGTCGATCGATGTGACCGAACAATGTTTCGCCCGCATCATCGAGAGAAAAGCGCTGGCAGCAAAGGAATAGCGGCGCATGGACCGCATCGTCGAGCTGATCCAGCGATCCGATCCGCGCGATGAAGCCACCATTGGCAGCAGAGCTTTTTACTTCGATCGCGCCGCCGCCCAACACGAAATCATGCAGTCCGTCGGCGGGCCCCTCCCAAGAATCGATGGCTACAGTGGCGGGCACGCCCGCATCCAAAAGCAACTCCAGCGTCAGAAGTTCGCCAATCAGGCCAAGTTCTGCCTCGGCCGAGAGAATCTCGCCTGAAGGATTTCTCATGAACTCCTGCCAAGTGGCTACACGGCGGAGGAACGCCTGCGATCGCTCCTGGATCGTCAGGGCTTCACTCCGCCCCAAGACCGCGAGCAGATCGGCGGCCATGGTTACGAACATTTCGAGCGAGCCGGCCGGTTCGCGAACGAGAGCCAGTATTGTGCGATCCTGCAATGCACCTCCTAGGCGCACGGGGGTCACTTCAAAACCATGCCCACGCGGCAGGTTCTGGACGCCTGGAAGGCGCGCGCCTTGAAAGACCAGCAACAAGCCTTCGAGGTTGCCGGGAAAGTGCCTGCCGGCATGAACAGGGGTGCCGCCGTGGCCCCCCAATCCAATCACCTGCCATCCCTCGTCAGCTGCTGAGCCCGCCAAGCTTTGCCAAGCTGTCTGCAGCTCTTGCTCAATCGGCAGCGCCATAGACCTGCTCCCAGTAAACATTGTCGACTTTGTAATCGATTTTGGGACCGCTGTTGCTGCCAGGAAAGCTGATACCGAAGGCCAAGGCGGGCACCGTAGTATCGGTATCTTGCCAACCGGATTCCGCTGGATCGAGCACGTAGAGCAGCAGAAGCCCGGTATCGATCTGCGCAGCAACGCCTTCCGCGCCAAAGCCGCGAATTTGGCGCATTGCCGGACCACTCGGAATGTCCGGCATCTCCCTTGACTTCGATCGGGCAGGGTCCGGTTTCCAGTTGTCCTGAGTGTGCTTCAGCGCAGCCGACCACTGATCGTCGCTGAGATCGACAGATTCGTCCCTTGGAGACATGAGACGCCCAATGGAGAGCTTTCCTCCATCACGGATGGCTTTGCGTGCTGGCATCGAAATCGAGATGCCATCTGCCAGCTGGTAAGCTTTGTTCCCCTTGGCGCCGATCAGGGCTACCGTCCAACGGGTGAGTTCCCCAGCTTGCGACATCACCTGTACAAACTCTGCAAGCACCGCGCTGTTCACGCGATAGGCGTCCGGGTGGGTGGAGTACTGTTGAAGGAAGGCAATGACATCTGTGGCAGCCACATCCTGCCAAATGGTTCCATCCCATTCTTGGCGAGAACCATTTCGTATGCGCGTCGCGATTGGCTGTCCGCTTCCCATAGCCCCAATCAGGGCTTGCCCCGATTTGAGGTTGCGCTTTCGAGCATCCCGATCGGCATGGAATACCACCGTTTCCAGTAACTGCCCGCTGAACGAAAGACTCAAGCTCTTCGCAGAGCGCATCTTGACCCGGGAAGTCACCATGAGCACAGGGTGTGATTGTACCTTCAGTCCGAAATCGCGTGGTGTCCCACCACTGGCAGCCATTTCGTCGAATTCTTCGCGCAGTTCCTCGGAAGCCAATGCGATGTGCTGGTACCATTCGACCAGCTCTGCAGTGGTATACAAACGGCACAAGTCGAAGAAACCAGGTCGGTAGCCGAACCAACGGCCCATTTGCATAAGCGTATCATACATACGAGAAGATCTGAGAAAATAGCTGGTGGTCAGTCCCTCCAGCGTAAGGCCTCGAGCCAATTTGTCCCCGCCGATCGCAATGACCTTCAGTCCAACCCCGCCGTTATCCGTGTAATCAAGTGCATCCTTGACCGTGCCATTGATCATTCGCACTTGGATATCCGCAATGATTTGCGGCAGAGCACCCTTGATACTGGCCCAGCTTTCGGGCTTGTGCGCATCATCCGGCAAAATACGCCCGACGCGCTCGGTGCTTGGCATGAAGTCATCCCGCCACTCAGCCTCCAGTTCCGCCAACAGGGCAGCACTATCGACATTGCGGATCAATCGCTGTCGGCACGCGCCGACATACTTTTCCACTTGCCGGGCTACCGCCTGCTGAGCGGAGGTAAACCTGGTGACATGAATCAACATGGAGGCATGATCTGCCCCCTGACCGCGGATGACACGCGCAGCACAAGCCAGCAGAAAGGCTCGCACGGCTCGGGCGAGTGAAGGGGGTAAAGTGTCCTCGCCATTGTAAAGCGGGACATGTCCATTCTTGTGCGACTGAGGCATCCAGCCTTTGCCGACACCACTTTCGAAATCATCGGCCAAGCGGACCAAGGGCAAGCCGTCGGCGTCGGTTCCCGAACGGCCAAATACTTTGTCCGGGCCAACATAGTTTGATGGGGCGGCCAAGTTGATGATAAAGGATGAAGGGAAGAGGTCAGGCCCTTCGGCAGCAGTCCGGCCACGCTCATGGATGAATATGTTGGCAAATGGGGTGGCCGTGTAACCCACGTAAGCCGATCGCGTGAACGAATGAAGAAGGCGCCGGATCAGGCGGTTGATGGTCTTTGGCTCGTGTTCTTCATCCGGTTTGCCGTCGGCATCAAAAGCCTGCTGGCCAGTATCGACTGAGGCGTTATCAGCTTCGTCATCGATGAGAAGCAGTGGTAAATTTGTGACGACTTTACGTCCGCTTTCCGCGTCGGTCGCATTGGCAACATGATTGCGAACCCAGCGGTTCAGACGCTCCAGCACTGTTTTCTGTTTTTTGACGACGAAAAGCCACGGGCGCTGTTCTGGCGAAACGCCAAGGTTTTTTGCCGCTGCGGTACTGAAGTCCCCTTTTTCCGTGCGGTTGGTGGCGGAATTCGGCTTGATAGCGGGATCCGAATCGACTCGGCCGACGCCAACCAATTGCAGATCTTCGTGACCCGGTTGTGTCTCGTAGCCGAGAAAGCCCTCATCAAGCCGGATCTGGGTCTGTGCTCTCAGATTGTTGTGAATACCGGCCAGAACGATGATGATCTTGTATCCTGCATCTGCCGCCTTGCAGATCAGCCCCGTATAATTGCCGGTCTTGCCCGACTGGACATGTCCCACCACGAGGCCGCGGCGATCCCAAGGACCGTCGCGCAGCGGATCCTCAAGAAGACCCAGCACGTCATCTGTGCTGCGGTCGAGCGCTTCGATCGCAGCTTCGGGCAGCTTCGCCTCGATCCATTCGCGATAGCGTTGCCAGTACCGCCAGTCTTGGCGACGTTGGGCGTCAAGCCATCGGATGTGACCGGTATTGTCGGTCAGTCGTGTATCAAGCCCGACCCACATGCTGGCGCGTCGAACCAGTTCGGCCGTGACGGCTTCCCGATCGAGACCTTCCCCCCATTTTGGGTTCAGCATCAAAACCATATCGATCTTTTGGCCGATCAGCGAGGGAGTCACTGCCGAGGGGTCTTCTTCGGCCAGCAACGTTTGAACAAACTTGATCACGTTGCCGGCACTGCCGGAATGATTGGCGGACATCGTTTTTATCAGGCTCCTGCTTCGTCCGCCAGGTCAGGCAGCGCAGCTACCAGCGTGGGAAAACGATCAAACGGTTCAGTCCTTGAAAGGCGATCCCGGGCTGCGGCGGGGGAAAGACCTCGTCGCAAAACAAGAGTACGGAACATGACTTCCAAAACCCGGGTGGCTTCCTGATCGGGCTCTCCCGCAAAGCCAGTCAGAGGGGTTTCCTTTTGCTCCGCAGTATCGAGCCAAATACGCTGGACCGGCACTGTTTCCTCGACGCAGCGAAGCATTGTCTCGATCCTGTCCGACAGTTCGGGATGCTCCGAAAGCAGGCCGGCGATCGCCTCGTGTTTGCGCGAGATTCTGTAACGAAGTCCTCCCCCCGAGTGGGTTGATTGCCATACCATGTCAACGGGCTCACCGGCTGGTCGGCGTTCACTTCCCCCACGATGAGCGAATACTTTGCGCGCCCGCTGACGCGTTTCCTCTGCTAGGCGCTGCAAGGTCCGTCGCACATGAACCGGAGGTCTGGCGGTGGATTTGCGGATGTCGATTTTCCAGTCGGCGTCAGCGGAGTTGGAGAAATCAACTCTGATGCGAGCCAGGCGGTGCGCCTCATCCCTGGTCCATGGGCGTCCTTGGCCAAGGCCCAACCAACCCCCGGCAACCATTAGCCTTTTGTTCCGGTAAAGGTAAAATCCCTGGCTCGAGGTCCATCCATCAGGCCCCGCAGCTGCCTCCAATTCCTTTGGACTCAGCCGGTCGCCATGCGGAAGGACGTGACATTGCACGACGACATTTTCGCCGATCGAAACCGGCGGGGGCGCCCAAGGTTTACCTGGATGCCCGGTCAGGAAGGGGTCCCAAGGCGCGACTTGCCGCCCATTGATGACCAGATTCAAACACGGCGCCGGTCCCTCGAGGAAGCGATGGAAGGTCATTGCCAGGTGCGCTTCGACTCTGTCGATAGAATCCAGAAATTCTTGGGGCCCGAAACCTCTCGTCACAAGCCGGTCCAGACGTTCGAGGATCACCAGCGTCCCGTGTTCAACATTATCAAGAGCGGTGAGGTGCTGATCTGATCCCGGGGCCGGACCTTCAAGCAAAAACCAGCCGTCATTGCGTGGGTCAGCCAGGAAGTCGAGATCCCAGCGCAGGCACTCTGCCTTTGCACCAGATCTCTTTGTCGCCACCGTAAGCAGTCTGGCTTGCGAAAAGGATGCCGTTTTGAGCCCAAGACCAAAGCGTCCCAAGTCATTTGCATTTCGGTCCTGCAATGGGCTCATGTCGCCTAGGCGCATCGCCTGTTCCAAACCGGCAGCATCCATCCCGATGCCGTCATCAAGAAGCGTGATCGTACTCTGATCAGCCTTCCAAATGAAATCTATCCGAACGGTATTCGCTCCGGCTGCGATGCTGTTGTCTATGAGGTCGGCAAGCGCAGTGGGCAGGCTGTATCCAAGCCCACGGAGAGACTCGATCAGAGCGGATGCTCGCGGCGGCGCCAGTCGCATCTTTAAGGTCACGATTCCAAAAAGGCACGGAGAGGCCGACTGCGGCCCGGGTTTGAAAACTGCGTCATCACTTTGGCTTCAATCTGGCGGATGCGCTCGCGGGTAACGCCGTAAATCTGGCCCACTTCCTCGAGCGTATGCTCCATCGGCTCATCAATCCCGAACCTTTTGCGAATTACGTCGGCCTGTCGCTCTGGCAATTCATCGAGCATCGCGTGGATCAGGCGCGCGAGATCCTCGGCATAGAGATTTCTGAGAGCTGCGGGCTCGCCATCTTCGGCGATGTCCATGCATTCATCCGTGAGAGAAGAAATATTCCTCACAAACATCAGGCGCCTGATCACTTCCGGGGATACTTCCAACGACGAAGCAAGTTCCTCGTAGCTCGGCTCGTAATTGCAAAGCGGGACTAGGACAGCCTTCCTAATCCCCGCTGGCGCGAATAGTCCGAGTCATACGTATATATGACTCGGACAGAGCCGTCGCCTCCAGGAGGCCCAGCGGCCCTGACAGGGTGTCACGCCGGGATCCTGCCGGTCACGACCGGTCATCGGCATGGCTTGCA
>CAIOKP010000340.1 GCA_903858875.1 uncultured Sphingomonadales bacterium
CGGCCACATCGGCAACGGCTTCTGGCGCTGCTTCGACCACGTCTTCAACCGGCGCTGCAACAACATCGGCCTTCTTGCGACGCGTCCGCTTGGGCTTTGCTTCTACGACTTCGGCAACCGGCGTCACCTCAACCGGCGCTTCGATGGCTTCGGCTTCGGTCGAGACTTCGTCGCTCTCGTCATCGCCATCGTTCACGCCTTCGGCGTTCTCGCCGCCTTCGCCACGGTTGCGACCACGCCGACGCTTGCGACGACGACGCTTGCGCGGGCTATCATCACCATTGGCATCACCATTGGCTTCACTGCCCTCGGTGCTTTCGCCCTCGTCGCTCCGCTCGGTATCGTCACCGGCTTCGCTGTCGCGGTCTTCACCGTATTCGCCTTCACCCTCGGTGCCCTCGGACGCACTGCCGTCGTCGCGGCGGTCGCGGCCACGGCCACGCCGGCGCTTGCGACGCTTGCGGCGATTTTCGGCGCTTTCGGCTTCGGTTTCGCCGCTTGCAGGGGCTTGACGGGTCTCGGCCTCTTCGGCCTCGTCCTCGAACGCCTCTTCGGGCAGATCGTCGTCGTCTTCTTCCAGAATGGCGATGGATTCGAACCGAGGCACGAATTCATTGCGCGGGCCGGACGAGATGACGCGCATCTTGGCGCCCTCGTTTTCGCCTTCCGGGATAACTTCGACGGCCACGCCATAGCGGTGTTCGATCTCACCCAGATCACCACGCTTGCTGTTCAGCAAGTAGATCGAGGCTTCCTGGCTGGCGAACAGGGTGATGGTGGTGCCCTTGCCCTTGGCCGCCTCTTCCTCGATCAGGCGCAGCGCCGACAGACCGGCGGAACCGGCGGTGCGGACCAGGCCCGAACCGTCGCAATGCGGACAGCCGCGCGTCGTGGCTTCAAGCACACCCGTGCGCAAACGCTGGCGGCTCATTTCCATCAGGCCGAACGACGAAATACGACCGACCTGAATGCGGGCGCGATCGTCCTTCAGCGCGTCTTTCATCGCCTTTTCGACCTTACGGACGTTGGAGCCATACTCCATGTCGATAAAGTCGATCACCACGAGGCCGGCCATATCGCGCAGGCGCAATTGGCGGGCGATCTCGCGCGCGGCTTCAAGGTTGGTGGCAACGGCGGTCTGCTCGATGCCATGTTCCTTGGTGGAACGGCCCGAGTTAATGTCGATGCTGACCAAGGCCTCGGTCGGGTTGATGACGATATAGCCACCCGACTTCAACTGGACCACGGGGTCGTACATCGCGGTTAACTGATCCTCGGCGCCGAAACGCTGGAACAGGGGAACCGGGTCGACATAGGCCTTCACCCGGCGCGCATGGCTGGGCATCAACAGCTTCATGAAGTCGCGGGCGGCGCGATAGCCGCTTTCGCCCTCGACGATCACTTCTTCGATGTCGCGGTTATAGATGTCGCGGATGGCCCGCTTGATCAGGTCGCTGTCCGAATGGATCAGGGCGGGGGCCGCCGAACCCAGCGTGATTTCGCGGATCTCATCCCACAGGCGGGCGAGGTAATCGAAGTCGCGCTTGATCTCGGTCTTGGTCCGCTGCAACCCCGCGGTGCGCACGATACAACCCATCGATTTGGGCAGATCCATCTCGGAGATGATCGACTTCAAGCGCTTGCGATCGGCAACGCTGCTGATCTTGCGCGAGATGCCGCCGCCGTGGCTGCTGTTGGGCATCAGCACGCAATAGCGACCGGCCAGCGACAGATAGCTGGTGAGGGCAGCGCCCTTGTTGCCGCGTTCTTCCTTCACGACCTGAACGAGCAGCACTTGGCGGCGCTGAATCACGTCCTGAATCTTGTAGCGGCGGCGCAATGCCATACGGCGCGCGCGCAGATCTTCGGCTTCCTTGGCGTGACCACGCGATGCGCCCTGACGGCGACCGCGACGCTGGCGCGGCTGATCATCGCCTTCTTCGGCGTCTTCGGCGTCATGCTGGCGGTCGAAACCGTCCTCGACATGGCCGGCCTCGATCGTGGCGACGTGATCCTTTTCGGACGTATCAACCTCGATCAGCGACCCTGCATCCTCGACCGAACCGCCAGCGAAATCATCCGCCAACCCTTCGCCCAATTCATCGTCGCCCAGGAAATCTTCCTCGCCTTCGGCCACAGCGCGCAGCGCTGCTTCTTCCTCGGCATGGGCGGCCTCTTCGGCCAGCAGGGCCTCGCGGTCCTCCTTGGGGATCTGATAATAATCGGGGTGAATTTCGCTAAAGGCCAAAAAGCCGTGACGATTACCACCGAAATCAACAAACGCCGCCTGAAGCGACGGTTCGACGCGGGTTACCTTGGCAAGGTAGATATTGCCCTTGATCTGCTTGTGATCAGCAGAATCAAAGTCGAATTCTTCAATTCGGTTGCCCTTGAGTACCGCCACCCGGGTTTCTTCCGGGTGGCGCGCATCGACTAGCATGCGCGTTGTCATTGGAGTTTCTCCAACCGCGCGCGGGTCCCGACGGGCCTGTGGCATCGGACATGACCGATGGCATGGACAGGCGCGTGAGCGCGGCGCGGTGATTAGTAGGGATATCGCGCGCGTAGATCACCGGGTATGAGCCCGGGCGCGGCGCGACATTTTTGAAACAGCCCGCGCGATGCGCGCGGACGGCGGGTTTCGTGTCTGCAAGACGGACGAGGTGCGTCGATGTCTGACGCGCGAAGATGGAGGAACCGTTGGCGGTCCAGCCTGTGGGTTGCGACCCGTTGGCTGTTGACCCGCCGATAGCGATGGGCTTGGTTGCCATCGACCCGTACATCGCCCACGCCGCAGGCCCGCCAAGGGGCTCTGGAACACGGAACGAAATGCGGCTCATCATATCTGCTTCAACCTGAGACATCCGGCTGAAATAGGCCCGGATGGGTCCGTGGGCAGCCTTGCTTTTCCGCGTTTCCCCTCCATCGACCCTCGCCAGGATGGCGGCGGGAACGACGTGGGACGCGGGGGCAAGGATACCCCGGAATTTTCCCGATAGCACCCCTGACCCTTATGGGCAAGTTTATTGCAGGATCAGCGTTTTCCCGGGAGCCGCTGTATTAAAGCCACAGCGCGCCGTATCAGGGTGGCAAATCGGGGCGTTTGGACTGCTGTGCCGGTTCGGGTGGGACGTGTGCAAAGGCGGACAATCTTTGCCGTTGCGCGCATACGGGCCGCGCCTTACGGATGATCACGAATAGCTTTTGCGATCAACACTCCTCCAGCCTGATTGATGTGGCACGCCTGCTCGATGACTTTGCCCGATTCGCCCATTTCCGAAACGGCGCCCGCGGTGACCCCGGGGTGGGGGCGTGTGGCCGGGGTGGGGGCCTTTGTCTTGCTGGCGCCGCTGGCGGTGTTTGCCGCGATGTTGGGGGTGGATCGGGCGATGGGTGCGCCGGGGTTCCATCGCGAATATTCCGTGCGGATCGAATTGCCGCCCGCAGGGGGCGAGATTGGTCTGCCCAAGATTGACGGTCCGCTCGATTCGTCGCGGCCGCTGGTGGTGATCGATGCCGGGCATGGCGGGCATGACCCGGGCGCGGCAGGCGGCGATCGGCGGGAAAAGGAATTGACCTTGGCACTCGCCCGCGCGCTGCGGGATCGGTTGTTGTCGGGGGGCGGCATTCGCGTGGCGCTGACCCGCGATGATGACCGGTATTTGTTGCTGGAGGAGCGTTCGGGCATCGCGCGACGTTTGAAGGCGGATCTGTTCGTCTCGATCCACGCCGACAGCGCTGAGGGTACAAGCGCCCGGGGGGCAACCGTCTACACCCTGTCGACGCGGGGCAGCAGCGAGGAAGCGGAAAAAATCGCGGCTGCGGAAAACCGTGCCGATACGGTCAATGGCGTACC
>CAIOKP010000341.1 GCA_903858875.1 uncultured Sphingomonadales bacterium
GGGTGTGCCGGTGGAAAAGATGCTGCAAGGCGAGCGCGAAAAGCTGCTGAAGATGGAAGATGTCATCGGCAAGCGGGTGATCGGCCAGCGCGATGCTGTGGTCGCGGTGTCAAAGGCGGTGCGGCGCGCGCGGGCAGGGTTGCAAGACCCCAACCGGCCATTGGGCAGCTTTCTGTTCCTCGGCCCCACGGGCGTCGGCAAGACCGAGCTGACCAAGGCGTTGGCCGGGTTCCTGTTTGACGATGATGCCGCGATGGTCCGCATCGACATGAGCGAGTTCATGGAAAAGCACTCCGTCAGCCGCCTGATCGGTGCGCCTCCGGGCTATGTCGGCTATGATGAGGGCGGCGTGTTGACCGAAGCGGTACGGCGCCGGCCCTATCAGGTCGTGCTGTTCGACGAGGTGGAAAAGGCGCATCCCGACGTTTTCAACGTGCTGTTGCAGGTGCTGGACGATGGCCGGTTGACCGACGGGCAGGGGCGCGTGGTCGATTTCACCAACACGCTGATCATCCTGACCTCGAACCTTGGCAGCCAATATCTTGCCAACCTTGAAGATGGGCAGACGGTCGAGAGTGTCGAGCCGCAGGTGATGGAAATCGTGCGCGGTCATTTCCGGCCCGAATTCCTCAACCGGTTGGACGAGATCATCCTGTTCCACCGGCTGGGCCTTGAACATATGGACCCGATTGTGGAAATTCAGGTCGGGCGGGTGCAAAAACTGCTCAAGGATCGCAAGATCACGCTGGCGCTGTCGGATGCGGCCAAGCGCTGGCTGGGCCGGGTCGGCTATGACCCGATCTATGGCGCGCGCCCGTTGAAGCGCGCCGTGCAGCGCTATGTGCAGGACCCGCTGGCCGAAAAGCTGTTGGGCGGCGAGGTGCCGGATGGTTCGACGGTCACCATTGACGAGGGCGATGGGGCGTTGAACATGTCGGTAGCGTGATCGGGGGCGCGGGCGAGGGGGGACCTCGCCCGCCCTTTGGCCATCATGCATAAGTATGGGCCTGCCGGTTGCTGGTTGACCGTTTTGGCCGGTCGAATTAACTGATCGCTTAAATCGATGTGGCCCTTTGGCGGGCTACACCGAATGCGTGAGGGCCAAGCACAGATGATCCGCGATTGCAGATGGCGATGACCATGACGCCCCCAGATTCCGTGCCGGCCAGCCCCGCGGCGCGGGACCAATTGCTCGACACCACGAGCCAATTGATGCGCGATGGGGATACGGTCGATATCTCGCTGTCCGAATTGGCGCAGGCCTCGGGGCTCAATTCGGCTTTGGTGAAATATTACTTCGGCAACAAGGCTGGGCTGCTGACTGCGCTGCTCGAACGCGATTTTGCCAGTATTTTGCGCGCGGTCGACCAATTGCTGCACAAGGATGCCGACCCGGAAACCAAGCTGCGGTTGCATATGTCGGCTGTGGTCAACACGTTTTTCCGCACGCCCTACATCCACCGCCTGTTGATGCGCCTGATCCGCGAAGGCGCGCCCAACGAAGGGCAGCGGCTGGCCGATTCCTGCTTGAAGCCATTGCTCGATGCCTATCGCACGTTGATCCATGACGGTGTGGCGGCGGGTGTGTTTCGCCCGGTCGATCCGCAATTCTTCTATTTCACGGTCATCGGCGCGGCGGATCGTTTTTTCACGGCGCGTTTTGTGCTGCGCTATTGCTCGGACACCGACGTGCTGGACGAGGCCTTGCGCGACCAATATCGCGCGCACCTCAATGATTTCGTGGTGGCGGGCATTCTCGTGCCGCGATAAAGCCGACGCGGCGCAAGGCGCGCCCGGAGGGTATCGCGGATGACATCAGGCGCTTGGCATATTGGGGTCATCGGCGGATCGGGCCTGACCGAGGGGCTGGACCTCGAGGGCGCGCAGGACATCGCGGTGGACAGCCCGTTTGGCACGCCCTCGGCCCCGGTGACGCAAGGGACGTTGAACGGGGTGAAGTTCTCGTTTCTGCCCCGCCACGGCCATGGCCACGCGACGCCGCCATCGGCCATCAACTATCTCGCCAATATCGACGCGCTGAAGCGTTGCGGGATTACCGATCTGGTGTCGTTGTCGGCGGTGGGGTCGCTGCGCGAAGAATATGCGCCGGGCCATATCGTGATGGCCGACCAATTGATCGATCGCACCTATGGCCGCGTGTCGAGCTTTTTTGGCCCGGGCCTGGTTGCCCATGTCAGCCTGGCCGATCCGACCTGCCCGCGCCTGTCGGACCTGATGGCGATTGCGGTCCACCAATCGGGCGGTACTGTGCATCCCAAGGGATGCCTGATCGCTATCGAAGGCCCGCAATTTTCGACCCGCGCCGAAAGCCTGATGTACCGCCAATGGGGCGCCGACATCATCGGCATGACCGCATTCCCGGAAGTCCGCCTCGCCCGCGAGGCCGAGTTACCTTACGCGATCCTTGGTATGGTCACCGATTATGACGCCTGGCGCGAGGAACACGCCGGGGTCGAGGCCGCCGAAGTGTTCGCGGTGATGAGCGCCAATGCTGCGATGGCGCGCGCCGCCGTGCGTAAGCTGGCCGATGTGCTGCCGCCGGTGCGCGAGGCGAGCCCGATTGATACCGCCTTGACTCATGCCTTTGCGACGGCTCCTGCGGCGCGGGATCCGCGTTTGGTGGCGATGTTGGATGCGGTCGCGGGACGGGCTTTGCGGGGGTAACGCCCTTAATGCTTTGCGCCCCCCGCCGGTCCCGAAAATGCATCGGCAATCGAGCACGACGCCGGCCCCAAAATCACGACGAACAGCACCGGCAGGATGAACAGGATCAGCGGCACGGTCATGATCGCAGGCAGTCGGGCGGCTTTTTCCTCGGCGCGCATCATGCGTTCGTTGCGGAATTCGGCGGATAGCACGCGCAGCGCCGAGGCCAGCGGCGTCCCATAGCGTTCGGTCTGGATCATCGTCGTCACCACGCCGCGCACGGAATCCAGCGCCACGCGATAGGCGAGGTGTTCGAAAGCCTTGCGCCGTTCGGACAGGAATGACAGCTCGATCGCGGTCAGCGCGAATTCATCACCCAGCTCGGGATAGGCGCGGCTGAGTTCGCGGGCCACGCGGTTAAAGGCGGCATCGACGGTCAGGCCCGCCTCGGCGCAGATCACCAACAGGTCGAGCGCGTCGGGCAGGCCTTTGCGGATCGCGGTCGTGCGCTTGGAAATCAGGTTTCCGACATAGAAATCAGGCCCTTTGTATCCAATGCCCACGGCGGCGGCAAAGCCCATGAATTTCTTTAGATCGCTCCACAGCGGGAAATAGTTCATCCAGTAAATGATCACGGCGGCCAGTGCGCCCAGAATGATGGGCGCCACCATGCGCGCGAAAATCACCGCGACGGCCCATTCCTTGTTGCGGATACCGCCCTGCGCCAGCTTCTGCTGGGCATCGGCCAACTGACTGTCCTGCAACACTTTCAGCTTGTCGAGGATACCGCGAATGGCGTCGGTGGCCTCGGTCCGGCGGACGATCTGGGCGCGTTTTTTGGGGCTGGCCGACACGATGCCCGCCTTCAACTGCTCGCGCCGCTCGTTCAGCGCCTTGACGCGCTTTTGCATCGGATCGCGCACCGTGATCGCGGCATAGATCGCCAGCATGACCATCAACGCGCAAACCGCCGCCAGCGCCGTGCCCAGCCAATAGACATCCATGCCGTACAGCATGGGGTGTGGGGTCATGGTATCCATTATTCCGGCACCTTTCCCGATCAGATCTCAAAGCTGATCATTTGAGCCATGATGATCACGCCGATCCCCATCCACGTCAGGCCGCCAAGCCCGGTAATGATCAACCGCTGATCGGAAAAGAACCCGGCCAGATAGAGCGGATTGACCCAATAGATCATGATGAACACCATGAAGGGCAGCGAACCGATGATATAGGCAGATGCCTTGGATTCGGAACTCATCGCCCGGATCTTCAGCTTCATCTGGGCGCGTTTGCGCAATACATCGGCCAGATTGGCCAGCGTTTCGGCCAGATTGCCGCCGGTTTCGCGCTGGATAGCGATGGTGATGCAAAAAAAGTTGAATTCGGCCATGTTCAGCCGGTCGGCGGTTTCCTGCAACGCGTCGTCCATGCTGCGACCGATCCGCATGCGTTCGGTCACCATTTTGAATTCCTGGCCGACTGGGCCGGGAATCTCGGTCGATATCACGCCCAGGGTTTCCGCGACGGGCAGGCCCGAGCGCAAGCCGCGCACCAGCAGTTCGATCGCGTCGGGAAATTTGGACGTGAAATTATTATACCGTTTTTTTATCAAATGGCCGACCACCACATGCGGAATGCCGCCGCCTACGACCAGCCCAACCGTCAGGCCGAGCGCCAGAACGCCGCTTTTCATAAAGATCAGCAGCGCGACGACGAGGGCAATCCCACAAGAGGCTTGAATATATTGCTGGACCGTCCAGCTTTTGCCCGTCCGGTGCAAGCGCACCGCCAGCGCATCCATGCGCGACCCGGATCCCGCTATGGCGTGCATCGTCGGCTTGCGCGAGGCCAGCGCGCGGTGCAGCTGTGCCTCGGTCTTTTCGGCGGAGCTTTCAGAATGCCGGAAACGCAACGCCTGGAGCCGACGCGAGCTTTCCTTGTCCGCCGAAGGCCCGCCAAAGGCCAGCGCCAGCAGCGCGATCATCGCCATGAGCCCGAAGGTCATCAGCAGGATCTGGACGGTATCCATTTCGGCGTTACGCCTTTCGTTGCAAATGGCCGACGCCCGGTGGGGCATCTGCGAAATCTCAGTATGCGGCGGGAACCGCCTTGTCCTTCTTCGACAGCAGCGACATCAGGTCGATCTTGCCCAGCAGCGATTTTTTCGCCGTCCCGGCTTCGGCGGGTTTGGCGGTGGTAACGGTTATGTTTCGCACAGCCTGTGCCATCTCGCGGATGACCGTGCCGGCCTTGCTGGCGCGGTTGGCCTCGGCAAAGGTCTGGCCCAGCTTTGCGGCATGGGTCGCGGCCTTGAGGTCGAATGGTACCGAAAAACTGATCTTGCGCTCGATCGAGGCTTCGAAATCGGCCTTGCTGATCTCACCTACGCTGGGATGGACCTTGTTGGCGACCACGATGACCTGCGTGTGGGGCGCACTGCTTTTGAGCCACGACAGCAGACGGATCGCATCGCGCGCACCGGCTAGCGACATTTCGGTCACCAACAGCACGATGTTCACTTCCGACAGCACGTGCGGGAAGTTGATCAGCATGTTGCGTGGCAGGTCGATGACCGTCATCTCGAAGGCCTGGCGGAATTCTTCTTCCAGATGGACGAAGGCCGAACCATCGGTCAGCAGGGGCGTGTTGATCGGCGCCTCGGCCGACAGGATCGACAGATTGTCGTTGGCGCGGATCATCGCGCGTTCGATGAACAAGCCGTCGATACGGCCGGGGTTTTCGATCGCGTCGGTCAAGCCGCGGCCCGGCTCCAGGTCCATCGACAGGGCGCCGGTGCCAAAATGGATGTCCAGATCGAGCAATGCCGTGGGTTGTTTGTGATCGGTCGCAAACAGCCAGGCCATCGAAGTGGCGATCGTCGAGGCGCCGACCCCGCCGCGTGTGCCGATGACCGCCGTGCTGATGTGCTGCTTGGCCGTGCTGGCATCTGCGACGCGCGGTGCGGCAAAGATCGCCTGCGCATGGGTCAATGTGTCGCGCATATGGGCGGCCGACAAAGGTTTGAGCAGATAATCGTGAATGCCGCTGGCCAACAGGTCGCGATAGAGGCGGACGTCGTTGACCTGGCCAATGGCGATCACCACCGTGCCTGGCTCACAGACTTCTGCCAAGGCGTTGATGTCGGCCAGCGGGTCGCCGCTTTCCGACAGATCGATGACGAGGATCGCCGGGCTGGACTTGACCGAAAGCGCCTGAACGGCGGTACGCAGGCCGCCCCGCATGCAGTTTTCGGGTGCCCAGCCGAAATCGGCTGCCAAGGGGCGCATGACATCGAGCGCGGCATCGTCGCAGACATAGGCGGCAAAACTGTCGCGATTGGCGTTGCCGCCGACTTTCCAAGGAGCGTTCATGGGATCAGTTCCCGCCCTGAGTGGATGTTTTCTTGACTGCCGCGCCGCCATCGCCCGATGGCTTGGCGCTGCGATAGGCATCGATCGCCTTGTTGCTGCTCATCACCACGGTCTGACCCGATGAACGGGCGCCAGCGATCAGGTGATCGGGATCGGCGACCATCGCCGCCAGATTGCCGTTCACCGCGCAACCGAAATTGCTGCTGGTAGCGTTATGCAGGTTGTTGTCGCTATTGGCCGACCAATCGGGGCAATGCGGCACGGTGGCTTGCGCGCGGGTGATGACGATGCGGGCGGTGCCGGCATTGACATAGCCCTCGGTCACCGGGACATCGCGGGAAACCAGGAGCCCGTGACGCGACACCACCTGTTCAACCGCGGCACGGGTGGCCTCGCTGCGCAGCGGGTCATCGACCGCGACGTGGTCGCCATAACGCAGGTTCATCGCCTCGAACCAGCCATCGAGCCGGTTCTGTTCGCCGACCGACAGGCCGCCCGGGCCGGTCGTCAGATCGAGCGTAAAGCTGGCGTGGCTCACTTCGGGTTGATGCACGCTGGTCAGCAAGCGGTTGGTCGGAATGCCGCCACACCCCGACAGGGCGAGCGTCAGGCCGAGCGTGGCGCTGATCAACAGGGGGCGGGTAAAGCGGTTGCGCACATGGGTCATGGTCGTCTCGCTCAATTCAGGCTGAAGCCGGGGGATTTGGGTTCGGCAGCGTCGGCTTGTTTGGCGTTGGTCGGGATGGCGGCGCCATTTTCGGCTTCGCTGACCTTGGTGGGCGCGTTTTTGCCTGCCTCTACCGGGGTAACAGTCGGGCCGGGGCGCTTGGCGCCCGATTTGCCGTCGGTTATCATGTTGCCCCAAATGTGCTGAATATCGTCGGGCGTCTGCATCCCGTCGGTGGGCAGTTTGATATCGCCATCATTGACCGGGCGCACCAGATATGGGGTGATGACGATCACCAGTTCGGTCTCGCCCTTTTGGAAATTGGTCGATTTGAACAGGCTGCCCAACATCGGGATATCGCCCGCACCGGGCAGTTTCTGGATCGTGTGGTTGGCATTGTTCGACAACAGGCCGGCGATCATCATGCTCTGGCCCGACCCCAGTTCGACGGAGGTCTCGGCGCGGCGCATGGTCAGCGCGGGGATCGAATACCCGTTGAGATTGACCGCGCCTTCGCTGGACAATTCGGACACTTCGGGACGCACGCGCAACGAGATGCGGCCGTCGGACAAGACCGTCGGGGTATAGCTGAGGCTGACACCATATTTCTTGTATTCGATCGACACCGTGCCCAACCCCGATGAAATCGGGATCGGAAATTCGCCGCCCGCCAGAAATTCGCCGGTCTCGCCGGACAAGGCGGTCAGGTTCGGCTGTGCCAGCGTGGTGACCAGCCCGACCTGTTCCCCCAAATCGAGCGAACCGAGAATGTCGAGGCCAAGGAACTTGCCACCCATCGCGATCGCGGTGGTATTCGCCAGGCTCGAGGCGAAATTATACATCGTGGGGGCCGCCGTGATGGTGCCGGTGGTCGCCGTGCTGGCCACAATGCCTTGTGGGTTGGTGATCGTGCCCTGATTCGAACCGCGCGCCATGCCGAACTGGATGCCGCCGCTGCTTGACGAAATCGTCGACAGGTTGGTGCCGATCGTCTTGGTCAACGAACGACTGACCTCAGCGATGCGGACTTGCAGGTTGACCTGCAACGGCGTCGCCGTGCGCAGCCGGGTAATGACATTGGTGTCCTTGCCCATATAGGCCAGCACCAGGCGCTGTGCCTCGGCCGCGTCTTCTGGGGCATGGACCGTGCCGGTCAGCAACAGCGTGTTGGCGCCGATGGTCGACACGTTGACCTTGGAATCGGGCATCGCGACCTTTAGCATCTGATCGACGCTGTCGATGTTCGAACCGACCCGCACATTGGCGGACCAGATCACCTGACCCATCGCATTGCTGGCATAGATGGTCGTCTCGCCCGCACCACGACCATAGATATAGAGCTGATGGTTCGATTTGACCTGCACATCGGCGATCTTTTCCTCGGCGATGAAGACGTCCTTCATCGTGCCGGGCAGGTTGATTAGTTGACCGCGCCCAATGGCGATCGCGATGTCGTTGGCCGGATGGGTAATGGACGCCGCATAGACCGGGTCGAGTGGGGCCTGGCGCACCGCCACGGCGACGGCGCGGCGGGGCGCTGTGGCGTGGTGACGCGATGCCACGATTCGCGCCTTGTGCGGGCGCGCATCGGTGTCGGCGTGCCCGACAACGGGGCTGATAACCGCGCCGATCCCGGCGGCGGTAAACAGAAGATGGATCAGGCGGCTGTTCATTGTCTGGCCCCTTGCTCTCAATTTGACTTCATGGGGTCGATGGGACTGGCGTTAGGGGCATCGCCCATTCCGCCCATCCCATTGGGCGAACCGGCACCGCCCGCTTGCGACGGCGCCGACGCGCCATAGGGGCTTGAAATCATCGTCGATGTGTCCTTGCCACGGGTGACATGGACGCCGGTTACCGCCGTGATCGGTCCGCCATGCTTGGGAACGCCAAACCGATCGGCCAGTGCGTTGACGATCTGCTTGGCGCCCGATACGCCGATTGGCGGCAATGTTTTGCGCTGAAAACGCGAGATGTCGCCGGCGGTGGTGAAGGTCGAAGTGCCCTCGATGGGGCGGCGGCCCGCTGTGGCCAGAGCGTTGTCCTCATCCACCTTGCTGGCGCCCTCGGGCAGCTTTACCGAGCCATTGGCGATAGCATGATCGAGGTCGGTCTGATTATCGGCGATCGAACGCAGCACGAGGCTCAACGAACCGCCTGCCTGCGCAACTTCGATCTTCTCGGCAATCCGCGGGGTGACCTCCAACGTGACGGTGTGAAAGGTGCGGACCACTGTCTTGCCATTGGCGCTCTCGTTTTCGGTCGATTGATCGGTGGCCAGAACGCGCAGATTGTGAAGAATCGTCTCGGTCGCATAGAGGTCGCGATCATCGCCCAAGCTGCCGTTGACGCCGTTGTTTTTCACTTTGACATCAGTGGTCAGCATCAGGTCAACGCGGTCACCGGGGAAGATAAAGCCGCCAACGCCGCTTTTTTCAGATACGGTGATGGTGACGGCCCGCATGCCCGCTCCCAACGCCGCCGCCAGAAAACCGCGATCCCCCGGTGCGACGAGCGCCCCGGTTGTCAACGGCTGGCCGGCCGTGATCGGGTAGCGCACAACGGTGCCGATCAACTTGTTCATGTTGACAGAGCCATCGACGAAATAGGCGCCGGTCACCATATTCTTGGGCCATTCCTGAAAATTCACGGCATCGGCAGTGATGATCGTGCCGGGCGTCAGAGCGCGCTGGGCAATCAGCACGCGCGGGCCCTTTGGCGCCGACGGCAACGCGGCCTGAACCGCGGGGGCAACCCCGCCGCCGGCCAACATGCTGCGCGCGGCAAGCGCTGTCCCTATCGCGATAACCATCGCGCCCAGGAGCAGCATTAGCTTTTTCTTATCCATGGCTCGACAAGCCCCTTAACGACACATCCGCAGATGAGCCTGAATTGTCCGGTAAATTGGTTAACATCCGGTCACCCGGCATGATGGGCCGCCTGTGCAAGCGCGAGATAGTTGGCGGACAGCACCCACAGCCCGCCAAACGCGATGGCGATCCCATAGGGCACCGCCAGTTTTTCGCGCTGGCGCCGGGCCACATGCCAGGCCGCCATGCCGATGGTCAGCACACCGCCAGCCATCGCCATCACGGTCAACAATTGCATAAACCACAATGGCTTGATCCACAGCGCGAGCGCAGCCAGCAATTTGACATCGCCGCCGCCCATCGCACCCATGGCAAACAGCCCGGCCAGCACGACAAAACTGCCCGCCGCCAAAGCCACTTGCCAACCGATGTCGGCCAGACCCATATGACTGGCCCACCAGAACAAGGGGGCGGCAAGGGCCACCGAGGCGTTTAACCAGTTATCAATCTGGCGCCGCTGCATATCGGTAAAGGCCGCCACCAGCAGGGCAATTGCCAAGCCAGCCAGCAAACCGTAGGAAACCGAAAAGCCCTGCATAGAACCCCCTAACGCAATCAGGATTCTCCTGTAACGAACAGGGCTTACTAAAAAGTAACCACAGTGACGGGCAGGGAAGTCCCATATGAGCGAGCGTGTCGGTGCCGCCTCCCACTTTGACGCAAGGGCGATCCCTGAGGGCGGCGTAGAAGGTGTGTGGGTAGCACCCGACGGCGATGCGGTCCGGCGCCTCGACCTGAGCCCGGTCGGCCCAAGGTCGCGGGGCAGCTTGCTGTTCGTGCCGGGGCGGGGTGATACCTATGAAAAATATCTGGAAACCTTTTGCCATTGGCGGGCCAACGGGTGGCATGTCACCGCGATCGACTGGCGCGGACAGGCCGGGTCCGGGCGGTTTGGGCGGGATGATCTGACCGGTCATGTCGATGATTTTTCCATCTGGCTCCGCGACCTTGGCGCGTTTTGGCAGGTGTGGCGCGGGACCCATCCGGGGCCGCATGTTTTGGTTGGTCATTCGATGGGCGGGCATCTGGCCCTGCGGGCGGTGGCCGATGGTTATGTCGATTCGGCGGTAACGGTGCTGTCGACTCCGATGCTGGGGTTTTTCGCGTGGGGATTGCCGCTGGTGCTGCAACACGCACTGGCCGCCGCGATGGTGCGGCTGGGCGATCCGCGTCGCCCGGCGTGGCGGGATGGCGAAAAGCCGGCGACCCGGCTGGCCTTGCGGATGGCCTTGTTGACGCATGACCGCATTCGCTATGCCGACGAACAATGGTGGCGTGCGAAGCGACCCTATCTCGAAATGGGGCCG
This sequence comes from uncultured Sphingomonadales bacterium, assembly GCA_903858875.1. Classification (GTDB taxonomy): domain Bacteria; phylum Pseudomonadota; class Alphaproteobacteria; order Sphingomonadales; family Sphingomonadaceae; genus Novosphingobium. The sequence goes on from CAIOKP010000341.1 coordinate 10,886, forward strand.
GCGAGCTGGGGCTGGATGGAACGCGCGCTTGATAGCATGCGCCATCTGGCCGCGCCCGGTGTGCTGGAACGGGTGACGACCCCGGTGCTGTTGCTATCGACCAGCGCGGACAGGATGGTCAGCCATCGTGCGATCTGTGCCGCCGCACGGCGGTTGCCGCAGGGCGAACTCGTCACCTTTGGGCGCGAGGCGCGGCACGAGATATTGCGCGAGGTTGATCCGGTGCGCGACCGGGCGCTGGCGGCGATCGACAGCTTTCTCGACCGCCATGTGCCGCTGCCCAAAGCGCAGACTTGACCCCCGGCGCGCAAGCGTCTTGGGATAAGCGGTATGAGCGAGCGGTTTGATATTGCGATCATTGGCGCCGGGATGGCCGGCGCATCGCTGGCGGCGGCGCTGGTCGAGGCCGGTGTGGGCCAGGTGGCGTTGCTGGAGGGGGAGGCGCATCCCGGCTATCACGCGACCGGTCGGTCGGCGGCATTCTGGAAAGAGAGCTATGGCGGGCCGGGGGTGCAACCGCTGACCACGGCGTCCGGGCCGGTGCTGACGGCGTTGGGCTTTCTTCACGCGCGCGGCGGCTTGACGATTGCCAAGGCGGGGCAGGAAGCGGCGCTGGATGAATTTGTTGCGGAATTTTCGGCGCTCGGCGTGGCGGTCGATGTGCTCGATCGCGACCAGATCGCCGCATTAGTGCCGGGTTTGCGCGACAGTTGGGTCGCTGGCGCGATGCAGCGGGAATGCCGGGATATTGATGTCGCCGGCTTGCATCAGCATTATCTGGATTGCGCCCGGCGCGGCGGGGTGGAGATCATCTGCAATGCCCGGCTGGCCGCTGCGGCGCGGCAGGCTGGTGGTTGGCGCCTGACGCTGGCCGATGGGCGGGCGATTGGCGCCGATGTGGTGGTGAATGCCGCGGGGGCGTGGGCCGATGATGTTGCGCGCATGGCGGGCGCGCGGCCGCTGGGTGTCCAGCCCTATCGCCGCACGATGGCGCAAGTGCGGGTGGCCCCGGTGGCCGATGCCGCGATGCCGCTGGTGCTGGCGGTAGATCAGACGTTTTATTTCAAGCCCGAGAGCGGCCGGCTGTGGCTGACCCCGCATGACGAGACGCCATGCATCGCGTGCGATGCCGCGCCCGAGGATATCGACGTTGCCATTGCCATCGACCGGTTGGAACAGGTCGTCGACTGGCAGGTTGAATTGGTCGAGCACAAATGGGCTGGCTTGCGCAGTTTTGCGCCGGATCGCTTGCCGATTTACGGCTGGGATGTGCGGGTGCCGGGCTTTTTCTGGTTCGCCGGACAGGGCGGCTTTGGCATTCAAACGGCGCCGGCGGCGGCGCAAATCAGCGCGGCGCTATTGTTGGGGCGCAAGGGCGGCGCGATTGATCCGGCCCGCTATGCGCCGGGGCGTTTCGACTAACGCTTGCGCCCGAGTTTAGCGCTTTCGCTGGGCTTCGACAGCCGCGTCGCTGGCCAATTTATCAACCCGTTCGTTTTCGATATGGCCATTATGGCCACGCACCCATTTCCATTCGATCGTGTGCGGCTTGATCACGATCAGCATCTCGCGCCACAGATCCTCGTTGGCGACGGGTTCGCGCTTGGCGTTGACCCAGCCCTTTTTCTGCCAGCCGAAGACCCATTTGGTGATGCCGTCGATGACATATTTGCTGTCGGTGCAGAGTGTCACCGCGCAAGGTTGGTTCAATTCGGCCAATGCGCGGATGACCGCGGTCATTTCCATGCGGTTATTGGTCGTCGCAGGCTCGCCGCCGGCCATTTCCTTTTCATGGCCACCCATGCGCAACAACGCGCCCCAGCCGCCGGGGCCGGGGTTGCCCTTGCACGCGCCGTCGGTGAAAATCTCGACCTGCTTTAACGTCGTCATGCCGTAAAAATGCCCGCATTGGCCGGATTGGCATAGAATTCGAGCCGCCGGGCAAAGGCCATCGGGTCCTTGCGGGTGACCAACGCATCGGCAGGCGTGTTGATCCAGTCATAGGCCCGCGTCGCCAGAAACCGCATCGCCGCGCCGCGTGCCAGCACGGGCAGGGCGGTGCGTTCGGCAGGGCTCAAGGGGCGCACAGCTTCGTATCCGGCCAGCAGGGCGGCAGACACTTTGGCGTCAAACCGGCGGCCATCGTTCGAAAAACACCATGCCGCATGCGTAACCGCAACGTCATAGGCGGTGATGTCAGTGCAGGCGAAATAGAAGTCGATCAGCCCCGTCACCGTATCGCCGAGCATCAGCACATTGTCGGGAAACAGGTCGGCATGGATGATCGAACGCGGCAGATCATTCGGCCACGCTTGTCCCAGCACCGCCAATTCGCGCGCGACCAGGCCACCGAGTTCGGGGTGAATATCCTCCAACCCCTGCGCCCCGCAATCGCCCAGCAATTCGCGCCATTGCGTCAGCGCCAGCCCATTGGCGCGCTGCGCCGGATAATCACGCACCGCCAGATGCAATTGCGCCAGAGTGTGTCCGACCGCATGGGCTTGTGCGGGCGTCGGCGCGCTGACCGACACGCCGGGCAGGAATTCGATCAATGCCACCGCCTTGCCATCCAACAGGCGATAGGCCGCGCCGTCGCGATCGTGGATCGTGCGCGGCACCGGGCAACCATGATCGGCCAGATGATCGAGCAGGCCGAGGAAAAACGGCAAATCCGCGACCTCGGTCCGCTGTTCATACATCGTCAGGATGAACCGCGCCCCCGCGCCATCGCGGCCGGTCGTGTCGATCAGCCAGTTGCTGTTCGACACGCCCTCGGCAATGCCCTTGGCCGATACCAGATCGCCAACGTCAAAAGTGTTGATCAGGCGAGCGAGAACCTCTGCCCCCAATTGCGTGTAAACAGCCATCCTGCGCCGCTCAGCCGACCAGTTGCCGGGGCAGTTTGAACACCATGTTTTCCTCGGTCGTGACGACGGTTTCCTCGGCCACGGTGCGGAATGTGGCCAGCAGGTCGATCACTTCGCGCACCAGTTCCTCTGGCGCCGACGCGCCGGCGGTCAGGCCGAGCGTGGTCACACCGTCGAGCCATGATTTTTCGATGTCGGTCGCGCGCTGTACCAGCTTGGCCGGGGTGCCACACCGGTCCGACACTTCGACCAGCCGCATCGAATTTGACGAATTGGGCGCGCCGATCACGAACAGCATCTCGCATTGCGGCGCGATCGCCTTGACTGCGGCCTGGCGGTTGGATGTAGCGTAACAGATGTCTTCGGCCCGCGGCCCGGCGATTTGCGGGAATCGCGCGCGCAGGGCGGCGACAACTTGCGCGGTATCGTCCACCGACAGCGTGGTTTGCGTCAGGAAGCCGAGCGAATCATCGGTCGTGAACGGCAAACCTGCAACATCGTCCACGGTTTCGACCAGTGTCATCGCGCCATCGGGCACTTGGCCGAATGTCCCGATCACTTCGGGGTGGCCCTTGTGGCCGATAAACAGGATGTGGTGCCCGGCCTCGATCTGGCGTTCGGCCTGACGATGCACTTTGGACACCAGCGGGCATGTGGCGTCGAGCCATGCCAGCCCGCGCGCATTGGCCGCCGCCGGCACCGATTTGGGCACGCCATGCGCGGAAAAGATCACTGCCGCGCCATCGGGCACTTCGTCCAATTCCTCAACGAACACGGCGCCTTTCGCGCGCAGGCCATCGACAACAAAGCGGTTATGCACGATTTCGTGGCGGACATAGACCGGCGCGCCATATTTCTCGATCGACCGTTCAACGATCTCGATCGCGCGGTCGACCCCGGCGCAAAACCCGCGCGGCGCGGCGATTAACAGCCGCAGCGGTGGCAGGGCGCCAGCAGGGGGTGAATCATCGCCGGACGGGATTGCGGGAAAGGCCGTGTTCATCCTGCCGCCTCTAGCGCTTTGCGATCCGGCCCGCTAGGGCGGGATGAGGAATACTTGAGGAACCGTGAGATGCACTTTCGTTCACGTCGCATGCCCGCCCCTGCCATTGCGGCTGTCGCCCTTACGATGGCGGCTTCTGCGCTGTTGACGGGGTGCAGTTCGACCGGCGAGTTGGTCGTGGAGGAAGGCGTCGGCATCACCGCGGTGCGTTCGGCCTGCCCGGCGGTGGGGATTGCCGACTATACCGGCGATATCACGCTGTTCCGCGCGCCGGGGTCGACTGATTCCCGCAATATCGCGATGACCGCGGCGATGACCGACCTGCGAAGCCAGTGCGATCCCAAGGGTAGCCCGGTCAACGCCAATGTCAGCTTTCAGGTGCTGGCCCGCCGCGTTGATGGGCGTGGGGTGCGCGATGTAACCTTGCCTTATTTCGTGTCGGTCGTCCGCGGCGGCACCGCAGTGATTTCCAAGCGTATCGGTCAGGTCACACTGCATTTTGCCGAGGGACAGACGCGCACCGAGGCGACCGCTTTGGGCGTGGCGACCATCGACAAGGCCGAGGCCACGCTGAATAGCGAAGTGCGCGACCGCATCACCAAGAAGCGCAAGGCGGGCGAGGCGGATGCCGCGATTGACCCGTTGGCCGATCCCGAAGTCAAGGCGGCAGTCGCTCGCGCAACCTTTGATGTGATGGTTGGATTCCAGCTGTCGCCCGAACAATTGGCGTATAACGCCTCGCGCTGAACGGGCTGGCGGGTGATCTGATGCTCTCGGGGCTTTCGCGGCGGCGCCAAAACCGCTAACCGGCGGGGCATGTCCCAAAACGCCCAGATCACCGCCCCTGTCTTCACCGCTTTTGCCGGCCATGTCGCCACCGCGCTCGATGCGCTGGTGGCCGCCGGGCATGTGCCAGCCGAACTGAATCGCGCCAGCGTGACGATTGAGCCGCCGCGCGACCCGTCGCATGGCGATTTGGCGACCAATGCCGCGATGGTGCTGGCCAAGGGGGCTGGCACCAATCCGCGTGCTTTGGCCGGATTGCTGGTGGCCGAATTGGAAAAACTGCCGCAGGTCGCGGGCGCGGAAATCGCCGGACCGGGCTTTATCAACTTGCGCCTGACGCCCGGCACCTGGGTCGAGGAAATCCGGACGATTGCCGCGCTGGCGGGCGATTATGGCAAGTCGGCCATTGGCGGCGGCACGGTGGTCAATGTCGAATATGTTTCGGCCAACCCCACCGGTCCGATGCACATGGGCCATTGCCGCGGCGCGGTGGTGGGTGATGCCCTGGCCCAATTGCTGGAATATGCCGGGCACAAGGTGATCCGCGAATATTACGTCAACGATGCCGGCGCGCAGGTGCAGGTCTTGGCGCGGTCGGTCCATATCCGGTATCGCGAAGCGCTCGGCCACGATGTCGGCGCGATCCCCGAGGGGCTGTATCCCGGCGATTATCTGGTGCCGGTGGGCGAGGCCCTGGCCCGCGAATTTGGCGACCGCTATGCCACGGCGCCCGAAAGCGAGTGGCTGGCGCTGTTCCGCACGCGGGCCGTTGCCGACATGTTGGTGATGATCCGCGACGATCTCGCGCTGCTCGGCATCAAGCATGACCTGTTCTCGTCAGAGGCGGAATTGCAGGCGGCGGGCAAGCCCGAAGAGGCCGAGGCGTGGCTGCGCGCGCAGGATCTCGTCTATGATGGCGAGTTGGAAGCGCCCAAGGGCAAGTTGCCCGACGATTGGGAGCCGGTCGAGCTGCCGTTGTTCCGCTCGACCAAATTTGGCGATGATCAGGATCGCCCGATCAAGAAATCGGATGGCAGCTGGACCTATTTCGGCGCCGACCTTGCCTATCACTACCAAAAGGCGCAGTCCGCCGACGCGCTGGTCGACATCTGGGGCGCGGACCACGCCGGCACGGTCAAGCGCATCAAGGCCGCTGTCGCCGCGATGACCGGCGCGGCCAAGGGACCAAATGGGGGCAAGGAAACCCCGTTCGAGGTCAAGCTGGTCCAGATGGTGCAATTGTTGCGCGATGGCGAGCCGGTGAAGATGTCCAAGCGGTCGGGCAATTTCGTCACATTGCGCGAAGTGGTCGAGGAAGTCGGCAAGGAAGTGGTGCGTTTCACCATGCTGACCCGCAAGCCCGAGGCGATGATGGACTTCGACTTTGCCAAGGTGGTCGAGGCGTCGAAGGATAATCCGGTGTTTTATGTGCAATATGCCCATGCGCGGATTTGCTCGACGCTGCGCAAGGGGGCGGAGGAAGGCTTTGCCCCCAACCCGCAATCGATCGATCTGCTGGGCGCGGAAGAACTGGCTTTGGTGCGTCAGGCCGCACAATTCCCCCGTTTGGTCGAGGCCGCAGCGGTGGCGCGCGAACCGCATCGCATCGCCTTTTTCCTCCACGATCTGGCTGCCGCGTTCCACGCCTATTGGAATGTCGGCAATGACCGGCCGGATAAACGTTTCATAGTGTCCGATAATGAGGCGGTCAGTGGCGCAAGGCTTTTCTTGGGCGCGCAAATCGGGCAAGTCATTCGCAATGGTCTGGCCCTGTTGGGCGTGGCCGCAGTCGAGGAGATGTAAGCCATGTCCGGCGGTGATGACGAACATGGCCTGACCGACCCATTGCGGGCGGCAGGTGACGCGGTTTCGAGTGCGGTAGCCGACACAGCGGCGGATGTCGGCCATAACGATGATCCGGCCGCTCGGGCCAAGGATTTGATCGGCCGGGCGCGCGATGCCGCGCTGGGCGGCGGCGCGACGGTGGCCGCAGACGCCAAGGCATGGCTGCATGGCGGCACAGACCACGACCGGCTTGACCTTGACGAACGGGATCGGCTGCCGTGGCTCGAATCGGGCGAGGATGATGAGGAATATGTCGGTATCGACACCAAGCGGGTGATCGCGGCGGTGATCGGCGGGCTGGCGTCATTGGCGGCGATCGTCGGGGGGGTCTGGTATCTGACCCACCATTCGGATCAGGGCGTGCCGCTGGCCGATGGCAGCACGATTGCCGCGCCCGCCACGCCGTTCAAGGAAACGCCCAAGGATCCGGGCGGCAAGACTTTCGACGGTACGGGCGATTCGAGCTATGCCGTGTCGCAAGGGCAGAACCGCCCGGCTCATCTGGCTGGCAATGACGCGGGTAACGAGGCGGCCACGGGGGCCGAACAGGCGGGCGCAGGCGCGGCGGCGGCGGCCGCTTCAGCGTCGGCGGCGGCGGGGGCAAGCTTTGCTGGCGGCGCAACTCCGGCAAAGTCCGCGCTGGCAGTAGCCAAGCCGGCGGCGGCTTCGGCCCAGCCGGACACGGGCGATACCGGCGGCGCGGCGGGCGGCGTGGTGCAGATCGCCGCCTATTCGAACCATGCCTTGGCCGAAGCGGGTTGGAACCGTTTGGTGGTGGCGCATGACATGCTGAAGGGCATAAACCATCGCATTGTGTCGGCGCAAATCGACATGGGCACGGTCTATCGCCTGCAACTGGTGACGGGGGCTGGCGGCGGATCGGCGCTGTGCGACAAATTGCGCGGTGAAGGGCTGGCCTGTCAGGTCAAGCGCTGAGACCCGCGGCCAGGGCTTGATGCAAAGACGCGGGGCCTTTGCGCCGTTGCTGTGTAAAGCGCGCGGACCTGTGCTTGCGCGGGGGCGGCATTCGGTGCAACGCTTGGCGCCATGATACCTGCGATTTTCGGCCTGTCCGGCCCGGTCCTGACGCGCGAGGAGCGCGCTTTTTTCCGCGATGCTGATCCTGCGGGCTATATCCTGTTCGGTCGCAATGTGGTCGATCTTGCGCAGGTGCGGGCGCTGACCGGCGAATTGCGCGGGTTGCACGGGCGTGATCGGCTGTTGATCTCGATCGATCAGGAAGGCGGCCGTGTCGCCCGGATGAAGCCGCCGGTCTGGCCGAAATATCCGGCCGGCGAACCCTTTGCGCGCCTTTATGACCTCGCCCCCGCCAGTGCGATCACCGCCGCGCGCGCCAATGCCGAGGCGCTGGGGCTGGACTTGGCCGAGGCGGGGATCAGCGTTGATTGCTGGCCCTGTGTCGATGTGCGGGTGCCGGGCGCGCATGACGTCATCGGCGATCGCGCGCTGGGCGAGGAACCGTTGCGGGTGGCCGCGCTGGGGCGAGCGATCCTCGATGGGCTGGCGGCGGCGGGCGTGGCAGGGGTTGTCAAACATATGCCGGGCCACGGTCGCGCCACGGCCGACAGCCACAAGGAATTGCCGACCGTCACCGCGACCGCGGCGGAACTGGAGCGCGATTTGGCGCCGTTTCGCAGCCTGGCGACGCGGGCATTGATCGGGATGACCGGGCATATCCTGTTCCCGGCGTGGGATGCGGACCATCCCGCCACGCAGTCGGCAACCATCGTGCGCGACATCATCCGGGGCGCGATTGGCTTTGACGGGCTGTTGTTGACCGACGATGTTGATATGCAGGCCTTGTCGGGCACGATCCCGGAACGCGCGGCGCTAGGGATCTCGGCGGGGTGCGACATTGTGCTCAATTGCTGGGCAAAGATGGACGATATGATCGGCATTGCGGCGGCTTGTCCGGTGATGCCGGAGGGCGCCGATGCGCGGTTGGCGCGCGCCTTGGCCGATACCGCCGTGCCGATCGCGCCCGACCCGGCCCGCCATGCCGATCTGGTGGCGCGGCGCGACGCGTTGCTGGGCCTGCTGGATCAGGGCGGCGCATGAGCGAACTGGCGCTGGCGGGGGGCGCGGCGGGCGAACAGCTGTTCCGCCAGCCGGCCGCTGCCACTTCGTCGCTGATGCTCGAAATCGATGGTTGGGAAGGGCCGCTCGATCTGTTGCTCGACCTCGCCCGGCGGCAAAAGGTCGATTTGCGGCGAATCTCGATCCTCGAACTGGTCGATCAATATATCGCCTATATCGGCCAAGCCGAGGCGTTAAAGCTGGAAGTGGCGGCCGACTACCTCGTGATGGCGGCGTGGTTGGCCTATCTCAAATCGGCGATGCTGCTGCCCAAAGAGGAGCAGGAGGACCCTAGCCCAGAGGAATTGGCGCTGCGCCTGCAATTGCGGTTGCAACGCCTGGCCGCGATGCGGGAGGCGGCGGCACGGCTGTTGGCGCGCGACAGATTGGCGCGCGATGTGTTTTGCCGGGGCGCGCCCGAAGGCCTCGCGGTGGACCGCCGCGCGCTGTGGCAATGCGAGGTGTTCGACCTGCTTCAGGCCTATGGGCAGGTCAAGGCGCGCACCGCGCCCGTCGTTCATATGGTGCATGACCGCAAGGTGATGACGCTCGATTCGGCGCTGGCGCGGGTTAGCGCGATGCTGGGGCTGACGCTGGATTGGGTGGAATTGCGCGATTTCCTGCCGCCGCTGCCATTGGGCGAGGGCGATTGGGCTGATCCACGGCTGCGTCGTTCGGCCTTGGCGTCGAGCTTTGTCGCCGCGCTCGAACTCGCCAAGCAGGGCAAGGCGGAATTGGTGCAGGACTACACGTTCGGCCCGTTGCGCCTGCGCCGGCTGGGGGTGGCGGCATGAACGGGCCTGACACATTGCTCCGCGCGGTCGAGGCGACGCTGTTCGCGGCGACCGAGCCGATGAGCGTCGAGGCGATTTCGACTCATCTGGGCGGCGCTGACGTGCGGGCGGCTTTGGCCGAATTGGCCGCGTTTTACGGCCCGCGCGGCATCCATCTGGTCGAGCGCGGCAAGCGGTGGCATTTTCAGACCGCGCCGGATCTCGCGCATTTGTTGCGCCGCGATCATGAAGTTGCGCGCAAATTATCGCGCGCCGCGACCGAATGCCTCGCGATCATCGCCTATCACGAACCGGTTAGCCGCGCCGAAATCGAGGCGATTCGCGGCGTGCAAACCGCCAAAGGCACGGTTGATGTGTTGATGGAGGCGGGCTGGGTCCGCATCGCTGGCCGCCGCGAAGTGCCTGGCCGGCCCGTGATTTATGCCACGACGCCGGCGTTTCTCGCGCATTTCGGCCTCGCATCGCGGCGCGATTTGCCGGGGATCGATGAATTGCGCGCGACCGGGTTGCTCGACCCGGTCGATGTGGCGTTTGACGCGCTGATTGCTGGCGGCGATGACCCGGCCGACGACCTTTCTGACAAATAGCCTGTACGCCAATCGGCGCATGGGGTGGCGCATGGTCAATAAAGTCCCTAGATAGGGGATAAGACAGCAAGCGATGCCTATCGACAGGCGCGCTGGCTGCGAAAAGTTTCAGGAGTAGATGATATGATGGGTCTGTCGCTTCCGCATTTGCTCATTGTGGCGCTGGTCGTGCTGGTTGGGAAAGTAGTGATACACAGTCGCAATGTTGACGTGCGCCTCTTCGGCGATCCGATTGGTCGTGGCTGCGACATAGCCGTGTTCGGCCACGATCGCCAGCATTGTCCGCTTGATGCGCGCGACCGTCTGCTGTGCCCGCTCCTGGCGCGGTTCGGTACGGCGGGCGGTGGTGTCCGCGGTGCTGTTCTTGGTCTCTTTCGTGTTTTGCATTTGGCATGAGAAAGTCAAGTAAAAATCAAATTGAACTCAATTGGACTGCGACCGTAAAGTCTCGTCATTCGCAATAAAAAATATTAAGGAGGAGACATGGGTGGCGTCATCATAGCCATGAGTGAGCGCACTGGCAAAGCCACAGCGCCTAAGCGGAGGATGCTGTGAGCTATTCAGTCGCTCGCTACCTAGCTCAGATCGGTAAGACGCTGTCTTCGCCGGACATCGCCAGTTCAGTCACTACCAGCATGGCACGCCAGCTCATGCTGACCATGGCGCGCATGAGCGCACAACTGTCGGTGGACCAGGAGTTTGGCCGGTCGATCAAGGATGAGCTCGCTGCCAGTTATCTTGGCCTCGTGGCCGACATGCTTCCCGAACTGGCTCGCTTGGCTGAGGCAACCGGTCTTGTCGCTACTATCCGATCATGGCAGGCAGGTAGCCAGGTCGGCAAGCCGCCGCCGCCGCTCATCGAGATCGAAGCCGTTGCCGGACAGGCGGCCGTGCTGTTATGCGCAAACGGCAACGTTGCTGGCGCGGCGCTGGCGAACCGCCTGGTCGAACATGAGTTACAGGGCTTGCGAAAAGGCGCCGACCTATGCCGCGAGATGCTGACGAGCGGCGAGGCGGTTGGTGAAACGCGTGCCAAGCAGCGCTTTACCGATCAACAGCTAAACGAGTTTGTCGACTTTCTAAAACAGGCATGTGGCAGCCACGGTAGTGCCAAGGTGCTCGAAGTCATGCAATTGCCTGGCGGGTTCTCGAAGCAGACTTACATGGTGCGTCTGACCCCCGACAGCGGGTTGCCCGAAGAAGTCGTCATCCGCTACGACCCGGCCGACTCCGTCTTCGGTGTCACCGTTAACAAGGAGTTCGGCATCATCAATATTCTCCATGAACGCGGTGTCCATGTTCCAGAGCCCTACGCGCTGGAGACCAGCGGCAAGGTGCTTGGTGCCCCCTTCATGGTCACTGCCCGCGCCATCGGTGGCAGCATCGGTGATTCCTATCAGGTCGATGGTGGCAGCACTGCTTTTGGCGCGAATCTGGCACGGGAGTTGGCCAAGATGCATGGCATTGCACCGGAAACATTCGGTCCCGGGATATATGGTGCTGAGATTGGCACCAAGGAGCGTTTGCTTAACGAGATCGACCAGTTTCGCTCGCTTTGGCGGGAATCGGGATCTACGTCGATTGCTATGGACTGCGCGTTTCAGTGGCTGACACAAAACGTCAATTGCGCGGATGGTAGGCGCACTCTCATTCATCGTGATGTAGGCTGCCACAACCTTATCGTGCAAGACGACGAAATAGCGGCACTGGTGGACTGGGAGGCGGCGGCCATCGGCAACCCGGCGCAAGACTTGGGTTACAGCCAGAAGACGGTTATCCAGGTGATGCCTTGGGAAGACTTTTTGGCTGTCTATGCGGCGGCAGGGGGCATCATTCCCCGCGCCGAGGAAATTGCCTTCTATGACCTCTGGGGTCGCGTATGGATTGGAGTCTATGCGGCACAGGCGCGAAAGATGTTCCGCTCAGGACTCACCGACAACATCCAGCTTGCCTATATCGGCGAGCACGTATTCCGGCGTGATCTCGAATGCATCGCGACCGCGCTCAGCCGGATTCGCTTGTAAGGAAAGGAGCAACACTATGCACACCGAAACCATTGCCAGA
>CAIOKP010000342.1 GCA_903858875.1 uncultured Sphingomonadales bacterium
ATGGCGTGGGTCGATGCGCCACCACTCGCTGCCTTGGCCGCCGCGCGGGCGAAATTGACTTCGCTGGGGGCGCTGGACGGCGGGCAGATTACCCAGCATGGCCGCGCGATGGCCAGCCTGCCGATGGGGCCAGAACAGGCGCATATGCTGTTGTTTGCAGCGGCGCGCGGGGGGGCGGACGATGCCGCCGAAATCGCGTTATTGTTGCAGGAGCGCGCGCTGGGCGGGCGCGGCGAGGATTTATTGGCGCGGCGCGACCGGTGGCGGGGGGATCGGTCGGCGCGGGCCGATGCGGCGCGGCAAATGGCGCGCAATTGGGCGAAACGGGCGCGGAGTTTGGTGACGGTGGCGCGTGGCGAGGCACCGCCGCCCGGCGTGCTGCTGGCCGAGGGGTTTCCTGACAATCTGGCCAAGCGACGTGATGCGTCGGGCGCGGAATGGGTGGCGGCAGGCGGCAGGGGGCTGACGCTCGACCCGTTGTCGTCGCTGGCGCGGGCCGAGTTTCTCGCCGTGGGCGATGCGCAGGGGCAGGCCAAGGGCGCGCGGATTACCGGTGCGATTGCGCTGAGCGAGGCCGAGGTGTTGGCGCATCTGGCGCACCGGATCGAGCGGCGCCCGACCTTGCGCTGGGTGGCGGAGGATCGGCGGGCGGAGGCTTTGCTTGAACAGCGGTTGGGGGCGATCGTGTTCGCGCGGGGCAGCGATCCGGCGCCCGACCCGGCCGCGATTGCCGCATTTTTATGCGAGCGCATTCGGGCCGATGGGATTGACCTGTTGCCGCTGGGCAAGGCGAGCCTGCATCTGTTGAAGCGCGCCCGCTATGCCGGGATCGCGGAGATGGGCGAGGCGGCATTGCTGGCCGATCTGGAACTGTGGGCCGCGCCGCATTTGAAACGCCGGTTGGATGCGGTCGAACCGGGGGCCTTGCACAATGCGCTGCTTGACCGGTTGGGCTGGGATGGGAAGGCGGCGGTGGACCGGCTGGCCCCGCCGGAGTTCCGCTCGCCGGCGGGCACGGCCCATGCCATCGATTATGACGATCCCGGCGGGCCTTCGGTCGAGGTGCGGGTGCAGGCGCTGTTCGGGCTCGACCGTCATCCGGGCTTTGGCCAACCGGCCCAGCCATTGTTGTTGAAGCTGACATCGCCCGGCGGCAAACCGATCCAGACCACGCGCGATCTGCCCGGATTTTGGCGGGGCAGTTGGCGCGATGTGGTGAAAGACATGAAGGGCCGATACCCCCGCCACCGCTGGCCGGACGAGCCGTGGGCCGAAGACCCCAGCCTGAAAACGAAAAACGCGTTCGAGGCGCAGCGGCGGCGCTGAGCAGGGACTTGATTTTGCCCCTTGATCTTGCGCGCGATTCGACCGCATAGCGTGGGCATGACCGCACGTATTTATCAGCGCCCGAAGAACGCCATGCAGTCCGGTAAGGCCTTGCTGGACCAGTGGATCCTCGAATTCGCCCCCGCAGAGGCGCGCCGCCCCGACCCGTTGATGGGCTGGGCCGGTTCCGCCGATACGCAGGTGCAGGTGACTTTGAAGTTTTCCTCGCAGGCCGATGCAGAGGCTTATGCTGATAAGCATGGGATCACCGCAACCATTCACGCAACGCCGCCGCGCCGGTTGAAGTTGCAGACCTACGCGGATAATTTCCGCTAAAATTCAGGCTTCGGGTCGCGCGATACTGCTGCGGGGGCTTGCGTAAAGGCAAAAGCATCGGCATAGGCGCGGCCGGGAGTCGGGTGGACGTTTGCGTTCGCCAACTTGGTCAGGTCCGGAAGGAAGCAGCCACAACGATTTGCGGCGGGTCGCCCGGCTCCTTCATCCACCATCACGAATCAGCTGTATCCATCCGGGAACGTGCCGTGTTGCGCGATCCGGTAGCCGGGACAATGCCCGCAATCCGGCCCAGACCAAATGGCGGCATATTGGCATAGATCGTCTCATAGGCGCCGGCCTGTACCGCATATGTCTCGTGGAAAATCCCGACGGTGCCATCGTTGCCGACCGCGCGGTTGAACGCGGTCCATGCCGGCCAGTGATCGCGATCGCGGTCGCGGGCATAGGCCTCCAAACTTGCAAAATCGCGCCAATATTGTGTGGAGATGACGGTCCGCAGGCCAGCGAGCGCGAAATGCGCGCCGAGAAATCCGCTGGCTGGATCTGCGGATAATTCGCGGATCATGGGCCCCATCGCGCGGGCCACGGGTAGCCATTTGCCGAATTTGTGGAAATGATTGACCCGCATGCCGATGAGAAACACCACCAGCGGCTGGTCAAAGGTGGCGGTTTGGCGGCCGGGGATGATTTGGGTCATGGGCGACGGGTCGCATGGTTGCGCGATGTGGTCAATTGATACGCCGGGCGCGGCTCGGCATTCGACAATTGCGCGGGGGTCGCCTAACTAGGCGGGCAATGAACGATTCATCTGACATTTTTGGCGAGGCGTTTGATCCGCCCGCGCCTTCGCCCGCGTTTTCGGCCCCGCCGTCGCCCGCGCCTTCGTTGCGTGACCCCGATATGGCGGACGACGCGTTGGGCCTGGGGTTGCCGGTGCCGGTTGCGGCGGTTGTGGCGCAGCCCTATCGCGTGTTGGCGCGTAAATACCGGTCGCAAACCTTTGCCGAGTTGATCGGGCAGGACGCGATGGTCCAGACGCTGGGCAATGCGATCAAGCGCGACCGGCTGGCCCATGCGTTTTTGATGACCGGCATTCGCGGCGTTGGCAAAACCAGCAC
>CAIOKP010000343.1 GCA_903858875.1 uncultured Sphingomonadales bacterium
AACTTTGCACCCAGCGAATGGATCGAGCCAATTTCCGCGTCCGATACCAGCGATCCATCGGCGCGCACCACGGCGCGCATCCGGCCCTTTTTGTCCGACACCACCGTGCCGGGGGCGATCCAGCCGGTTTCGACCAACGTGCCAAACGCCACCTTGGGCGCTGAACGCTTGCTCTGCATCGTAGTCAGCGCGCTTTCATCGAGCGGCAGCGCCAATTCGATCCGCTCCAGCGCTGCCTCGCGGTAATTGCTCTCGCGCTCGCAACCGATCCACTGGCGACCGAGCCGCTTGGCAACCGCGCCCGTCGTGCCGGTGCCGAAAAACGGGTCCAGCACGACATCGCCCTTGTTGGTTGTGGCCAGCATCACGCGATACAAAAGAGCCTCGGGCTTTTGGGTCGGGTGGACCTTGGTGCCGCCCTTCTTCAACCGCTCCCCACCGCTGCAAATCGGCAGCACCCAGTCGGACCGCATCTGCAATTCATCGTTCAACGTCTTCATCGCGCGATAGTTGAACGTGTATTTCGCCTTCTCGCCCTTGCTGGCCCAGATCAGCGTTTCATGCGCGTTGGTAAACCGGGTGCCCTTGAAATTGGGCATTGGGTTCGACTTGCGCCACACGATGTCGTTCAAAATCCAAAAGCCCAGATCCTGCAACGTCGCGCCAACGCGAAAGATATTGTGATAGCTGCCGATCACCCAGAGCGACCCGTTGGGCTTCAACACGCGGCGCGCCTCGGCCAGCCATTCGCGGGTGAATTTGTCATAGGTGGCAAAGCTGTCGAACTTGTCCCAATCGTCGGTCACGGCATCGACCACGCTGCCATCCGGACGCGACAGATCGCCGCCCAGTTGCAGGTTATACGGCGGATCGGCAAACACCATGTCGACGCTGGCGGTCGGGATCGTGCGCATCGCGGCGATGCAATCGCCATCGAGGATACGCCCCACCGGCAAATCGGCCCGCTGTGGCGCCAGCACATCGCCCGGCAATTCGCGCGCGATGTCGCGTGCCAATTTGCGCGGTGCGGGCGCGGAACGTACGCGCTCCTTCAAAAGGACGTGGCCCATGGGATTCCTGTGCATAAGTGTGAAGATCGGCGCACAAGATGAGTCATTTGCAGACGCCCGTCAAGGCGCGACTCGTTGATTTATGGCGAGTCGGAGCACATCGACCGAGTCGAACAAACCGGAACGAAAAGAGTCCAGATCAACCCCTTGAGTCCCTGCGCATGGCAAGGACTCAACATATGGTAGGTGTGACCACAGGGATTCACCCCCCGCGAATATTTTCGCGCGCCACCCCGCCGCTCGGCCATCACACCGCAACCAACCGCGCCACCGGGCCAAAGCTGCGCCGGTGGTGCGGCGTTACGCCATGCGCCGCCAAACCCGCCAGATGCTCCGCCGTGCCATAGCCCGCGTTGCGATCCCAGCCATAGTGCGGATGCGCCAGCGCCAGATCACGCATGATGCGATCGCGATGTTCCTTGGCGATGATGCTGGCCGCCGAAATCGCAGGTTCGGTCGCATCGCCGCCGACAATCGCGCGGGCGGGCCAGCACCAGTCCGCCACGCGGCCCTCTGGCGTCTTGTTGCCGTCAATCAAGACCAGCGCCGGCACGCCAACCTTGGCCACCAGCCCCGCCACCGCCCGCGTCATCGCCAGCATGGTCGCGGCAAAAATGTTGATCCGGTCGATCTCGTCGGCCTCCACCACGCCGACCGCCCAATGGGCCTCGGCCATGATCGCTGCCTCCAGCACGGCGCGGCGCTTGCCCGACAATTTCTTGCTATCGGCGAGGCCCGCAATCGTCGATGCGCCCAGCCATACCGCACCTGCCACGACCGGCCCCGCCAATGGCCCGCGCCCGGCCTCATCCACGCCAATGATCATGCTCATAACGGCCGGTTTGAACGCTGGGCGCGCCGCGATCAAGCGTTGCTTTATCATTGCGCGGGGGCGCTCGCTGCCCTATCCGCGCGACAATTATGGCAATAGATCCCGCACTCATCCCGCTCGACACCGTCGATTCCGCCCTCATCGAGGCGTTGCTTGATCGCGCATTCGAGCCAGAGCGCCACACTCGTACCGCCTATAAAGTGCGCGGCGATGCCGATTGGCTGCCCGCCCTGTCCTTTGCCGCGGTGGATGAGGAAGAGCACGTCGTCGGCTCGATCCAGTGCTGGCCGGTGGCGCTGACCGATCCCGATGGCCGGGCGCATCCGATGATCATGGTCGGTCCGGTCGCTGTGCTGCCCGAGGCGCAAGGGCGCGGCTTTGGTCAGGCGCTGGTTTCTGCCACCCTCGCCGCGCTCAATCCTCAGGCGCCACTGCCGTTGGTGATGATCGGCGATCCCGATTATTATGGCCGCTTCTGGGGCTTTACCAATGCGCCGACCGCCGGCTGGACGCTGCCCGGCCCGTTTGAGGTAAGCCGGTTGCTGGTGCGTTGCGACAATCCATCGGTGCTGCCGGTGAAGGGGGCGCTCGGCCCCTGGTTACGCTGACACGCAAGCACCGGCGCTGACAGGTAAACACCAAAGGGTTCTGGCGCCGACGCACCATCGCCCCCATATGGTAAGCATGCCCTTCCAACCGCCGCCCGACCTTGCCGCCCTGTCGTTGGCGCAGATTGCCGATCTGGTCGCAGCGCGGCGTTTGCCGCCGGTTGATCAATGGACGCCGGTCGAAACGCTCGACAGCGAGATGGAAATCCGCGCCGATGGCCGCTGGTATCATCAGGGCGGGCCAATCAGCCGCCCCGCCATGGTACGCGCCTTTTCCACCCTGTTGATGCGCGATAACAGCGGGCAGCACTGGCTGGTCACGCCGCAGGATCGTCAGTCGATCCGGGTTGAAGATGCCGCCTTTGTCGCGATTGATGTGGTGCAGCAGGATGGCGCGCTGGCATTCCGGCTCAACACCGATGACACGGTGATCGCCGGGCCAGACCACCCGTTGATCGCGCGGGGCAATGCGGAAACGCCCGCGATCTACCTCGCCGTGCGTCACGGTTGCGAGGCGCGGCTCAACCGGTCGACCTGGGGACAACTGGTGGATATCGCTCTGGAAAAGGGTGGGGCAGATGGTGGACTGACTGTAGATAGTCTGGGGATAAGTTTCCCGCTGGTGCCCGCATGACCGCACTGCGCCGACGGTTGGAACGGCTGTATGACGCCGGGCGCGACCGTCCGGCGCCGACGCTGTTTCCCGATCCGCGCATCGAGGGCATCGCCCAGTTCAAGCCCGCCGCCGTCCTGCTGGCGATCACCGACCGGCCCGAGCCCGGCCTGTTGCTGATCCACCGCCCGGAAGAAATGCGGGCGCATCCGGGGCAAGTGGCGCTGCCCGGTGGGCGGCTCGACCCCGGTGAGGCGGCGGTGGAAGCCGCCCTGCGCGAGGCGCAGGAGGAGTTGGGGATCGACCCGGCGCTAGTGTCCGTCATCGGCGCGACAAAGCCCTATCGTACCGGGTCCGGCTATGACGTGACCCCGGTGATCGCCACCGTCCCCGCCGACATCACGATCACGCCCAACCCCGATGAAGTCGCCCAATGGTTCGAGGCCCCGCTCGATTTCGTGCTCAATCGGGCCAACCATGTTAGGCGCAGTATGGAATGGGACGGCGACACGCGCCATTATGTGGAAATTATCTGGCAAGGGCATCGCATCTGGGGTGTAACCGGGGCAATCCTTGCCAATGTTAGCGAACGACTGGACTGGAATGGATAAGCACCTGCCTCGCGATGGCTGGATGGCCCGCGGTGATCTTGGCGCGTTGATCGCCGCGCTGGGGGATGGGAATGTCCGCTGGGTGGGCGGCGCGGTGCGGGACACGCTGTTGGGCGCGGTGGTCAAGGATATTGATGCGGCGACCGTGCTGGTGCCCGATCAGGTCGTGGCGGCGTGTCAGGCGGCGGGCATCCGGACCGTGCCGACCGGGATTGAGCATGGTACGGTGACCGCGCTGATGGCCGAGGGGCCGGTCGAGATCACCACGTTGCGCCATGATGTGTCGACCGATGGGCGGCGCGCGACAATCGCCTTTGCTGGTGAATGGCACGACGATGCGGCGCGGCGCGATTTCACCATCAACGCGCTGTATGCCGACCCGCAGACGGGCGAGATTTTCGATTATTTCGGCGGGCTGGCGGATCTGGCGGCGCGGCGGGTGCGCTTTATCGGTGATGCGCGCCAACGTATCCGCGAAGATCACCTGCGCATCCTGCGCTATTTCCGGTTTCAGGCGCGGTTTGGCTCGGTGCCGGCCGATGCCGAGGCCGAAGGTGCCTGCGCCGAATTGGCCGCGACGCTGAAAGGCCTGTCGCGCGAACGGATCGGGATGGAGACGATGAACCTGCTCGGCCTGCCCGATCCGGCACCGACCGTGGCGCGGATGGCGGAGCTGGGCGTATTGGCGGTGATCCTGCCCGAGGCCGATCCGGTGGCGCTGACGGCTTTGGTGGCGCAGGAGAGGCGGCAGAATGTACCCGCCGATGCGTTGCGCCGATTGGCCGCGCTGTTGCCTGCCGATGTCGCGCTGGCCGAACTGGTCGCCAGCAGGTTTCGCCTGTCGGGCGCGCAGAAACGGCGGCTGGCCGCTGCCGCCGCGCGCACGGCGGATCTGGGGGATCCCCATGCGCTGGCCTATCGGCTGGGGCGCGATGGCGCGCTCGACCGGATGTTGATCGCCGGCGCGGATATTGCGCCGCTCGACGGCTGGGACATTCCCCGGTTTCCGCTGAAAGGCGGGCAGATCGTCGCACGCGGCGTCAAGGCCGGGCCGGAAGTCGCCCGCCTGTTGCAAACCACCGAAGCGCGCTGGGTCGCAGAGGGATTTCCCGACGCGGCGCGCATTGACGCCATTCTGGGCGACCTGTTGGTGCAACCATGACCCACGCCACCCCGAACGATCAGGCGAACAGCCAGGCGGTCCACCGGCTGGTCGAGGCGGGGGTTGCGATGTGGCATCAAGTGACCGCGATGGTCATGACCCAGCCCGTGCTGCGCTGGGCGCTGATCTCGATGGCGCTGGTGCTGGTGGGGGGCAAAGTGCGCGGGGCCCTGCCGACATTGGGCGCGATGATGCGGTTTTTGGGCAATTTGGGGTTGATTACCGCGTTGCTGGCGACCCTTCTGGGGCTGGTTGACCTCAGCAGCTTGGGCGTCACAACCCCGATCCCCGACGAAATCCGCAAGTTGATTCCCTCCACCACTAGCGCGCCGGATCAGGTGGTCGAAGGCAATACTACCCGCATCCCTCTGGCCGATGATGGCCATTTCTGGGTCAAGGCGAAGGTCAATGGCGTGCCAAAGCGCTTTTTGGTCGATACGGGCGCAACGTTGACCACCCTGTCGCCCGACACCGCCGATGATGCCGCGGTGGAGCCAAGCCCGTCGGGCGGCAAGGTCCAGCTGAAAACCGCTAATGGTACCGCCGAGGGCGAGTTGGCCAACATCGCGGAATTGCGCGTCGGCAATGTCGTCGCTCGCCACATCGACGCCGTTGTCGCGCCGGGGCTGGGTGAGACCAATGTGCTGGGCATGAATTTTCTGACACGACTGGCCAGTTGGCGGGTCGAGGGCAACACGATGGTGATGGTGCCACATCACCCAAAGTAGGACGTCCCAAGCTGGCACGCCCCCCGCCCTGCGATGGCGTTGCAAACGGACCACCTCTGGCGCGATATACGGGGCAGCCCGTAATATTTCCAAGGTTCCGCACGATGTCGTTGATTTCCACCTTGCTGCAATTGCCCAACCCTTTGGTGCTGGGCGGCGCCTTTGCCTTTATGGCGCTAGTGCTGATCGGCGGCATCATCCGTACCGAAACGAGCGGGGCGCTGGGCACGATGGTGCGCTCGATCGGCAATTTCGGGCTGGCGATCGCGTTTGGCGTGACGCTGGTGCAATTGGGCGGGGCGATTTTGGGTATCCCCATCGTGGCAGGCGTGGCGATGGCCGCCGAGGCCGGATCGCAAATCACCCTGCGCGGCGGTGAAACCCGTGTCCCGCTGGGCAGCGATGGACATTATTGGGTCGAGGCCGAAATCAACGGCATGCCGCAACGGTTTTTGATCGACACTGGCGCGACCTACACTACCATTTCCCAGGACGTCGCCCATTCCGCAGGCGTCGAGGCGGGCCTCAACGCGCACCCGGTCAGCCTGCACACCGCCAATGGCGATACGCCAGCGCAGATCGCCGCCATCGACCACTTGCAGGTCGGCAACATCGTCGCCGACGATATGCAGGCAATCATTGCCCCGGACATTGGCACCACCAACGTGCTGGGCATGAACTTTCTGTCTGGCCTCGACGGTTGGCGGGTAGAGGGCAAGGTGATGATCCTGGCGCCGAAAAAGGTCTAGCTTCCCCGCGACTTACCCATGAAACTTGTTATCCCGCGGGAACCCCTGCGGCGGAAAACTGCCAGCGGCACCGCGTGCGATCTTCCACTGGCGCAGATCCTTTTCAACCCGCGTCCGCCCGGTATCGCCACCCATAGCCCAAGTCAGGCCATCCTCGAACTTTAGCGTCGTGATATCTGCCAAGCCGCCATCGCGATAGCGTTGCAAGGTCACCCCCTGCCCCTTGGCCAGCACCGGCAGTTCGGCCAGTGAAAAAATCACCAACCGGCGATTTTCGCCGATCACCGCGACATGGTCATGTTCGGGCGGGATCTCGCGCACGACCATCAACTTGACCCCGGGTTTGGTGCTCATCACGCCGCGCCCCTTGCGGGTTTCGGCCAGCAACTCATCCGCCTCGGCCGCAAAGCCGCGCCCGGTGTTCGCCGCCAGCAACAGTTGCGCTTTGGGCCGATAGACGATCAGCGCGACAATATGCGCCTCGGCATCGATATCGATCATGCTGCGCACCGGCTCGCCAAAGCCGCGCGCGCCGGGCAATTTATCCGCGCCCATCGTATAGAACCGGCCATTGTCGCAGGCGATCAACAGCTTGTCGGTGGTCTGGGCGTGAAGCGCAAAGGCCGCGCCATCGCCTTCCTTGAACTTCCAATCGCCGTCCAGCGGCAAATGCCCCTTTGCCCCGCGAATCCAGCCGCGCGCCGACAGGATGACCGTCACCGGTTCCTTTTCGATCATCGCATCCATATTGAATTCGCGCGTCGGCGCGGCTTCCTCGATCATCGTGCGCCGGCGGCCCAATACGGTCGTCTCGGCATATTCCTTGCGCAACTGGGTCAGGTCGCGCTTCAACCGCGTGCGTTGCCGCGCCGGGTTTTCGAGCAACTTGTTCAGCTCGTCCTGTTCCTTCAGCAGCGCATCATGCTCGTTGCGCAGCTCCATCTCTTCCAGCTTGCGCAAAGACCGCAGCCGCATGTTGAGGATCGCCTCGGCCTGCCGGTCGGTCAGCGCGAATTCGGCCATCATCACCGGCTTTGGCTCATCCTCGCCCCGGATGATTTCGATAATCCGGTCGAGGTTGAGATAGGCAATGATATAGCCCGCGACCAGTTCCAGCCGCGCCGCGATCTTGTCCAGCCGATGCTGTGTCCGGCGTTGCAGGATCTCGATCTGGCTGATCACCCAGTTGAGCAGCAACGGCTTTAGCCCCAGCACGCCCGGCGTCCGCTGCGCGTCCAGCACGTTGAGGTTGAGGCTGAACCGGCTTTCCAGATCGGTCAGCTTGAAGACGCTTTCTTTCAGCAGGTCAGGATCGACATTGCGGCTTTTGGGCACCAGCACGATGCGGATCTGCTCATCCGATTCATCGCGCACATCCTCCAAAATCGGCAATTTCTTGTCACCGATGAGGTTGGCCAGCTGTTCGATCAGCTTGCCCTTCTGCACCATGTACGGGATCTC
>CAIOKP010000344.1 GCA_903858875.1 uncultured Sphingomonadales bacterium
ATGAATAGCGCGCAGAAACGCCACGCGCGTTAGCATTTCCTTGGCGGTTTTGCGGTAAATTCCCGCAAAACCGTCAGCAGGATTTGCGTTTATGACTTATCTGCCGCCTCGCGCTTTCGAGACATTTTCGGCAAATTACCCCGAAGTGCCGCATATCCTTGAGCATAACCTCGTGGGCCACCCGCTGGCCGAGTTGGAGGCGTTGGCGCAATTGGCCGAGCGTTTGCCGGCCAAGAATATCGAATACGCCTATGCCAAACAGCCTATTGGCATGGTTGGCAAACCGCCGGTACCGTCGATCAGCGCCGCCGATGCCATCCGCAATATCGATACAGCCGGGTGCTGGGTCGCGCTGACCTTTATCGAGCAGGACCCGGTCTACAAGGCGCTCCTGCTTGACGTGATCGAGGAATTGCGCGGCGCGATCGAGCCCAAGACCGGGGCGATTATTAACCCGCAATCTTTTGTGTTCATCTCGTCGCCCCTGGCAGTGACGCCATATCATTTTGATCCAGAACATAATATCCTGATGCAGATCCGCGGGCACAAGGTGATGACCCAGTTTCCAGCCGACGATTCCTATTATGCGCCTGCCCAGGTCCATGAAAGCTATCACACCGGCGGTCCGCGCGAATTGCAATGGCGCGATGAAATGATCGCTGGCGGGCGCGCGTTCGCGATTGCGCCGGGGCAAGGGTTGATGGTGCCGGTGATGGCGCCGCATTTCGTCAATAACGGCCCCGAGGTGTCGGTGTCGTTGTCGATCACCTGGCGTTCGGAATGGAGCTATGCAGAAGGGGCGGCCCATGCATTCAACGGGGTGCTACGCAGTATCGGACTGAAACCCGCACGCCCTGGCCGCTGGCCAGAGCAGAACAGGGTCAAGGCGCTGGGCTGGCGGGTGTTGAAGAAATTGCACCTCAAATAGGCGCGGTGGGTTGTTTGCCAGCGCGCCGCAACGGGGGCAGTCCCAGTAGATAGAGCAGCAAACCCCGGCAATTCGCGACGCAGATGCGCGGCGATCAGCGCAGGCTTGCCCCGATCAATCATATGGCCCGCCGCAGGATGTCGACACTGCATGTCGGTTGGCGGTGATGGGGGCGTGCGTCGTTGTTCGGGGTCAATCCTGTCCCAAATCAAGACGGGCCGGGGAACTGCGTGGTCAATAATGGGCCGAAAATCGTCCACCCCGGCCGCTTGGTGCGCTAGGGCAGGCGGCGTAGCTGTGGGGTTCTGTCGGCGTTGAGCATCTTTGCCCCGGCGCTCGCGTTGACTGCCTAACCGTTTTCCCATATCAGCCCCGCTTCGGGGATAGTGTGGGATTTCGGCTCGTGATTTTGCCCAATTGGCTGGTGATTGAAGCGAGTTCGCCGGGGGGCATCCAGAGTGTGCACCCCAAAATGACGGGCGTGATGCTGGGGCGGCTCATCGCCGTGTCGACAATCCGGGCCGGGGTATGACGCCGCCGTTCTGTGGCTGGGGGATTGGGCAGTGACGAAGGCGGTCATCCTTGCGGGCGGTTTGGGCACGCGATTGGGCGAGGAAACATCGGTCAGGCCCAAGCCGATGGTCGAGATCGGCGGTATGCCGATCTTGTGGCACATCATGAAGATCTATGCCGCGCATGGGGTGACTGATTTTATCGTTTGCCTCGGCTATAAAGGGTATTTGATCAAAGAATTCTTTGCGAATTACTTTCTTCATGCGGCCGATGTGACGATCGATCTGGCCAATAACCGGATGGAAGTGCACGAGGCCAAGAGCGAGCCGTGGCGCGTGACCATGGTGGAAACCGGCGCCGAGACACAAACCGGCGGGCGGTTGAAGGCCATCCGGCGGTTTTTGACCAAGGGTGAGCCCTTTTGCTTTACCTATGGCGATGGCGTTTCGGACGTTGATGTGACGGCGCAACTGGCGTTTCACGCCGCGCATGGCAAAAAGGCGACGATTACCGCTGTGGCCCCGCCCGGACGGTTTGGCGCTCTGGAATTCGACAGCGATATCGTCACGCATTTCCGTGAAAAGCCGGCCGGTGACGGTGGCTTGATCAATGGCGGTTTTTTTGTGGCGGATCCCTCTGTGCTCGATCTGATCGACGGGCCGGGCACGATCTGGGAGCAGGGGCCGCTCGAGGCGCTGGCCGCCGCGCGCGAATTGGTGGCGTTTCGGCACGAGGGTTTCTGGCAGCCGATGGACACGTTGCGCGACAAGCAGCACCTTGAAAAACTATGGGATGCCGGCGCTCCTTGGAAGAAGTGGTAAACCCGGTGGCGGGCTTTGGCGGCATCGGCCACGAGGCGGCATTTTGGCGCGGGCGGCGGGTGCTGATCACCGGTCACACGGGGTTCAAGGGCAGTTGGCTGAGCCTGTGGCTGACCCAGATGGGCGCCGAGGTGACCGGCCTGGCGCTGCCTGCAGAGGAGATCAGCCTGTTTCGGCAGGCGGGGGTTGAGCAATTGCTGACCCATATCGAGGGTGATATTCGGGATTTTGACGTGGTAGAGGCGGCGGTGCAGCGCGCCCGGCCAGAGGTGGTGTTTCACCTCGCCGCGCAACCGTTGGTCCGTCTGTCGTATGATGTGCCGGTCGAAACCTTTGCGACCAATGTGCAGGGCACGGTCCATGTGCTGGACGCCTGCCGCCGGGTCGCGGGATTGCAGGCGATCGTCTGCATCACCAGCGACAAGGCCTATGAGAACCGCGAATGGGTCTGGCCCTATCGCGAGAGCGACCCGATGGGCGGACACGATCCCTATTCGGCCAGCAAGGGTGCGGCTGAATTGATCATCGCCTCCTATCGTCGCAGCTTTTTCAACGCCGCGGGCGCGGCGCGACTGGCGTCGGTGCGGGCGGGCAATGTGATCGGTGGCGGCGATTGGGCGGCGGACCGGCTGGTGCCTGACATCATCCGCGCGGTTGTCGCCGGTGCGCGGCCAATGATCCGCGCGCCGCATTCGATCCGCCCGTGGCAACATGTGCTCGAAGCGCTGGGCGGCTATCTGATGATTGCCGAGGCGCTCGCCAAGGGCGCAGATTGGGCGGCGGATGGCTGGAATTTTGGCCCCGCCGATGATGATACCCAACCGGTGCACTGGATTGCCGACCGGATCGTCGCGGAATGGGGCGCGTCCGGCTGGGACCGGCCCGAAATGGTTGATGGCCCGCATGAGGCCAAGATTTTGAAGCTCGATTGTGCCAAGGCGCGTAACCTGTTGGGTTGGCGCCCGGCATGGGGGCTGGGCGAGGCTTTGGCGCGGATTGTCGAGTGGCACAAGGGTGTGGCCGAGGGTGACGACGCGCAGGCGCTGTCGTATCGGCAACTCAGCGCCTATCGCGACGTATTTTTGAAAAATTGACGGGTAGTTTTAAGCGTATGACTTTGGGGGACACTGTGACCGATCTGGCCGATCTCGCGCGCAATTGTGACGAAGCGCAGTTGCGCGAGCTGATTGTCGGCCTCGCCGGTGAATATGGCCGGCGGTATCATGGCCCCAAGACCTTTGTGCCGGGCGAGAGCGTGGTGCCCGTGTCGGGCAAGGTGGTGGGCGAGCCGGAATTGCGCAACCTCGTCGATGCCAGCCTTGATTTGTGGCTGACCACCGGGTGGTACAATGCCGAGTTCGAGGCGCAATTGGCCAAGCGGATCGGCGTTGCCCATGCGTTGACGACCAATTCCGGGTCGTCGGCCAATTTGCTGGCGCTGG
>CAIOKP010000345.1 GCA_903858875.1 uncultured Sphingomonadales bacterium
CGCAAGCCGCATCGAGATAGGCCTGTGCCTCCGCCAAACGGGCGGCGCGGGCGGCGGGGTCTGCCTGCCGCGCCGCACCTGCGGCGCAGACATGGGCGCGGATCGCCGCCCGCACGGACAGGAACAGCGGCAGAACGGGAACGCCATCCTCTGCCTCCGCGATGTCGCAATAGCGGTTGAACACGAGATTGGCCGCATGCCGATCCCCGCGCACCCACAAATCCATCAGCAGAAACGCCAGATCGTACAGCACATCGGTCGTCGCCAATGCCTCGTCAAATTCCAGGCAGTCGAACAATACAGGATGCCCGTCCCACAGGCAGATATTGGCGAGATGCAAATCCCCATGGCAATGCCGCACCGCCCCGGCCCGCCCGCGCGCGTCCAGCAAGGCGGCATGGCGATCCAGCATCGCCAGCGTATCGGCCTGTACCTGCGCTACCTGTGCCATGGGCAAAGTCCCCGGCGGCAGCGCGGCAAACGCACGCCCGTTGCCCGCAATCACGGCGCGAAACCGCGCCGCACCTGCCGCCTCGGGCACAACAGCCGCAAGGCCATGAAACCGCGCAATCGCATCGGCCAGATCGCGCAACATCGGCGCCCCCATCCCGCCCCGCGCCGCGACATCGGCCAACAATGCGTCGGCGGGAAAGCGTCGCATTTCAACCACCCAGTCGAGGATCTCCGCCCCGCCTGTCCCACCGCCAAATCCGACTGCCCCATCCGCCCGCCGGACAATCGCCCGCGTGCCGCAATAAAGCTGTGGCGCCGTCCTGCGGTTCAGCCGAACCTCTGCCTCACACGCCGTCCGCCGGCGCTCGACCGTTGAAAAATCGAGGTATCCGAGGTTCACCGCGCGTTTCAGCTTCACCACATGATCGCCGCAGAGGAAGATCATGGCGGCATGGGTGTCGATCCGCTCAACCACACAGCCATCCGGCGCCGCGTGCGCGGCGGCACTCATCAGAAAGGCGATGGCGACCTGTTGATCCATGGCATCTGGCAGCGGCATCGCCGGGCTAGCCTCCTGCGCGATGTGCGCTCCATTCATATGGCCAAGCCAATGCGCTGGATCAAGGCCGTCGCGGCTGTTATCATGCGATGTCAATTTTTCCCGGCAACCGGCGGACCCGCATATGAACGAGACGCTTGCCCTTGATCGTCCGACCAAAGCGTTTGATGGGGTCACAGCCCCCGAATCCACACCGGTCGAAGTCGAAATCAAGCTGGCCGCCAGCCCGGCGATGCTCGATGCATTGCGGGACCATCCCCTGCTGGCCGGCCCCGCGGCGACCGAGGTTCTGGCCACCACCTATTTCGACACTGCCACCTGCGCGCTGGCCAAGGCCGGGGCATCGCTGCGCATTCGGCGGCGGGCAAAGGGATGCGAGCAGACCTTGAAACTGGCGATGCGGCGCAAGCACCATATCCAACGGGGCGAATGGAACCAACCGCTGGCCGAGGGCACATGCACCCCCAGCGCCGCCGCATTCCCCCGCCGCGCCCGTGAGGCGCTGGACGAGATCGTCGGCACGGCGCCACTCGTCCCCTATGCGCAAGTGGTCGTAACGCGCGAGACGCGGCAGGTACAGTTTGGCGGATCAATGATCGAAATCGCCTTTGATGTCGGCACGATTTCGGGCAGCGCCCCCGACCGCAGCTTGCAGGTTGCCGAAATCGAGCTTGAGCTGGTCGACGGTCACCTTGCCGACCTCCTCGCGCTCGCGCTCGAATTGCCGTTGGGGCCGGGGTTGCACTGGTCGATCGCAACCAAGGCGCAGCGGGCGCAGGCCTTGGCGCAGGGCTGCGAAATCCGCGCGGCCCATGACGCACCATCGCCGCTCGCGCCGGGGATGACGGTTGCGCGCGGGTTTCAGGCGATCGGCTGGGCGTGCTTGTGCCATTTGCTGGCGAATTATCCGCTGGTTGTCGACCGCGGTGATCAGGCGGCGCTGCACCAAAGCCGGGTGGCGATCCGGCGGTTGCGTGCCGGATTTGCACTGTTCGCGCGCGACGTGTTGACTGGCGACGGCGATGCCAAAGCGCTGCGTGACGGCTTTCGCGCGGCCGCTGCCACAATGGGCCCGGCGCGCGACATCCATGTGCTGCGCCGGCGATTGCAGGCGCAGGGCGACGCGATGGCCGATGGCGCCGGGCAACGCCTGCTGGCGCAACTGGCCAGTGAAGAAGCGCTGGCCACCGATCAGCCCCGTTCAATGCTGGCCGGCGAGGCGTTTCAGCGGTTGCTGCTGCGACTGGCGCTGTGGCTGGAAACGGGCGAATGGCTGGATCAGGACGCCGCTGCACAGCCGCTCAACATATTTGCGGCCAAAGTGCTCGATCATCAGCGCAAGCGGGTTAAGGGGATGCGCAAACGGCTGGCGGGGATGAGCGACGAGGCGTTGCACGACCTGCGCATTGACGTCAAAAAACTGCGGTATGCGGTCGGCTTTTTCGCGCCACTCGGTACCGCGACAAAGCGCGCCCGCGACCATGAGCGGGCCTTGGGCGCCGTACAGGACGCGCTGGGTGAGATCCATGATGCCGCGGTGGCCCAAACGGTTTTCGGCTGGGGCGGGCCAAGCGAATTGTTCACCGCCCTGCCCTTGGCCGAGGCGCAGGATATGCGCCTGCGGTTGAGCGAGGCCATCGCCCATTCGGCCAGCGAGCGGCCAGCGTTTCTCAATCTGGCGCGCCGCAGCCTGGCCGCCGAGCGCGATGCCGCCGGTTGGTGGCACGCCGGCTTTACTGATCAGGAGTAGGCGCCCTTGGGCAAGCATAAAAAGAAGCATGGTCACAGGGGCGCAACCGTTGGCGAGACCATCGAGGACAGCGGCGCCGCGCCGCAGGGGCACCACGCCTATGCCGCCGAACTGGTCCGTTTGCAAATCGGCCTGACCCGGATGCAACGCGCGTTGATCGCCTCGAACCGGCGTATTTTGGTGATCATCGAAGGCCGCGATGGCGCTGGCAAGGACGGTACGATCAAACGGATGGTCGAACACATGAGCCCACGCGACACCCGCGTCGTGGCGCTGGGCGTACCGTCCGAACATGATCGCCGGGCATGGTATTTTCAACGCTGGTGCGCGCATTTGCCAGTTGCCGGAGAGTTCGTCGCGTTCAACCGCAGTTGGTACAATCGCGCCGGGGTCGAACGCGTTATGGGATTTTGCACGCAAGACGAACTGGACGAGTTTTTCACCACTGTCCCGATTTTCGAACAATTGCTGACCCATTCGGGGACCAGCGTCATCAAATACTACCTCGACATCGACAAGGACGAACAAAAGCGGCGCTTGAAGGACCGGGAGCGCGACCCGTTGAAACAATGGAAGAGCAGCCCGATCGACAAGGTCGCGGTCAAAAAGTGGGCGGACTACACCGCCGCCCGTGATGAAATGCTGGCGCGCACCCATTCGGTTTTTGCACCGTGGACGGTGGTGCGCGCCAATTCAAAGCCTGCCGCGCGACTGGCGCTGATCCGCGATGTTTTGGCGCGATGCGGTGCGATCCTGCCGGGTGGCGATGATTGGCTGGACGATGGTGGGCCGGCGTTATGGCCCGATCCGACGCGAGCATTTCTGTATGACCCGATCGCCCATGAAAAGGGCTGGTTGGCGGACTAGGTCGCGCATAAAAGGCGTTTGTACCTAAGCAAGATAAGGGCGGGGTAAACCATGGCGTGGTTACGTTTGTCGCGGCGCATTGGGGCAAATGGTCTGTCCCGGTGGCGCGGTAGCACAGGCGACACAATCCCATGGCCGACCCCAATACCGGTGCAAAAACTCTGGCCAGCGGGGCGCTCGCGCCGCTGACCGATGACAATTACCGTCATTTCCCGGCCGCGAAATCGGCCGTGGAACGCCATGGGCCAGCCGCCCTCGACAAACTGTATGCCCATATTGGCGCAGACCCACAGGCCGCCAAAATACTGCCCACGCAAGAGGGGCGCGATCGGGCGGCGGGGGCACAATTCCGCCACTGGCAGAACCTGTTTTCCGGACGTTTTGACCAAGCGGCCATGGATCGTTCGGCCACGATCGGACAAGTGCACGCTAATGTCGGCCTAACCCCCGACTATTACATCAGCGGCTATGCGTTGGTGCTGGAAGAAGTGATCACGCGTGCCTTGTCCCGCGGCTTGACGGGTCTGGTTGGCGGGAAGGCCAAGGGGCGCATGGTCGGCACGCTGGTCAAGGCGGCGTTGCTCGATATGGAAATAGCGCTATCGGCATATTTCCGGGCGGAGGAGCAGGCCCGTAGCCAAGTCATCGGACACTTGGGCAAAAGCCTGTCTGAGATGGCAGCTGGCGACCTGCGCGTCGGTCTGGATGATCTGCCCAAGGCCTATGCGCAGATCGCCAAGGATTTTCACCATATGCGCTATCAAATCAGTTCGATGGTGGTGCAAATGACCGACGCGGCCAACAATGTCGAGGTCGGCGCCGGCGAAATCAGCGCCGCCGCCAATGATCTGGCCAACCGCACCGAACAACAGGCCGCCACTATCGCCCGCACGGCCGAGGTCATGCGCGACGTATCCGAAGGCATTGGCACCACCGCATCCAGCGCCCAACACGTCAACCGGTCCGTGGCCGAGGTCGATGCCCAAGCCAAACAAGGCGGTCAGATCGTCGAGGCGGCAGTCATCGCGATGGATAAAATCAAGCGGTCGTCGGAAGAAATCGCCTCGATCACCGATGTCATCGAGGCCATCGCGTTTCAAACCAACCTGCTCGCGCTGAACGCCGGGGTCGAGGCGGCGCGCGCTGGCGAGGCGGGCCGCGGCTTTGCCGTGGTGGCGAGCGAAGTGCGGGCCTTGGCCCATCGCACCACCGAATCTGCCAAAACCATCAAGGACCTGATCGCCAAATCATCCGAGGATGTGCACGAAGGCGTCGATCTGGTCGGCCGGACCGGGGCCTCGCTCGACCGCATTATCCAGATGGTGTCGGACACGACCACACAGGCGGGCGAAATCGCCGGCTTTGCCGAAGCTCAGGCCGCCAGCATGGCGCAATTAACCGACGAAATTCAACAAATGGACACCAACACCCAGCAAAACGCCGCCATGGTCGAACAATCCAATGCGGCCGCGCGCGGGCTGAAAGACCAGGCCACGATCATGGCGCGCATCGTCAGCCAGTTCAAACTGGAACGCCGCGAGGAAATTCGTGACCCCAAACAACGCCGTGACGCCCGGGGGCGGCTGCTTCCCGCCGTCGAACCCGCCCCGCGCAAGGTCGGCAACTGGTAACACCCGCGCCAATCGCCTATGACCCAGAACATGACCGCGCCCGATAGCCAGCTGAAAATCTCGATCCGCATCCTGTGCGGCGATGAAGTCGCCATGGGGCC
The DNA here is from genome assembly GCA_903858875.1 of uncultured Sphingomonadales bacterium. Taxonomy (GTDB): domain Bacteria; phylum Pseudomonadota; class Alphaproteobacteria; order Sphingomonadales; family Sphingomonadaceae; genus Novosphingobium. The sequence goes on from CAIOKP010000345.1 coordinate 5,362, forward strand.
GGGCAAGGCCGATCTGCTCGACGCCATCGCGCGGAACGGCTCGATTTCGGGCGCCGGCCGCGCCATGGGGATGAGCTATCGTCGCGCGTGGTTGCTGGTCGATGCGATGAACCGCTGCTGGGCACAGCCGTTGGTTGAAACGATGGCTGGCGGCGCGGCGCGATCGGGCGCGCAACTGTCCAATACGGGCCACGCCGTCCTGGCACAATACCGGGCGTTGCAAGCGGGCGCAGGCGCGATCGATCAGGGACCGGATTGGCGGGCCTTGCAATCCGTGCTGCGCCCTGCGCCGCATAACCGGCAACACGAACAGGAATGAAAATTGCACAAAAAGTGTAACAATCCACCGAATACGTCGAAATTCGTAGGCGATTGGCATTGAAATATGGATTAATGCGCCGATAGGGGCAAACAACTCACTTCCGCCGGAGGCGCACGACATCCGCCAGATTGCCACCCTGCCCTATCGCCGAAACGGCGATACGCCCGACGCCATGGTCGAGGTTCTGCTCGTCACATCGCGGGGGACAGGGCGCTGGGTCTTGCCCAAGGGCAACCCGATGAAAGGGATGAGCCCGCACGCCGCCGCCGCGCAGGAAACCTTTGAGGAAGCCGGCGTCGAAGGTGCGGTTTGTCCGACCCCGCTGGGCGATTATCGCTATCGCAAGCTCTTGAAATCGGGCGCCGCATTGATGATGGATGTGCGGGTTTTCCCGCTGGCGGTTACCGGCGAACTTGACGATTGGCCCGAAGCGGGGCAGCGGACGCGACAATGGTTTGCGCTGTCAGATGCGGTAAATCGAGTGGACGAACCGGACCTGCGCGAATTAATGCGCAGCTTTCGCCCATCGGACTTCGCAACGGGCACAATACGTCCGACGTTCAAGGGCGGCATGGATCAGGTCAAGGAAGGTTTCAGAATGTTTCACTGGTTTCAGGCTTTCCTGCCGAAACAAGGGCAGTTCTTCGAGCTGTTCGAGGCCCATTCCGCCACGTTGACGGCGGGCAGCGACGCGCTGGCCCGCCTGTTGCAGGGCGGCGGATCGATGTCGCAGCACATCAAGGAAATCATCCAGCGCGAAGAAGAAGCCGACGAGATTACCCGCGAAGTGCTGACCACGGTCCGTCGCACTTTTCTTACACCGTTCGACCGCGGGGCGATCACCAGCCTGATTTCGTCGATGGATGATTCGATCGATCAGATGCAGCAGACCGCAGGCGCCATCAGCCTGTATGAAGTCACTGAGTTTGAGCAGGAAATGCGCGATATGGCGGCGATCATCGTCGATGCCTCGCGCTTGCTGGCCGAGGCGCTCCCACTGCTGCGCGACATCCATGGCAATGCCGCGCGGTTGCACACCTTGACCGAACGACTGGTGCGCATGGAAGGTCAGGCCGATGACATCCATGCCAAGGGGCTGAAGCGCGCTTTCAAGCAGCACGGCCGTACGGACACGCTGACTTTCCTCGTCCAGCGCGAAATCTACAGCCACCTTGAAAAGGTGGTCGACCGTTTCGAGGATGTCGCCAACGAGATCGATGGTCTCGTGATCGACCACGCCTGAGGCGCGCCGCATGCATCATGTGATGATCGCGATGCCGCTGGTGATCGCGCTGGTGGTTATGGCACTGGCGTTCGATTTCCTGAACGGCTTGCACGATTCGGCTAATTCCATCGCCACCGTCGTGTCGACCAAGCTGCTCAGCCCCGTACAAGCGGTGCTGTTTGCCGCCGTGTTCAATTTTGCCGCCTATTGGACATTCGGGCTAAAGGTGGCCGAAACGGTCGGCAAGGGCATCATCGACAAGGATGTTGTCACCCCGCACGTGATCTTCGGCGCGCTCGTCGGCGCGATGGCGTGGAATGTCATCACGTGGTGGCGGGGCATCCCATCGTCATCCAGCCATGCGCTGATCGGCGGACTGGTCGGCGCCGGCCTTTTGCACGCCGGGCCAAGCGCCATCGTATGGGGCGGCATTGGCAAAACGGCCTCGGCGATCGTCCTGTCCCCGCTGGTCGGCATGGCGGCGGCGATGGCGCTGATGTTGCTGACCTCTTGGGCGTTCATGAAGGTGACGGCGTCGCGGGCTGAAGGTATTTTCAAGAAACTGCATCTGTTCTCTGCGGCGGCCTATTCATTGGGCCATGGCGCCAATGATGCGCAAAAAACGATGGGGATCATCGCGGTGCTGCTCTATTCGCAAGGCATGTTGGGCGGGGCGTTTCATGTCCCGGGCTGGGTCGTGCTGAGCTGCTATATCTCGATGGGGATCGGCACGCTGTCGGGCGGCTGGAAGATCATCGAAACGATGGGCAGCCGGATCACAAAACTGTCGCATCATCAGGGCTTCTGCGCCAGCGCCGGCGGCTCGATCATGTTGTTTGCGGCCAGCGCCTTTGGCATCCCGGTATCGACCACACATACCATCACAGGCTGCATCATGGGCGTCGGCGCCGCAAGGCGGACCAGCGCTGTCCGTTGGGGCGTGGCGCAAAGGTTGGCGGTGGCGTGGGTCGTCACTATCCCCGCCTCGGCGGTGGTCGGCGGCGTGTTTTACGAAATCGCGATATTCCTCGACCGGGTGCTGTAATCCCGATGTAATCCGCTCGGGTTGAATGTTGGTACGGCAAACGAACATCGCAAGACTGGCGTTGCACCGACAGACTTGCGCGCGCGGCATTCCGGCGTCACACCTCCCTGGAAATCGGTCGCGGCCCTATGGCGGGTAGGACGGCCGAACAGGAGAAACTGCCTCATGCCCCATCCTCTGATCGTGAACCGCCAACAGGTGACGGTAACGGCGGATGCTGACAAGCCGTTGCTATGGGTCCTGCGCGAACAATTGCACATGCCGGGCACGAAGTTCGGTTGTGGTGCAGGGCTGTGCGGGGCCTGCACTGTGTTGCTGGATGGACAAGCGGTGCGGGCGTGCCAGACGCCGGTGTCGGCGGCCGTCGGCCATCAGATCACCACGATCGAGGGTGCCGGCGCTCTGCCGGCCGGCGAGCGTCTGGTTGAGGCATGGAAAGCGGTCGATGTGCCGCAATGTGGCTATTGTCAGGCCGGACAAATCCTGTCGGCGACTGCGCTGTTGACCGCCAACCCCAAACCCACGGATGCCGATATCGACGCGGCGATGAGCGGCAACATTTGCCGCTGCGCCACCTATATCCGCATCCGCCACGCGATCCGTCAGGCCGCCGGATTGGCCGACGCGACGGGAGACGCGGCATGACCAGGACCATCCCCTTGCCACCGGTTGACCGCCGCGGCTTTCTCGCAGCCTCGCTGTTGAGCGCGGGCGTCCTGGGGTTTGACGCGAGCCTCGCCTTTGCCGAAACACCGGGCGGCGGCGCTGTGCCCATCAACGCGTTCATCCGCATCGACGCGCAAAACCGTGTCACCATCGGCGCCAAGAACCCCGAAATAGGGCAGGGCATACGGACCATGTTGCCGATGCTGATTGCGGAGGAATTGGATGTCACCTGGGATCAGGTGACGATCGAACAGACGCTGGCCGATGACAAGATCTATGGGTTGCAAGTGGCGGGCGGATCGACCGCAACGCCCAACAACTGGCTACCGATGCGGCAAGTGGGCGCCGCTGCCCGCGCAATGATCCTGGCCGCCGCGGCGCAGGCCTGGGACGTCGATGCTGCAACACTGACCACGCACGCCGGGACGGTGGCGCATGCCGCATCGAACCGCACGGCGCCCTATGCCGCCTTTGCACGCGGCGCGGCCATGCAAACCGCGCCGGATCTGACCAATGTCGTGTTAAAGGCGCCCGCGCACTTCACCATCATTGGCCAGTCCAAGCCCGGCGTCGACACGCCCAAGATCGTTACGGGCAAGCCCCTGTTCGGAATCGACGTCGATTTGCCCGGGATGATCTATGCCGCCATGGTCAAGGCCCCGACACATGGCGGCACGCTGATCACCCATGACGATAGCGCGGCCAAAGCGGTCAAGGGCGTCATCGCGATTGTCGCGCTCAACAGCGGTCAAGTGCCCGCTGGCAAATGCGACACGCTGGCCGTGGTGGCAGACAGCTGGTGGACCGCGAAACAAGCGCGCGGCCTGATCGCGGCGACATGGGACGATGCCGCGCTACGCGGGTTTTCGACCGCTGGCTATGAACGGGCCGCCGCGGCGACGCTCGGCAAAACGCCCGAGGCGGATCTGTTCAACGCCGGCGATGTGACTGCCGCGCTGGCCAGCGCGGCCAAGGTGGTCACTGCTGATTACAGCTATCCGTTCCTTGCCCATGGCACGCTGGAGCCGCAAAATTGCACCGCGCGATGGACCGGCGGCAAATTGGAGATCTGGGCCCCGACGCAAAACCCAGGCGGCGGCCGCAAGGAAACCGCCGCCATGCTGGGCCTGAACGCGGAGGATCTGACCATCCACATGACCCGCATCGGCGGCGGCTTTGGCCGGCGTTTGATGAACGACTATATGGTAATGGCAGGCCAGATTGCGCGCGCGGTGCCGGGCCGGCCGATCAAGCTATTGTTCGACCGCACCGACGATTTGCGGAATGACTATTACCGCCCCGCCGGTTGGCACCGGTTTACCGCGGGGCTGGACGCGCAAGGGGCCTTGGTCGCGTTCAAGGATCATTTCGTGACGTTTGGATCGGACGGCAAACCCGCCCGCGCCGCCGAAATGAGCGCCCATGAATTCCCCGGCCCCGTCGTGCCGCACGTACATTATGGCGCGACCTATATGCCGACCAATCTGATGACCGGCTGGCTGCGCGCACCGACGTCGAACGCAATGGGCTTTGTGTTTCAGGGCTTCCTCGATGAAGTCGCGGCGGCCGCAGGTCTGGACCTGCCTGAACTGATGCGACGCACATTGGGGGCGCCACGCGACTTGCCGGCGGAAAAAGGCCGCCCGATGCTGCACACGGGCCGGGCGCGCGGGGTGATCGACGCAGTGTGCAAATTGGCGGGCTGGACCGGGGCAAAGCCGGCCGCAGGCACAGGGCGCGGCTTTGGCTTTTATTTCAGCCACCGCGGCTATTTCGCTGAAGTGGTCGATATTACCATGGTCGACCCAACAACGGTACGGGTCGACAAAGTATGGGTTGTTGGTGACGTCGGCAGCCAGATCATCAACCCCGTCAACGCCCGCCACCAAGTGCAGGGCGGTGTCATCGACGGCATCGCCCAAGCGTTGATCGGCCAGAAGATCGAGCAGGTCGATGGCGCGATCACGGCAGAGAATTTCCACCAATTCCCGTTGATGCGGATCGATGGCGCGCCGCGCGACATCGCGGTGGAATTCCTCGTGACCGATTTTCCGCCAACCGGCCTTGGCGAACCATCGCTGCCGCCGGTGGTCCCCGCGCTGGCCAATGCCATTGCGGCGGCGACGGGCAAACGTTTGCGCAGCTTGCCGCTACAACTCACCTGAAAGGCGCGCGCGGGGGTGAGCCCCGACGCACGCCGATCCGGTTACTGACCGTTGGGGTGAATGTCGCGGAACGCCGCGTTAAAACCGCTGCTCGGCCCAGTGGCGGCGGGGACTGGCGCGGGAACATCATAGTGCGGCGCATGGTAGGACCCACGTGACACGTGACGCGACCCGGCGTGATGCACCGCCGCATGGTGCCGGCCAGCGCGGTGGTGGCGGCCCTTGCTCGCCTTGGCTTCGGCCTCAACCTTCACGGCGTGGTGGCGCCGATGCCCCTTGCGGCCGTGCTTTAGCTCGACGACGTCTGTCGCCTTGTCCTTGTGATGGCCCTTGTGATGGCCCTTGGCGTGGTGCCGCTTGCCGTGCAGGCCCTTGTCCTTGGGCGCATCGGTCGCAGCGGCCTTGCCGTGGCGTTTGTGCTTATGCTTTGCGGGCTTTTCGGCCTTCGCGGCTTTTTTGTCCTTGGCGTGCTTGGAATGCTTGCCCTTGGCATGATCCGCCTTGGCATGATCCGCCTTGGCATGGCTGGCCGCATGATGGCTGGCCTTATGATGCCGCGCCGTGGCGGGCGCGGCCACCATCAACATCGCCAATACCGCCAGTACGATCCGCCTCATGCCCTACGTCTCCATCACCTGCGGTCGCCTATCCGCGCCGCTCTCCCGCCTTTGATATGCGCTCGATCCGCCGAGGCAAGGGTAAATCTGTCACGGGCGCCATGATCCGCCTTTCCCACACGACGGAATTACAGATTGATCAGCGCCGGATCGCCACCCCGCGCCATAATATTTTCGGACACCGCGCGCTCGTTGGCATAACGCTGCAAGGCATGCGGCCCGCCCGCCTTTGGCCCTGTGCCGGACAGGCCGACCCCGCCAAAGGGTTGCACGCCCACGACCGCGCCGGTCATCCCCCGGTTGATATAGGCATTGCCCGCCGGAACCAGCGCCAACACGTCCCGCGCGAAACTGTCCAGTCGGCTGTGAATACCCAGCGTCAGCCCATAACCACATGCCGCCAGCCGCCGCGCCTGATCGGGCAATTCCCCGGCCCGATAGCGGCACAGGTGCAACACCGGCCCAAACACCTCGCGCCCCAGATAGTCCGCGCCGGGGATTTCCGCGATCACCGGCGCGACGAAATACCCGCCCGCCACATCGCCTGCATGGCGCGCCAAAATGCGCCCCTCCGCCCCCAGCCGCGCAATATGCGCGTCCAGCATCGCCTTCGCCCCGGCGTCAATCACCGGGCCAATGTCGGTTGCAGGATCGGCCGGATCACCCAGCACCCGCGTCGCCAAGGCCCCCGCCAGCCCCGCGATCAAATCATCCGCCACCTCTTCCGGCACATATAGGATACGCAGCGCCGAACACCGCTGCCCCGCCGAACCAAATGCCGAGGCCAGCACATCGTCGATGACCTGTTCGCGCTGCGCCGAACTGTCGATGAACATCGCGTTGAGGCCGCCCGTCTCGGCAATAAAGGGCACGATCGGGCCGGGCCGCGCGGCCAGCGCGCGGTTGATCGCATAGGCGGTATCGGTGCCGCCGGTAAACGCCACGCCCGCAATGCCGGGATGCGCCACCAACGCCGCCCCGACCGATGCGCCGTCACCCGGCACCAGCGCCAACAGGCCAGCCGGCAGGCCAGCGCCATGGAACAGCCGCACCGCTTCTGCCGCGATCAACGGCGTCTGTTCGGCGGGCTTGGCCACCACGCCATTGCCCGCCGCCAAGGCGGCGGCGACTTGGCCCGTGAAGATCGCCAGCGGGAAATTCCATGGCGAAATGCAAGCAAACACCCCGCGCCCCGACAGGGCCCAGCGATTGACCTCCCCCACCGGCCCGGTCAACACTTGGCCCGCGCCGAAATCCCGCTCGGCCAGCAGCGCATAGTAACGGCAAAAATCAATCGCCTCGCGCCATTCGGCCACTGCATCGGGCCAAGTCTTGCCCGCCTCGCGCACCAGCAAGGCGATCAACCGGTCGCCCGCGCCCTCCAGCGCGTCGCCCATCGCCCGCAACACCGCCGCGCGGTGCCGGCCGCCAAGGTGATCCCATGCCGGTTGCGCGGCGCATGCGGCGGCCAGCACCGCGTCAATATCGGCGGGCGTCGCGGCGATAACATGGCCGATCACGCGGGCAGTATCGGCGGGGCTGGTAACCGGTGTTGCCTCCACCTCGCCGCGCGGCAAACCGCCAAGGATCGGCCCCGCGCACAAGCGCTCGTCATCCAGCGCGGCAATGGCCCCGGCGATGCCGTCACGCACCGCCCGCTGGCTGAGGTCGCGCCCCGCCGCATTGACGCGCCCGGCGCCATACATATCGCGCGGGAGGGGCAGGCGCGGATGCGGTCCGGGCGCGGCCTCGACCGCGGCAATCGGATCGGCGACCACGCTGGCCGCGGGCACCGCCGTGTCGAGCAATTTATGGACAAAGGAACTGTTCGCGCCATTTTCCAGCAAGCGCCGCACCAAATAGGGCAGCAATTGTTCATGCCCGCCAACCGGTGCATAGGCCCGCAAGCGCAACGCGCCATACTGCCGCTCCGCCGCCGCATAGAGCGCCTCACCCATACCGTGCAGCCGCTGATGTTCGATCGTGACACCCTGCGCCGCCGCCATATGCCGCACCGCCGCCAACGTATGGGCATTATGCGTCGCAAATTGCGGATAGAGCGCCGGGCTGGCCGTGATCAGCGCGCGGGCGCAGGCGAGATAGGCAAGGTCAGTCGCCGCCTTGGTGGTGAACACCGGATAGCCCGCCTGCCCGCCGACCTGCGCCGCCTTGATCTCGCTGTCCCAATAGGCCCCCTTGACCAGCCGCACCATGATCCGCCGCCCGCTGCTCCGCGCCAGCGCCGACAGAAACGCGATCACCGCTGGCGCGCGCTTTTGATAGGCCTGCACCACGACGCCAAACCCACGCCAATCGCCAAGACCCGGCTCTGCCACCAGCCGCTCGATCAGTTTGAGCGACAGGACCAGCCGGTCCGCCTCCTCCGCATCAATCGCCAGGTTAATGTCGTACCGCGCCGCCGCCAGCGCCAGATCGCGCAGCCTTGGGTACAGATCCTCAAACACGCGTGCTTCCTGCGCCGCCTCGTACCTTGGGCATAGCGCCGACAATTTGACCGACACGCCATGGCCCAATTCCGGCCCCGCGCCACAGGCGGCCTCGCCCACCGCCACAATCGCGTCGGCATAGGTGCGGGCATAGGCTTGCGCGTCGTCCTCGGTTCGCGCGCCCTCGCCCAGCATGTCGAACGAGCAGGTCACGCCTTCTTTCTGCGCGCGGGCCAGCGCCGCCGAAATGTCGCGACCCAGCACGAATTGTTCGCCCATGATCCGCACCGCCGCCATCACCGCCTGCCGGATGACCGGCGCGCCCAGCCGCCGGGTCATGCGCGCGACATAGCCCGTGAAATCCGCCCGCGCCGCATCCTCCACATCGACCAGCCGCCCGGTCAGCATCAGCCCCCATGTCGAGGCATTGACCAACAAACTGTCTGACTGCCCCAGATGGCTGGCCCAATCGGCGCCCCCGATGTTTTCCGCAATCAATTGGTCGCGCGTTGCCTCATCGGGCGTGCGCAACAAGGCTTCGGCCAGGCACATCAACGCGAGCCCCTCCTGCGTCCCCAGCGCGAATTCCTTGAGGAAGCTCTCGACCACGCCCTGCCGCCGGGTCGAGGCCCGCGCCGCCTCGACCAGCCCGGTGGCCTCCGCCACGATCGCCGCGCGGGCGTCCGTGCCCAGACCATGCGCGGTCAGCAAGCGGGCCATCGCCACGCCTTCCTCAACGAATTTGCCACGGTCGAGATCGTCGCAAGCGTGGCTGGCGGGCAGTGATGGGGTCGTCATGGTGGCGGGCTTTCCGGTGAGAGTGGACCATGCCAGAATAAACCGCCTTGCCCCGAAGGTGCTCCGGATTATGATGCCAGAATACGAAGAATCCTTGGTAACGGGTGCTTAAAATGAATGATATTTCACTGGATGCCACCGATTACCGATTGATTGATGCGCTGCAAACCGATGGGCGGATCACCAATCAGGAATTGGCGCGGCGTTGCGCCCTGTCGCCGGCCGCCTGCCACGAACGGGTGCGGCGCTTGCGCGAACGCGGCGTGATTACCGGCACGGTCGCGCTGATCGCACCGGCGGCGCTCGATTGTGCGCTGATGATCTTTGTCGAAGTCCTGCTCGACCGGACCAATGACGATGTGTTTGCCGCATTTGCCGACCACGTCCGCCGCATCCCCGAAATCCTCGAATGCCATATGGTCGCGGGCGGTTTTGACTATCTGATCAAGGCGCGGGTGTCCGACATGGCCGCCTATCGAAGCTTTCTGGGTGGCATTTTGGCCGAAGTGCCCGGCATTCGCGAAACGCGCACTTATGCCGTGCTGGAGGAGGTGAAGCAAACCACATGCCTGCCGATACCGACCCAGACCCATCGAACGCGTCGATAGGCCAGCTATCCCTGTTAGCAGAAATATTTGCGCACCCTCTTGCAGGATCGGCCCGCCCGTGGCTTTTGGCGGTGATGGAATGCACGCTCACTATCGCCCGCCGCCCATCTGCCCCGCGCATCGGGGAGGCAGCATGACCAGCGCCCGGAATGTCGACCGCGGCTGGCTGATCGAGGCTATCGCGCGGATCGAGGCGGATTACACGCGGTCGTCCGACACGCATCTGTTGCGGCTGGAGCTGCCGAAGGTCCCCGGCATCACGCTCTATCTCAAGGACGAATCGAGCCATCCGACCGGCAGCCTGAAACACCGGCTGGCGCGTTCGCTGTTCCTGTTCGCGCTGTGCAATGGCTGGATCGGGCCGGATACTTGCGTGATCGAGGCCTCGTCTGGCTCGACCGCCGTGTCGGAGGCCTATTTTGCCCGCTTGCTCGGCCTGCGCTTTATCGCGGTGGTGCCGGCCACCACCGCGACCGCCAAGCTCGACGCCATCCGCTTTTATGGCGGCGAGATCCACGCGGTCGATGATCCGCGCACCGTTTATGATGTCTCCGACCGCCTCGCCCGCGAAACCGGCGGCCATTTCCTCGACCAATTCACCTATGCCGAGCGGGTGACCGATTGGCGCGGCAACAACAATATCGCCGACAGCATGTTTGCCCAAATGGCCAAGGAACCGCATCCAGTGCCCGCATGGGTCGTCTGCGGCGCGGGCACCGGGGGCACTTCTGCAACCATCGGGCGCTATATCCGCTATCGCCAGTTTCCGACGCAACTCTGCGTTGCCGACCCAGAGGGTTCGGTGTTCCATCGCCACTTTGCTGACCGCTCGATCCGCAATCTGGACGGGCAATGCAGCGCAAAGATCGAGGGCATCGGCCGCCCCCGCGTCGAACCCAGCTTTATCGCCTCAGTCATCGACAGGATGATCGCGGTCGAGGATGGCGCCAGCATCGGCGCGATGCGTGCGCTGTCGCGTCTGTTGGGCCGCCGGGTGGGCGGGTCGACCGGCACCAATATCTGGGCCGTGGCGCAAATCCTGACCGAAATGGCAGCGACCGGGCAACAGGGCAGCATCATCACCCTGCTGTGCGATGGCGGCGAGCGGTATGCCGACACCTATTACGACGACGCCTGGCTCGCGGCCAAGGGGATCGACTGGCAAGGCGCGGAAACGCGCATCCTCGATCTGTTCGGCCCCTGTTAGGCCCAGACGAACACCGTTGCACCCAAGGAAACGCCCCATGCGCCTCACCGCCCTCCTGCTGGCCTCGGTCATGGCCATGACGCCCGGCATGGCCGCCGCCGCGCCGTTGGACGCCACCGCCGCAAAGACGCAGATCGACACGGTGGTCGACACATCCTGGGGGACGTTGGAGGCGTTGTACAAGGATCTGCACACCCATCCCGAGGTCGGCTTTCAGGAAGTCCGCACTGCGGGGATACTGGCGGTAAAGCTGCGCAAACTGGGCTTTACCGTGACCGAGCATGTCGGCCAGACCGGCATCGTCGCGGTGTATAAAAATGGCGCTGGCCCGGTGGTGATGGTGCGCACCGAACTCGACGCGCTGCCGATGGAGGAAAAGACCGGCCTTGCCTATGCCAGCCGGGCGCAACAAACCGTCGATGGCAAGCTGACATTTGTCGATCACGCCTGTGGCCATGATGCGCATATGACGTGGTGGATCGGCACGGCGCAGGCCTTGCTGGCGATGAAGGACCAATGGCACGGCACGCTCATATTCGTCGGCCAACCGGCAGAGGAAACGGTTGAGGGCGCCAAGGCGATGCTCGTCGATGGGTTGTTCACCCGCTTTCCAAAGCCGGATTATGCCTTTGCCGCCCATGTCGGCGCGGCGCCGGTGGGCGAGATTTCGGTGAAACAGGGCGTTGCGACCTCCGCCTCGGATTCGATCGCGATCACCTTTCACGGCACTGGCGCGCATGGCTCGATGCCCGACAAGAGCGTCGACCCCATTGTGATGGGCGCCCGCTTTGTCGAAGATGTGCAAACCGTCATCAGCCGCCAGAAAGACCCGCAAAAATTCGGCGTCATCACCGTCGGCGCGTTTAATGCCGGCACCGTGGCGAATATCATCCCCGACCATGCCGACCTGCAATTGTCGCTTCGCTCGTTCGACCCCGATGTGCGCAAATTGTTGAACGAAGGCGTCGCGACGACCGCCAAGGCGGTGGCCGACATGTCCCACGCCCCGGCGCCCGATGTCGTGCATACCCACGGCACCGCCTCGGTCGTAAACGACGAAGCACTGGCCGCCGCCACCGCCGGCGTGTTGCAGGCGGCATTGGGCGCGGCGCGGGTCAAGCTGGAGCCGGCGACCAAGCCCGGCTGGACCGCCAGCGAGGATTATTCCGAATATGTCGCGGCGGGCGTGACGAAATCGGTGTTCTTCAGCGTCGGCGGCACATCGCCCGACATGATCGCGCGCTACAAGGCCGAGGGCAAGCCATTGCCAGTCAACCATTCGCCCTATTTCGCGCCAGCCCCCGAAGCGTCGATCCGCGCCGGCGTCGAGGTGTTGACGCTGGCCGTGCTGTCGGTGGCGCGGCCCTGATCCAGGGTTAGTCGATGGTGATGATATCGCGCGCGAGGCGTTCGACCTCGCCGCGATCATGGCTGACATAGAGGATCGGCAGCGCCAGTTCGTCGCGGATCCGCTCGATCACTGTCAGGATCTCTGCCCGCCGCGCCGCATCGAGCGAGGCCAGCGGTTCATCAAGCAACAAAAAACGCGCGCCCGACAGCAACGCGCGGCCAATCGCCACCCGCTGCGCCTCGCCGCCGGACAGGCTGCGCACCCGGCGATCGAGCAGCGGCGCGATCCCGAGGAAAGCGCATACCTCGTCCAACCCGATCCAGCGCCGATCGAACGGCGCCAGACGCCAGCCATACAACAAATTGTCCACCACCCGCAGATGCGGAAACAGCCGGTGGTCCTGAAACACATAGCCACAGCCGCGCGCCTCCGGCGCAAGGTCGATGCCCCGTGCGCTGTCGAACAGCGTCACCCCGCCCACCACAATCCGCCCGTGATCAGGGCGCAACACGCCCGCGATCATATCCAGCACGCTGGTCTTGCCCGCGCCCGACCGGCCGAACAGCGCGGTAATCCCGCCGCCGCTGGCAAAATGCGTGGCGATCTCCGCCTCGCCCCGGCGCAGCGTGATGTCGATATCGAACCCGGCGCGATCACAGGACATGCGCGCGTCCCGCCCCGATCCGCCGCGCCAATACCTCCGACGCCACCAGCGCGGCCAGCGACAGTGCCACCGACAGCAACGCCAGACGCGTCACGACGCCCTCGCTGCCCGGCACTTGCAAGGCGGCGTAAATCGCCAGCGGCAAGGTCTGCGTCTCGCCCGGAATGTTCGACACAAAGGTGATCGTCGCGCCAAATTCGCCCAGCGACCGCGCAAAACCCAGCACCAGCCCCGCCAATACCCCCGGCATCGCCAGCGGCAAGGTCACGCTGACAAACACCCGCGCCCGCGATGCGCCCAAGGTCCGCGCCGCCTGTTCCAGCCGCAAATCCACCGCCTCAATCGACAGCCGCATCGCGCGCACCATCAACGGCAAAGCCATGACGCCCGCCGCCAGCGCCGCCCCGGTCCAACGGAACATCACCGTCACACCCAAAATCCCCAGCCAACGCCCCGCCGCCCCTTGCGACCCAAAGGCCAGCAGCAACAGCCACCCCGTCACCACCGGCGGCAAAACCAGCGGCAAATAGACCAAGGCATCGAGCAACACCCGCCCCGCAAAACGCCCCCGCGCCAAAACCCAAGCCAGCCCAAACGCCAAGGGCGCGACCGCGACGACCGCGACCACGCTGACCTTTAACGACAGGGCGACAATGCCCCATTCCTCTGGCGTCAGCATCGCGGCGCGTTACTTCGTGCCAAAGCCATAGGCGCGAAAGATCGCCTTGCCCGTGCCGGACAGCAAAAAGCGGCGAAATGCCTCCGCATCAAGGCTGCTGGACGATGTCAGCGCGGCCAGCGGATATCGGATCGGCGCGTGGCTGGTTGCGGGAAACAGCGCGACAATGCGCACTTTGGGTTCGGCCAGCGCGTCGGTGGCATAGACAATGCCCAACGGCGCCTCGCCCCGCGCGACCAAGGCCAACGCGGCGCGGACGCTTTCCGCCCCGGCAACGCGCGCCTCGACACTCGGCCAGACATGGAGCGCCACCAGCGCCTGCTTGCCATATTTACCGGCCGGCACCGAAGTCACCTGCCCCATCGCCAACCGGCCACCGGGTGCGCCCGCATCGAGCGCCTTGGCCAGCGGAAAACCGGACGCAATGGTCAGGCGCACTGGGCTGGTGGCAGGCGCGATCAGCGCGAGCCGGTTGGTCAGGAAATTCGCCCGCGTCCCCGCCTTCAACCAACCTCCGGCATGGCCCGGCGCGTTGGCGACATGGTCCATCCATTCCTCATCGGCGGAAATGAACAGGTCCGCCGGCGCGCCATTCTCGATCTGACGCGCCAGCGCCGAGGAGGCGGCAAACGACAGCACCGGGCGCTGATGCCCCTGCGCGGCCCACGCGTCGGCGGCCTTGTTCAGCGATTCCTGCAACGAGGCCGCCGCCAAAACCACCGGCCCGCGCGTCTGCGCCAAGGCACCTTGCCCGCCCAGGACCAGCGCCACACATGCCAACCACACCCGGATCACACCGCGCATTTACCGCCAATCCCCGCCTGTCACCCGATCTGTATCAATATTCCTATGTATACAGATCGGGAATGCCGGCAAGTCCGGATTACTGGCCCTGATTACTGGCCCTGATTACTGGCCCGGATTACCCCTCCGCCGCCTCGCCCGCTGCCAGCCAAGCGGCTTCCGCGGCCTCCAGATCGGTCTGCAAAGTGCCCCGGCGGCGCGCCAATTCGCCCATGTTGACGTTGGCCAACTCCTTGGGCGCCTTGCCCGGGTCGGCCATTGCGGCGTCGATCGCGGCGATCTGCGCGTGCAATTTCGCCACCTTCTTTTCCGCCTCGTTCAAGGCTTTTTGCAACGCCTTATAGGCCTCGCGGGCTTGTGCATTGGCCTTGCGGTCGTGCTTGCCCCCGCCCTTGCCGTCCCCCTTGCCGTCCCCCTTGCCATCGCCGCGCGGCTGGTTACGGCCCAGCACGAAGTCGATGTAATCCTCCATCGAGCCGGGATAATCCTGCGCCAGCCCACCATCGACCAGCACAAGCCGGTCAGCGGTCAACTCGACAATATGGCGGTCGTGGCTGATCAGGATCACCGCGCCCTCATAATCGTTGAGCGCCTGCGCCAGCGCCTCGCGCGCATCGACGTCCAAGTGGTTGGTCGGCTCGTCAAGGATCAGCAGATGCGGCGCATCGCGCGTCACCAGCGCCAGCGCCAATCGCGCGCGTTCGCCGCCCGACAGCGTGGCGATCTGCGCCGTCGCCCGGTCGCCCGAAAAGCCGAACCGGCCCAATTGCGCCCGGACCGCGCCCGGTGCCTTGTCCTTCATCGCCCGGCTCATCAATTCGAGCGGGGTCGAATCGGTCGGCAATTCCTCGACCTGATATTGTGTGAAATAGCCGATGGTCAGCTTGCCGGACGTGTGCATCCGCCCTTCCATTGGCTCCAACTGCCCCGCCAACAGGCGCGCCAGTGTGGTCTTACCATTGCCGTTGCGGCCCAGCAGCGCGATCCGATCATCCGGATCGATCCGCAGGTTGAGCCGCTTCAGGATCGGCTTATCCGCCGTATACCCGACCGTCGCCAGATCGAGCGTGATCAATGGCGGGCGCAATTCATCGGGGTTCGGGAAATCGAACCGCAGCGTCGGATCTTCGGCCAAGGCGGCGATGGGCTGCATCTTGGCCAGCATCTTGGCGCGCGATTGCGCCTGTTTCGCGGTCGAGGCGCGGGCGCTGTTGCGCGCCACATAGTCCTGTAACCGGGCGCGCTGCGAATCCTGCGACGCCTTGGCCGCCGCCAATTGCGCGGCGCGTTCGGCCCGCTGGCGCTCAAAGCTGTCATAGCCGCCAGGATACAGCGTCAGCTTGCCACCTTGAAGATGCAGGATGGTATCGACGACATTATTGAGCAGATCGCGCTCGTGGCTGATGACGATGATCGTGCCGGAATAGGATTGCAAAAAGTTTTCGAGCCACAGCGTCGCTTCAAGGTCGAGGTGGTTCGACGGTTCGTCAAGCAGCAGCACATCCGGCGCCGAAAACAGCAACGAGGCCAGCGCCACACGCATTTTCCAGCCGCCCGAAAAACTCGACAGCGGCTGCGCCTGCATCACCTCGTCAAAGCCGAGGCCGATCAGGATGCGTGCCGCCCGTGCCGGCGCGCTATAGGCGTCGATGGCGATCAACCGGTCATGCACATCGCCCAAACGGTGCGGCTCGACACAGGTCTCCGCCTCGGCCAACAGCGCCTCACGCTCGGTATCGGCGGCCAGCACGGCCTCGAACGGCGTGGCGATGCCGTCGGGCGCTTCCTGCGCGATATAGCCAAGGCGCGTACGGCGCGGCATCCCGATCGAACCGGCGTCCGGCTCCAACTGGCCAATCATCACCTTCATCAGGGTTGACTTGCCAGCGCCATTACGCCCGATCAGCCCGACCTTGCCGCCCGGCGGGATCGTGGCCGAAGCGCCATCGAGAATTGTCCGGCCACCAAGCCGCACGGTGATTCCATTGATCGTAAACATGGCGATGCGCCTAGCAGGCGGCGCGCAGAAACCAAATGCCCCGATGCATTTTGTTTTGCACTTGCAATATGGCGCCGGCGGACCTGCTCTTGCGCCATCTTGGGCCAAAGCGGAGGCAATTGGAAACCCTCCGCCAAACCCGCATTTTCCAACTTTCGGGCTTTGCCAGAGGCGTGGCAAAGCCATTTATTAATCGTCGGCGGATAGAACCCATCATACTCAAGGCTGTTCGCCCGGGGATGGAGTGCCCCGCCGGACAGCCCGTCGATCGGGTCGGATGCGTATGACTATCACCAAGCAGCACAGCGAAAATGCCGCGACACCCGCAGTGTCGCCGCGCGCGCGACACTGCGCTGGTGCCTGCGCGGCGTGCTCTGCGGCGGATGACAGCCGTGGCGATACGGATCGCTGGCCAATTTTAATCCGGGCATCCGTGATGATTGCCGGCGGCGCCTTGTGCTGGGCCGGCCTGGTGCAAGGCGCCGGACGACTGATCGCACTGGTCAACCGTTGATATTTCAGGTCAGCAACAAGGGCTGACCGACACGCCGGCACGGTCCGCCAGCGGCCCGGTGCGCCGGGCCTATTAAACCAAAATCGTGGCAAATCGGCTGGCCGGCCCACCGGCACGCGCCTACTGATCATGCGAAAGCAGACCAGTGTCCATCGCTGGATCTCGCAGCAAGTTTTCAATTTTTCTTCAGGCCGATAAATTGTGCCGTGCGGGCAGGAAGAGAGTGCGCAGCCATGGGCGAAATCCATTTCGGTGCCGCCAGCAATCTACGAATAGCTATAGTGCACTATTGGATTGTTGGCGTCGCCGGTGGCGAAAAAGTGGTGCAGTCTATTTTAAAACTGTACCCACAGGCTGATATTTTCACATTGCTCTATGACCCACAGGTCAGCAAAGCCGTGGTCGGCGACCGCAAGATTACCGCCAGCTTTCTGCAAAAGATTCCGGGAATTACCCGCCTGTATCGCGGCCTGTTGCCGTTAATGCCGATCGCGATAGAAAGCCTCGATGTGTCGGGGTACGACCTGATTATCTCGAGCGAATCCGGCCCGGCCAAGGCGGTTTTGCCCGGGGTGGATACGGTGCATGTCTGTTATTGCCATTCACCGATGCGGTATATCTGGGACCAATATCACGAATACCGCCAATCGCAGGGCTGGCTGAGCCGGACGATGATGGCCTTGCTGGTCCCCTATCTGCGGGTATGGGATATGCAGACCAGCTTGCGTGTCGACAAATTTGCGGCGAATTCGACCCATGTCGCCAAACGGATCAGGAAATATTACGGGCGAGATTCAATCGTCATTCCGCCCCCTATCGATGTGGACGAATTTTACGTCTCGAAGGATGTCGGCGACTATTATCTGATGACCGGGCGCCATGTTGGCTACAAACGGTTCGATCTGGCCATTCAGGCGTGCAATGCGCTGGGTCGCCGGCTGATCATCACGGGCGACGGGCCAGAGACAAAGCGGCTTAAGGCAATGGCCGGGCCCACAGTGGAATTTGCCGGGCAAGTGCCATTTGCCCGGCTAAAAGAGCTGTATTCCCATTGCCGCGCCTTCCTGATGCCCGGTGAGGAGGATTTTGGCATCGCCCCGGTCGAAGCCATGGCATCCGGGCGTCCGGTGATCGCCTATGGACGCGGGGGGGCGCTGGATAGCGTCGCGCCAGGCGTATCGGGGGACCTGTTCGACCAACAAAGCGTCGAGGGCATGGCCGAGGCCATCCGCCATTTTGAAACACGTATGACCCATTTCGACCCACAGCGAACCCGGGCCCATTCCGAACAATTCAGCGAAGCACGCTTTCTGGCGCGCTTCGCGGCATTGGTGGAACGGGCCCTGACCACGGCCTCAACCCGGCCGGATATGGCCAGCGAGCGCGAGGCGCATCGCGAATTGGCACTGTCATGACAGCTGCGTAACGAAGGAAATGCGTGATGATCCGGCCCCCAGTTTCAATTTGTGCCGCCGCATGGGGCATCGCGCTATTGGCCCCTGCGACGGCCATGGCCCAGGATGCAACAACGGCGCCGAATATCTCCCTGTCAGGCTATGACTGGTACAAGGCCACCGCGCGAAAGCCCTATTCAATCAGCTATTCCCCGCAGGGCGATGTCTGGCGTTTTGAGGTCAGGCCCGGTGAAAACGAGGCCCGTTCGCCCGCCGACATCGCCGGTGCGCAATCAAAGGATCGCAGCGAATTGTGGATGCTCGGCAATACCGAGCACAGTTTTCGGGCCGGCGTATGCCTCGCGTTCGGCATGTATGTTGAAGAAATGCCAAAGGAGGCCGGACGGTGGACCGTGCTGGGCCAATGGCATGCGGTGGAGGACCCGGGCGATGTGCATCTGTCGCCGGTCTTCGCACAGGAATTCGACAGCGATGGATTTCGCATCGTGATCCGCAGCGATTTTGCCGCAAAGCAGGCATTGCCCAATAAAAATCCGACCGTCGTCTATGCGGACCACGCCTATCCGATCGGCCGGTGGGTCGACTGGCAATACCAGATCGTGTTTTCACAGGATCACCCCGACGGCGAGATCACCGCTTGGCGCGATGGCGTTACGGTGGCACATTTGTCGGGCGTCGGGCTGGGCTATAACGACCGGATCAGGCCGCGGTATCAGTTCGGTATCTATCGCGGCTATGATTACACAGCTCGAGCCGTCGTGTTGTATTCCGGCGTGCGTGTGAATGAGGGGAGCTGCGCCGCGGCGGTCCACTAGGACGATGTGGCAGCAGCCCCTTCCCGTCGCCAATCCTATTTGAATTTCGCCTTATACGCGGCGGCAAGCTTCGGGTGCATACCGTTGGAAAGGCGGCAATCGATCACATCGGCGCGATCCCACCAGCAGTGATGGTGCATCATCGTGCCCAACCCATCCAGCCATAACGTCGCTGTGTTGAAATCCGACACGAACACATCGGAATCCATTCCCCATTCGCTCAAACCATATTGCTTTTGGTATGTCTTGGCGAGGTTGGCCCCCCATAACAGGCCAAGCGCTTCCTTGAGGAACCAGGAAAAATCGCCCGGCTTGTTGTACTTCTGCTGCATGTAAAAATCTTGCGAGACCACATCGACATATTGCGCCCCGGGCCAGCACAACATCGGATCAATCGAATTGGTATTGACGTTGGGGCACCAGATTTTGACAAACCGGGTCGATATTTTGGCGGCCATCGTGGCCAGATGGCGCCACGCCAGAACAAAGGCGGTGGCATTCAACGCGCCATTTTTGTCGATGGCGGCATTTTCCTGCCACGCCAGATTGAACTCCCATGGCAGCCGGATCAAAATCGGGCTGGCATCATTGGGCGATGCGGCCACAATCGCCTTGAACAGCTTGGTATACAGCGCATCATAGGTGCCGGCGGTAATCGCCTCCAACTGCTTGGCACCGGGGCATGGCACCGACCACAGCACTTGCGCACCGGCGGCGCGAAAGGCGACACCTTGCTGGCAAATGTAACTGATCGAGTTGGACAGTTCGGTCGCATTATACTGATTGAACGCCAACAGCGCGAGCGCCGGCTTTCTGCCCAACCAGTTCGAAAACTGGATGTAGCCAGCCGGATCATTGCCGGTGATGCTGCCGATTTTGTAGCTAACGGTCGCCGCGGTAGCCGCCGTTGTTGACAATTGCACAAGCCCGCATGTGACGCCATAGGCAGCCAGCGGAGCCTTTACCGACGATTTTAGAAATAGCCTGCGCGAATATACCATGGCGAATTCCCTTGCGCTAAATAAATAAGTATTTATGCGTTAATTCGCCTTATGAATAGAATTTACAAATTGCGTCAGCGTTTATCGGATAGGTAAACGTCAAGGTAATGATATTATTTCATTTGCGTTTTTTATGATGAATTTAAATTAAATTTCGTATTTATATTTTCTCGTAAATGGGACTTTTATCGAATTTAACCACACCCCGCCTCATCGCAATACACTGTCGCCCCAGAACACCGTCCGCTACCCCCGCAATGCCAGTTCAGGGCTGACATCCCCGTCAATCGCGCCTATGCCCGGTCCAGCCATGACCGCCCTGCGCATCTTTATCCGAGCCCATCGCTCGCTCGCCTGCCTCTTGCTGGTGCTGGCGCTGGCGATGAAGGCGTTGGTACCGGCGGGCTATATGGTTGCATCGGGCACGCGCATGATGTCCATCCAGATTTGCGCCGATTCGGTGGGCCAACGCCTGACGAAACAAATCGTGGTGGCCGATACAGGTGCCAACCACACCACCGATACCGCCAAATCCGATATGGCCAAGCAAGCCTGCCCCTATGGCGGACATAGCGCGCCGGTACTGGACGTAACAGACCCGTGGCTGCTGGCCACCGCCTTGGCCTTTATTCTCGCGCTGGGCATTGCGCCGGTGGCGATACCGCGCCCACGCCGGGCCAGCTTCCTTCTGCCGCCCGCCTGCGGACCGCCCGTCATCGCCTGATCGCCGCACCCGCGCGCCGCGCCATCGCGCCGCGTAAGATCCAAGCGTTTTCGGGCATTCCCATATGAAATCTCTCGTCTCGACGGCGGCACTGGCCGCTGCGCTGCTCGCCTCGCCGGCCTTTGCCGCCACCAATGACGCACCACCGCCCATCGTCGTTATCGGCGACCGGGCGGACGACCACATCGCCCGCCCCGCCGAAACCACGGCCAGCGTCTCGGCCCAAACCATCGCGGAAAAGATCAACGCCACCAGCGTCGAGGACGCGCTGAAATATCTGCCCAGTCTGGTCATCCGCAAACGCAACATTGGCGATACTTTCGCCCCCATCGCCACCCGCACTTCCGGCCTCGGCGCCAGCGCGCGGAGCTTGATCTATGCCGATGGCGCGCTGCTGTCCGCGCTGATCGCCAATAATAATGGCAATGGCTCGCCCCGCTGGACCTTGGTGACGCCCGAGGAGATCGACCATATCGACGTAATATATGGCCCGTTTTCCGCCGCCTATGCTGGCAATTCGATCGGCACGGTGGTCAATATCACCACCCGCAACCCTGACCATCTGGAAGCCCGCGCCACCGCGCTGACCAATGTCCAGACGTTTGACTATTACGGCACCCATCGCACCTTGCCGACCTGGCAAGCCTCTGGGTCCATCGGCGACCGCTTCGGCCCGCTCAGCCTGTTGGCCAGCGCAACCCAGACCACCGCCAACAGCCAGCCAGTCAGCTTTATCACCGCCACAACCGCGCCGACCGGCACCACCGGAGGCTATAACGACGCATCCAAGACCGGCGCCGCGATCAAGGTACTGGGCGCCGGCGGCCTCGAACATCATGTGCAGGACACGTATAAGATCAAGGCCGCGCTCGATTTCACGCCCGACATCCGCGCCACCTATGTGCTGGGCATCTGGCATGACGACACGCAAGGGGCCGCCGAAAGCTACCTCACCTCGGCCACCGGCCAGGCGGCGTATACCGGCGCCTTTTCCTCTGGCGTCTATACCCGCGACGCGCTGCATTTCAGCCATGCGCTCAACCTGACCGGCACGACGCCCCGGCTCGATTGGCAAGTGGTTGGCACGATCTATCACTACGCCCACGACTTGCAAAACACCCCGACCAGCGCCAACGTCCTGCCTGCCGCCGCCACGGGCGGGGTCGGCACAATCCTGCGGCAGGATGGCACCGGCTGGATCACGCTCGATGCCAAGGCCGCGCGGCATATCGGCGATGGTGCGCAAATTCTCAGCCTTGGGGCCCATGCCGACCGCATGACGCTGGCCAATGCGACCTATGCCGCGACCGACTGGCTGGACACCGCGACGCAGGGCGCACCCACGGCGCTGTCGCAAGGGCGCACCCGCACTCTGGCGATCTGGGCACAAGACGCAGTGAAGCTGGCGCGCGGCCTGACGCTGACACTGGGCGGGCGTTATGAAGCGTGGCGGGCCTACGGCGGGTATGCTTACCTCAACACCGCCGCCGCGCCCGTGGTTCAGAGCGAACGCACCGCCACCGGCTTTTCGCCCAAGGCGACGCTCGAATGGAAAATTACCCCGGCCTATGCGCTGCGTCTGTCGGGGGGGCAGGCGTTCCGCTATCCAACGGTCGGTGAATTGTACCAGACGACGACGGTCGGCACCTTGCTGGCCAACCCCAACCCCAACCTGATGCCCGAACGCGCCCGCAGCGCCGAACTGGCGCTCGAACGGCGCGGGCCACATGGCACCGCTCGCCTATCGCTGTTTAACGAAGTCATCGCCAACGCACTGATCTCGCAAACCGGCCCGGTGGTCGGCGGCGCCGCCACATCCTATGTCCAAAACGTTGACCGCACCCGCGCCCGCGGCGTTGAAATCGCGCTGGAACGCCGCGACATTGCCGGTACCGTCGATGTGCAGGGGTCACTCACCTATGCCGATGCCATTACCAGCGCCGACACCGTGTTCCCCGCCGCCATCGGCAAATTGCTGCCCTCCGTGCCGCGCTGGAAAGCCAATGCAGCGGTTACCTGGCATCCAACATCGCAAGTCAGCCTGACCACGGCGGCGCGCTATGCCAGCCGCAATTACGCCAATTTGGATAATAGCGATGTGGTCGGCAACACGTTCGGCGGCTTTTATCAATATTTTGTCGTCGATGCCCGCGCGACATTTCGCATGAACGACCATGTCGATGTCGCGGTCGGGGTCGATAATTTGGGCAATGACAAATACTTCCTCTACCACCCGTTCCCGCAACGCTCGTTCACCGCGCAGGTCAATTGGCGGATGTGAGGCGCAGCGCCTAGCCGGCCAGATGCGTGACCAGCATCTCGGCCGCGCGGGCGACCTCGTTCCAGGTCTGGGCGAAATCCTCCGGCCCGCCGTAATAGGGATCTGCGACCGATTGCCCCGCCCGGCCGGGCACAATGTCCAGCAACAGCGCCAGCCGCGCGCTGGTATCGGCCGGGGCGATGCGGCGCAGATCGGTCAGATTGGCGTGATCCAGCGCGAAAATATGCGAAAACCGGGTAAAGTCCGTCCGTTCGATCTGCCGCCCGCGAAAGCCGGTGATGTCGATGCCATGTTCCGCCGCGACGGCACAGGCGCGGGGATCGGGCGCCTCGCCAATGTGCCAGCCGCCGGTGCCAGCCGAATCGACCTGCACCGCCAACCCCGCGCGCCCGGCAGCGTCGCGAAAGGCCGCCTCGGCCAGAGGCGAACGGCAAATATTGCCGAGACAGACAAACAGGACCGACGCAGATGTCACCATCGGATGACAAGCTACCGAAATATGACGAAAAAGTCATCGTGGAAAACACAGGCGTGCAAAGCAGGCCCGCAACGCCGACAAAGATCGGGCGATCCGCGCCCCGATCCTGCACCCAACAGGCGAAACTCCGCACCCATGCGCAGGCACGAAGCTTCGCCCGCCGATCACTTGGCGATCGCCCGCCTGCTCCCGGGCGACCATGATTGATAGTATCTCAATCGCAATGGTAGACAATCGCCGAGCGACGAACAGCCCACCGCTCCCGACGAATGGAACGCGCCCACACAGCGGGACCAGTGAACGCCATATCCGATGGCCGAATTGGCCCATCCCGGCACAGGCCCACCTTGCGCCCCCTGTTACCGAAGGCCACTTCGCGCTAGGTCCGGCATCGTGACCAAATCCGCCCCCCACCCGCCACCGATGCCCGGCCCCAGCCCGGTGCAGGATCGCCACCCCGATCTCGCGCGGTTGGTCGACACTTTCTATGGCCGCGCGCGGGATGATGCGTTGATCGGGCCCGTCTTCGCCAGCGTCGTCACCGATTGGCCGCACCACCTGCGCGCGCTGACCGCGTTTTGGGCGGCGCAATTGCGCGGGCGCGGCACCTATCGCGGCCAGCCCATCGCCGCCCACCGCGCCATGGCCGACCGGCTCAGCCCCGAGATGTTCGACCGCTGGCTGGCCCTGTGGCAGGCGACGACCGCCGAAGTGATGTCGCCCGCGGACGCCGCCGCCTTGCAATCGCGCGCCGTGCGTATCGCGGTGGTGCTGCGCGCGGCCATTTTTGACGCGGGAGGCCCGGGCGAATGAACGCGACACTCTGGGCGCTTCTGTCGTGCCTGCTGGCCGGAATCGGGGCGCGGGATCAGATGTTGGTCGCGGCGCTGACCGCACGGCTGGGGCGGCACGGCGGGCTGTTGCTGATGGGCTGCGTCACCGGCGCGCTGGCCAGCGGGTTTGCCGCATGGGCGACGCGGGAAATCGCCGGGCAGATGACTTATCCGGCGCGGCTAGTGCTGGCCTGCTTCGCGCTGGCGGCGGCAGGCATCGAATCGCTGGCATTCAAGCCCAAGTTCAAGGCCAAGGAGCCAACGCGCTCGCTGTTCGCGGCCGCCATCGTGCTCTTGTCGCAACAGGCGGCGGATGCGGCGCGCTTTCTCGTGTTGGCCATCGCGCTGGTCACCGATGCGCCGGTGCCGGCGGCGGTCGGCGGCGCATTTGGCACCGGCGGCGCGCTCCTGCTCGGCTGGTTGGCGGCGGAGGGGATGTTGGACGCGCAGTCGGGGATCATCACGATTCGGCGCTGGGCGGGCACCGTGTTGCTGGGCGTTGGGGTCGGGCTGGGCATTTGGGTCTTTGCCGAAATCGGCCGCTATTAATCGCACCGCACGATCACTCTGCGTAGTATCCACCGCTTCGGCGATAACCGCGATGATGGTAAACCCTTTGCAAGACACCAGCCATGGAGGCCCCAATGCCCAACGATCACAACGTCAAGCTCGCGCTGACCGATAGCCTTAACGGCCTGCTGGCCGATCTGTTCACGCTGTATCTGAAGACCAAGAATTTCCACTGGCATGTGCGCGGGGCGCAATTCCACGATCTGCACCTGCTGTTCGACGCCCAGGCCACCGAAATCTTCGCCCTGACCGACATCGTTGCCGAGCGCGTTCGCAAGAACCACGCCGCCACGTTGACCGGCATCGCCGCCATCGCCGCCAAGACCCGGATCAAGGACCAGCCGCGCGCCGACCTGCCCGCGCCTGAGATGATTGCGCAATTGCGCGATGACAACGCCACGCTGATCACCGCGCTGCGCGAGGTGAAAGCCGCCGCGACCGCCGCTGGCGACAACGCCACCGAGGGGTTCGCCGACGATTGGACCGATCAGGCCGAAACCCGCGTGTGGTTCCTGACCAGCCTGCTGGGCTGATCCGCATTCCGCCGCTGATAAACCGCGCATAGCTTTGCAACGCGGTTTGCCGGCGGGGGCGCGGGTGCTATCCCTCGCCCATGGCACACACGACAATCATCGACGGCGCAACCGACGCCGACATCGCCCTCTGGCTGGCCGAACAGCTGCACACCGCCTTGGCCGCCAGCACGGGCGAGATCGCGATCACCCTGCCGGGTGGCTCCACCCCGTTCCCGATCCTCGCCGAACTGGCAAAGCTTGCCATCCCATTCGACCGCATCGCGGTGTGGCCGGGCGACGACCGCATCGTGGGCGAGGATCACGCCGCCTCGAACGTCGGCCGTATCCGCGCCGCGCTCGAACCGCTGGGCGCGCGGATCGTGCCGCTGGCCGAAGGCGCGCACCCGCCGCATTTCGAGCTGGCTTGGCTGGGCATGGGTAATGACGGGCATATCGCCTCGCTGTTCCCCAATACCGACCCGGCGGTCAACGCCCCGGCACAGGTGATCCGCCTGACCCCCGATCCGCTGCCACCAGAGGCGCCGTTCGACCGCCTGTCGATGACGATCCCGTCGCTGGTCGATGCCGACGCGCTGGTGTTTGTGGCGCGCGGACCGGAAAAGCGCGCGATTTTTGAAAGCGCCGTTGCGGGCGTTCACGATCTGCCCATCGCCCGCCTGCTGGCCACCGCACAGACGCCGGTTACATGTTTCAACTGATCGTGGAGCGGCTGTTCGGGCTGCTGCCCGCACCGCTCCACCGTGTGGCGCTGCGCCGCGCCCATGCCGCGCGCAAAATCTGGTGGCGGGTGCGCCGTCCCAACGTCGAGGCCTGCCGCATCCTCGCGCTCGATAGCGAGGGGCGCGTGTTGCTCGTCCGCCATTCCTATGGCCCCGCCTGCTGGATGCCCCCCGGCGGCGGCATGAAGCGCGGCGAAGACCCGATCATCGCCGCCATCCGCGAACTGGGCGAGGAAATCGGCTGTTGCCTGGCCAACGCCGGCGTCATTGCCGTCACCACCGACACGCTGCACGGCGCGGGCAACACCGTCCACGTCGTCATCGGCCAATGCCAAGGCACACCGACCCCGGACCAGCGCGAAATCCTCGCCGCCGAATTTTTCGCCATCGACGCACTGCCCGACGATCTGGCGCGCGGGCTGGATGTGGCGATACCCCTGTGGTTGAACGCTTAAGGCCTAAAACAACTTCATTTGCCCAGCCTCATTCCCCGCTTCCGGCAGGTCGATCAAGCCCTTGGCCGTCGCGCCCTCCAGCGCCGACAGGGTCAGCCCCATCAATCGCACCGGCTGGGGCAAGGGCAGCAAATCATTCAGCAACCCCTCGGCCACGCGCGCGAATTCCTCGCGCCCCTCGACCACTTGGGCCAGCGACCGCGCATGGGTCCGCAGCGTAAAATCCGACAGCCGCAGCTTGAGCGTTATCGTCCGCCCGCGCGCGCCGACCTTGGCAATGTCGCCCCATACGAGGTCGATGATATTGGCCAGTGCCTCGCGCAGTCCCGGCCCGGTCGAAATGTCGCGATCAAACGTCCGCTCCCCGCCCAACGATTTACGCGGCCGGTTCGCGCGCACCGGGCGCAAGTCGATCCCCCGCGCGGCGCGGTAGAGATATTCCGCCTGCGCACCGAAATGTTCGCGCAAAAACGCCAGCGGCTGTGTCGCCAGATCCCCGCCCGTATGCAGGCCCAGCGCAGCCATCTTTTCCGCACCGCGCGGGCCGACCCCATGGAACCGGCGCAGCGGTAATGCGGCGACGAATTGCGCGCCCTCCCCCGGACGGATCAGGCACAGGCCATCGGGCTTGTTCTGATCGCTGGCGATTTTGGCGAGGAATTTATTGTACGACACGCCCGCACTGGCGGTCAGGCCGGTGTCGCTGTGAATGCGGGCGCGGATCAGTTCGGCAATGCGCGTCGCCGACCCGATGCCGCGCAGGTCGCGGGTCACATCCAGATACGCCTCGTCGAGCGAGAGCGGTTCGATCCGCGCGGCATAATCGGCAAAGATCGCGCGGATCTGGCGCGACACGCCGCGATAGACCTCAAAGCGCGGCGGGCGGAACACCAGTTGCGGGCATAATCGCGCGGCCTGCACGCTGGCCATCGCGGACCGGACGCCGAATTTGCGCGCCTCATAGCTGGCCGCGGCGACAACCCCGCGCTCCCGCGATCCGCCGACGGCCACGGGCAGGCCTTTCAACGATGGGTCGTCGCGCTGTTCGACGCTGGCGAAAAACGCATCCATGTCGATGTGGATGATCTTGCGCAGGCCGGGCACTTCGTCATCATCACTGTCGTATTCGGGCGAATCCATGCCCGCACCCTAGCGCCCCGGCGCGCAATGCGCACGGGGCACTTTGCAGGGCGGGGGCACTCAGCGCTGGGCCAACCGGTGGCCCGCCAAAACGCTGGCCAGTCGCGCGTTCGCGGCGGTCTGTGCGGCGGTGCGGCAACGGTTGAGCGCCGTGGGGGCCTGCAACGGGTCGACCATGCTGGCGGCATTGCGACACACCGCGCTGGCGGCTTTGTCAATCCGGCGAGTCAGTGCGGCGCGGCCCTGGGCGCTGTCGAGATTGAGGTCGGCATAGCCCACGCGAACGGTCGGCATTTCCGCATCGGCGGCAGTGACCAAGCGCGATGCGCCCGGCGCCTGGCCCGAAACCCGCGCGGCTTGCGCATGGGCGGGCATCGCCAACGTAAAGCTGGCAAGTCCCAGCGCTAGGGTCGAGGCAAAGCTGGCGAGGCTGGTTGTGGCGAGGCGGA
>CAIOKP010000346.1 GCA_903858875.1 uncultured Sphingomonadales bacterium
CGCGACAGGCGGGTGGTCGATTTCTGGTGTATGGACAGGCCTTCGGCCACCGGCAAAGCGCTGAATTATTTTCTGGAGATCAAAAAGGCAGGCTATTGCGTCAGCAAAGGAACGGATGAATGCCTGGCGGGAGATGCGACGAGGAAAATCAACGAAGCCATTGAGCAGATTTCCCTGCTGAAGAAGATCAACCCCAGTTGGAGCGGTGACGGTGACGTGTTCATTGCCATGTCAGTGATCCATGGCTATCACTCGATCAATAAGTCGGTCGCTTACGATGAAAAGCCCGTCATCGATGGTCTTAAGCGCCTAATTGACGGAAGGACCGGAGCGCAACTGATCGCTTCGACCTGGACGCTACCGGAGGAAATGGACATCCAGTGGGACAGCCACCGATGCGCCTTCGTGACGATTGCCGGGATTGTCACAACCAAAAAGAGGTGAGCCGCCTCCGCAAAACGGCCTCACTTCGTCAAGGGCATTTTACCGAATGGCTATCGACTTCCAAATTCGTCGTGACCTCTAATTTGAATATTGTTGGCCAATAGTGTCGCATTAGCTATCGTTATGCCCGCAAATATCGCGTTGCCGATTGAGAGAATATCGAGTTATGCTGCCTGGACTATCGGCTAATACTCCCCTTCCAACATGACCGTCATCACTCGTTCCGTCACGTTGGCGTCCGCCGGATCGGGTGAGCCGCATGTCATTTGACGGTCGTAGTAGTCGATCTTCCAAATCACACGCTTGCCGGCAGAGACAAGAGTTGCGCAGTCGTGCTCCTCGTAGGGGTCATTGCCGGCGCTGATGCCGTCGAAGCGGGCGATCTCGGCCAGCAGGTCGGCCACGACCGCGTTGCCAAGCGCACGGATGCCGGGAGTGAGCATGACGTGGCCACCAACATGCTGGCGACGAAGTTGGTCATTCAGCGCGCGAATGATTTTGGTCCGTTCGTTGTTGGTCATGGAACTCCCCTTCTTTCACGGGTGAGTGGTTGTGGTCATGGCAGCCGGTAGCTGGTCGGTGTCCATGCTTCGGCGGCAAACGCTGTTTTCTCCTTGGCAGCGATGATCCAGACCGTGCCAGGCCGGGGCGGCGGCAGGGGCGTGGTGACAATGGCGGCGGCAAAGCTGACCAGCGCGACGGGGATAGCTTGCCAAGCGCCATCATCAACGGCGAAAGCCAATCGCACCTCGCAGCGGCGGTCACACCCCTCCAGCAGTGCCATCAACTCTGCGACGGTCATCCGGGGTGGCGGCCGCATCGCAGGGGTTTCGTTGGTCACTGGCATAATTATTCCTTTGTCGTCCGGAATTCTGGCAAAAACGGCGGGAGCGAATGTTGGGAGAGGGGCGTGGCCGATGTCGCGCCGGGTAATCAAGCGGTGACGACTTTGAGCAGCAACAACTTGTGTGGCAATATGATATTGTTGTCTTTTGCAGAGCGCCCTTTCCCTTCAAACTTCATGTACTGATGAAGGGAACTGTCAAACAATACCAACCGCTTCGGCGTCACCCGTTCGACGACCGACCAATGCACGAGGTTGCACGCGATCACTGCCGTGCGCGGATCGGCCAAGTGAGTCGAAATCGTCTGAGCAATCACCTCGGCGGACGGTGGAACGACGCGACGAAACGGACGCGAAACGATCAGCCGTTCACCATGCGTCTGCTGAAGCCACTCATCGGCCGCGCGAAGAAGGCGCTTCACCGAGTTCGTGCCGTCAACGAAAAGCTCGCCGAATTCGGGACCAAGTGCCTTTGCCAAGTGCTGGATTAGCGCCATGCTTTGGGCGCGACCGATTTTCGTCGCCGGCAGTGCCGCAAACCGCAGCGCATTGATAACGCAGTACAGCCCGCATAGGGAATCGAGGTCTCCTTGTCGATATGGATTCATGTCGGCCTCCGATATTCATGTTTTGTTCCTACAATAATGAAATCAGCCGCCGTTTAGCGTCGGTGTCGCCCTCAATATAGCGTTGCGTCATGGAGATCGACCGGTGCCCGGCCAGTTCCTGCACGTCGCGTAGCGAGCCGCCAGCACGGTGGATCCGCCGCGCTGCATTGGTAATGAACGTGCGCCGGCCCGAATGCGAGGAGCATCCGGTGAAGCGGAGAGCGCGGTAGAGGTCGGCAAACCAGTTGACCACGGATGCCGCCGTCATGGCCCCACCCCGCTCGGATTGGATGATTGTCCCGGTTCCGTCGCTGGACCGCTTCAACTTCCGCAAAGCCGTCCGCAGTTCGGGATGGATGGGAATGGTTCGACCACTGCCCTTCTTGGCAACGCGGTCTTCCAATTCGATCGTTTGACCAACACGGCCCTTGGCATCGGACACCATCGACCATGTCAGCGCCGCGATTTCGCCAGCCCGCAAGCCGGCTTTGACGCTCAACATCACCATGACGCAATTACGTCCACCGTACCGACCACTCGCCGCCTGCGCTAGACAGCCCGCTACCTGCGCGTCCGTCAGCAGCTTTGCCTGCTTGCCAGCCATACGCCACCACCAGTCAACTTTTTATAATGGCATAGCATACCATATTCTCGTACAAAACGCAATGCGGGCCATGATAGTTGTAACTAACCACCAAATGGTGGTACGGCCACACGCTTTTTGGACGGCTGTCATTGGCCATCCGACATTCGGCCCGGCGCGCGATGGGCGGGCGGACAAGGACCGGCGCCCCAAATCATTGCATCATTAGCATGCCACCGCCCTCACTTCTGGGCGTCCCCTTGCAAAGCCATTCCGATCAGTGCCCGGTGAACCTCGACCATCGCCAGCGTATCCCGCTGGCAATAGGCCAGCAGCGCTTGGCGTAATTCACTGGCATCGTCGGCAGTGAGCAGGCCCGTAGCCAGACGGTAGAAGGCATTCGACGCGGCCTGGCCATCGGCCACCTGTGTTAAGTCGCCATAGCCGAAATCGGGGCAAAGGGCCGGACCCACGGCTTTGATGGAATGGCTGAAGTTGAAATCCTCATGGTAAACGGCCCCCCGCACCACCGGCAGCAGATCCTTGAGCCGGGCGATAATGGCGTCAATGCGATCCTTCAAATCCTCAAACCGGGCGGCCAAGGCTTTGAGTTGGGTTTGCTCATACGGCGAATAGACGAGGATCGGAGTCTTGCCCGTGCCG
>CAIOKP010000347.1 GCA_903858875.1 uncultured Sphingomonadales bacterium
ATGGCTCTGGCCTTTGCCGGCAGGGCATCCAGATCTTCCTTGATCGCTCCACCGCGCCTTGCCACCGCATCGGTCAGTGCCGCGTGCAGGTCCTGTGCGGCGGCGCGGGCATGATCGAGTGCAACGCTTACTTCTGTCAGCGCCCCAGTCTGGGTGGCCATTACCTGTCTCCTGCCCCCGCAATTGGGGGCGAACCGGATGGGTATGGCTTGCCCGGGAAGCGCGGTAGGCGCGGAATATACCCAGGCGATTGCGTCACGCTATCCTCGCCAGTCTGCCGTGCCCGACCAAAGCTGCTTGTGTAGTTTCCGATCCTGCCCCGGGACTGGACAGCTTGATAACCGGTGGATCAATCCCGCAACGACCTGACAATAGCACCCACAAATGCACTGGGCGGTGACGCACTGCGTCATGGCTGGCCATGCGAATATGTGCTGCAGGCGGGATCGATCGCTCCCTCTTTCAGCGAGTACCGCGCATGCGCAATTATGACCGTATCAATGCTCTTCCGCCCGAGCGCATTGCCGAAAAGCGGGCCCACATTATCGGTGGCGGCATCGCTGGTCTTTCCGCTGCAGCCTTTCTGGTTTCCGACGCGCATATGCCGGCTGATCAGGTCACGATCTATGAAAGCCTGCCGCGAATGGGCGGGTGCATGGACGCGGACGGAAACGCCGAAGGCGGCTATACCTGCCGCGGCGAACGCGAGCTGGAATCCTATATGGAGTGCCTGTGGTATCTGTGCAGCAAAGTGCCATCGCTGCAGACACCAGGGCTAACCATCCTCGACGAAACCCACCAAGCCAATCTTCGCGAGCCAATCGTCAGCCATTTCCGGTTGATGGAAAAACAGGGGGCGCTGTATGACTATACGGCCCCCCTGATGTCGTTCGATGACGCCCGGCGTATGATGGAGCTGCAGCTCACGCCCGAGGCGGAACTGGAAATGAAGACGGTCACCGACTGGTTCAGTCCCGCGTTTACCCGGTCGGCATTCTGGCTGTGCTGGGCCAGCAAACTGGCGTTTCGCGACTACCATTCGCTGATCGAAGTGCGCCGCTATGTGCAGCGTTTCATGATGATGGATTATGTCCTGCCGCAAAGCGTGGGCATTCTTCACACGGAATTCAACGAATATGACTCGGTGATCAAGCCGATCGAGGTCTGGCTGGATTCGCTGGGGGTCAGGTTCCTTTCGGGTACGACCGTCACTGATATCGCAATCCGCGATACCGCAGGTGAGACGCTCGCCACCGCATTGACGTTGCGCGATCATGCCGGCGAATCCCGGGTCGACCTTGATCCCGATGACTTGGTGTTTTTCACCAATGGCTCGCTGACTCAGAACGCTACAATGGGTGACAGCCATACCGCACCAATATTCGATCGGAGCACGGAAGACCGCGGCTGTTTCACCGTGTGGGAAAAACTTGCCGCGCAAGATGCGAAGTTCGGCCGCCCGGCAACGTTCATATCCACTGTCGAAGCGTCCAACTGGATGAGCTTTTTCCCGACCATTCGCGGCGATGAAACGTTTACCGCCTTCATGGAAAGCAAGACCGGCGACAAGCCGGGGATGGGAGGGGCCATCACGATCGTCGATTCAAGCTGGGGGATCAGCTTCGTTCCCTACAGCAAATACTTCCCCGATCAGCCCGCCGATGTGCACTTGCTGTGGGGCTATGGCCAGATCAGCGACATTGCCGGCGATTTCATCAAGAAACCCATGCGCGACTGCACCGGTGCCGAGGTGTTCGCAGAGCTGCTGTATCATTGCGGTCTAGAGAACAAGATCGACAGCATCCTGGCGCACAGCTCGGTGTCGACTTGCATGATGCCTTATATCACCAGCCAGTTCATGCCGCGCAAGATCAGTGACCGGCCTAAAGTCATCCCCGACGGTTGCGTCAATCTTGCCTTCATCGGCCAGTTTGTCGAATTGCCAGGCGACGTGGTATTTACGGTCGAGACCTCGGTGCGCACTGCGATGATGGCCGTGTGGGGTCTGACGGGCCTGGCCAAGCCGATGATCCCGATTTACGAACCGGCGTTCGATTTGCGCGTGATCGTCGCCTCGATCAAGGAAACACTGGCTATCGACGAGATAACTGTCGCCAATCTCCAACAGATCGCGGCGGCAAGCCCCGCCCTGCCAGACTTGCTCGCGTTCGTGAACGCACTGCCCAAGCCCGTCGTCTGAGAGACGCAGTCTGCATGTCGCCTGCCGGCACTCGCGTAGGCAGGCGACATGATGTTATGCTGCTCCCGGCTGACCGGCGGCAATATCTATGACGAAACGGTACCGCACGTCATTGTTCTCGACCCGGGAATAAGCCTTCGTGATTTGATCAGGGCGGATCAGTTCGATCTGTGGGCGGATGGCATTGGCGCAGCAATAGTCGACCAGTTCCTGCGTTTCCGGCATGCCACCGATACATGATCCGACCAGCGATCGTCGCTGATCCCACAGCGCGCCACCAGTCACGCCGCCAATCAGACCCGGCGCACCGACATTTACGAACGCTCCATCCTGCCGGACAAGGGGCAGGAACGGCGCTATGTCAAAAGGCGAAGGAATGGTCGAAAGCATGAAATCGAATCGCTTGGCCAATTCCCTCGCGTGGGGAATGGGATCGTGTGCTGCGGGATGCCAAACCACCACATCGGTGGCGCCCATGGCAAAGGCGTCCTTGGCCTTGTCGGCGCTGGTGGTAAACACCGTCGCCTCAGCCCCGCGATGCACCGCGAGTTTCAACGCCATATGGCCCAATCCGCCCAGGCCAATCACGGCAAAGCGCTGACCCGAACTAAGGCGCCAGTGTTGCATCGGCGAGAATGTTGTAATCCCCGAACATAACAACGGGGCGGTCGTGGCCAGATCGGCCCCATCGGGAATTTTGACCACAAACCGGTCGCGCACCACGATGCGTTCGGAATAGCCGCCCATGGTGTATCCTGGGCCGCGCGGGTCGGCAGAGGCATACGTCAACGTTGCGCCGGCGGTGCAATATTGTTCCAGCCCGGCGTTGCAATTGTCGCATGCACAGCAACTGTCGACCATGCACCCCACACCTGCGAAATCCCCGGGCACGAACCGGGTCACGTCGGGTCCTACTGCGGTTACGCGACCGACGAATTCGTGGCCCGGGACCAACGGATACGCTTGCTCGCCCCATTCGCCGCGGACCATATGGATGTCGCTGTGGCAGACGCCGCAATAGAGGATGTCGATCGCGACATCATCGGGCAACAGCGCGCGTCGCTCGACAACCATCGGCTGGATCGGCCCGTCCTCGCGCAACGCACCCCAGGCACGCGAAGGCAAGGCGAGCGCCGCATCAACTGGCGCCGAACTGAGCTCCACACCTGTCGTATCAGCCTTATCGGCAAATTTTTCCGGAAAAAATGTTTCGGTCACGTTGGTCTCCGGGGTCTGGGCGGGGCGAAAGACAGACAGCCAATCGCGAACCGTCAAACGTAAGGCTGCGCGCCAGCAACCCCACCAGCCACTATCGGAAACTACCCAATCACCGTCTGCGCAATTGCCGTTTGGTGGCGGCGCTGGCTATGGGGGTCCCGACACGATCAACAGGGATTGTCCTGGCAGTCAGAGGATAATCCCGATGTGCTTTTCGCCGACGGCCAGTTTCATTGCATCAGGCCTGATAGGAACGATCGGGCTGGCGACATTGCGGCACGTGCGCGAGCCGCGAACCTTGCTGTTCGCTGCCGTGCCGTTGCTGTTTGCCGTGCACCAATTGTGCGAAGGCTTTGTCTGGCTGGGATTGGAGGGCAAAATCGGCAACGTGGCACTCGACCACGTCGCGTTCCTGTTCATGTTCTACGCCCAGGGCATCCTGCCGCTGTTGATGCCCGTTGCCGTCGTGCTGATGGAACCGGCAGGCTGGCGACGCCGCGCAATCCTCGTATTGGTCTGCATCGGCGCGATTGCTTGTGTGTGGGATGTCGTCGGGTTGGTCGCTTGGCCCAGCCGGACGTTCATACAGTGTCATTCGATTGCCTATCGCAATCCGGTGACCGGAAATTTCCTGATTTCATGCCTGTACATCCTGGCGGCGTGTGGGGCTTTGCTGCTGTCAACGCATCGGG
>CAIOKP010000348.1 GCA_903858875.1 uncultured Sphingomonadales bacterium
ATCACCGCCGAACACATGGCCGCGATGAAGTCGATGGCCATCGTCTGCAACATCGGCCACTTCGACAGCGAGATCCAGATTGCCGCGCTGTCGAACTATCAGTGGACCGAAGTGAAGCCGGGCACTGACCTCGTCACTTTCCCCGATGGCAAGCAGATCATCATGCTGGCCAAGGGCCGTCTGGTGAACCTGGGCTGCGCGACCGGCCACCCCAGCTTTGTGATGTCGGCCAGCTTTACCAACCAGACGCTGGCCCAGATCGAATTGTACACCCGGCCGGAGCAGTACAAGAACGACGTCTATGTCCTGCCCAAGCATCTCGACGAAAAGGTCGCCGCGCTCCACCTCGAAAAGCTGGGCGTGAAGCTGACGCAGCTGTCGAAGAAGCAGGCCGATTATATCAGCGTGCCGGTTTCCGGGCCTTTCAAGCCAGATCACTATCGTTATTGATCTAGCTGTAATATAACGGAAAACGCCTCGGAAGGGTTAGTCCTTTCCGGGGCGTTTCTATGTGGGGCTATGGCGTCGGTGCCGGGGTCTGCGCGCTCGTCAAGCGGCCCCGCGATAGAGCATTCACCCGCGCTGCTCGCCCTAAGCCGCACCCATCGCCAGAAGGCATCACGAGGGGGCACGGGGCAACGCCCCCCTGCGTCGACCGCGTTGCCCCCCAAATCCCCGTGGAATTCGACGCCGCGCCCATTGTCTTTGCCCGTCCGTCCGCCTAGCTCCATGGGCGATGATCCTTTCCCCGCTTGCCATAATATGGATCGGCCTGATGCTGGCCGGATGGACGCTGGCCGCCGGT
Source organism: uncultured Sphingomonadales bacterium (assembly GCA_903858875.1). Lineage (GTDB taxonomy): Bacteria > Pseudomonadota > Alphaproteobacteria > Sphingomonadales > Sphingomonadaceae > Novosphingobium. The sequence goes on from CAIOKP010000348.1 coordinate 806, forward strand.
TGGGCGGTATTGGCCGCGCTGACGCGCCGGCGCAGCGCGGACAGCGCCTTGCGACAGGCACGACGCTTGGCGCGGATGGTGGACGAGGCCCCGGCGCAGATGTTGATTGTGCGCACAGATGGGCGGGTTGAGGGGTCAGACCGCTTGGCTGCCTGGCTGGGTTTTGAGTCGATGCCGCAGTTTTTGTCCGAACTGGACGGCGTTCATACCGGGCGCGGCGGTGGCGATACGCCCGACCGCGGGTTGGGCGCTGATCAGTTGGCCGCGCTGACTGAGGCGGTTCGTCTGGCACAAAAGACGTCGCGCCCGTTCCGCTTGTCGATTTCGCCCCGGGGGTCGCGGCGGAGTCTTGCGCTGCGGGGCTGCCTTGCTGATCCACAGGTGGCGCCTGCCGGATCGGCGCAGATCTGGGTGTTTGATGCCAGCGATGCCGAAACCCAACTGACCCAGATGCGCGCCGAAGCGGGCCGGGCACGGAGCGATTTTGCCGCGCTCGTCGGCTTGATCGAGGCGGCGCCGATCCCAATGTGGTTTCGGGCGCCCAGCGGCGAATTGCGTCTGGTAAACTCCGCCTATGTTCGCGCCGTGGCGGGCGATACCGCCGATCAGGTGGTCGCCGACGGCATCGAATTGATCGAGCGGATCGACGGCAAGACTCCGGCCGAAATTGCTGCCGAGGCGACCAGCCGCAAGCAGCCGGTCGAACGGATGCTGGCCGCGACCATTGCGGGCCAGCGCCGGGCTTTGCGTGTGTCGGACCTGCCCTTGGGCGAGGAAGGCGTTGCCGGCTACGCTATCGATGTCGAGGAGATGG
>CAIOKP010000349.1 GCA_903858875.1 uncultured Sphingomonadales bacterium
CGGCGCACCGGTTGAACGTGGGCGATGAGGTGCTGGTCGAAACGGGTGACCTGATCCCCGCCGATGGCGAGGTGGTCGCCGGCATCGCCTCGGTCAACGAGGCCGCGATCACTGGCGAGAGCGCGCCTGTGATCCGCGAGGCGGGCGGGGATCGCTCCGCCGTCACGGCTGGCACCCGCGTTATTGCCGACCATATCCGCGTGCGGGTCACAGCGGGCGCAGGCGAGGGCTTTCTCGACCGCATGATCGCGCTGGTCGAAGGCGCGCAGCGACAGAAGACGCCAAATGAGATCGCGCTGACCATTCTGCTCGCGGGGTTGACGCTGATCTTTTTGTTCGCCGTGGTCAGCTTGCCTGCCTTTGCGGCCTATGCGGGCGGCGCGATTGGTGTGCCTGTATTGGTGGCTCTCTTTGTCACGCTGATCCCGACGACCATTTCCGCCTTGCTGTCGGCCATCGGTATTGCCGGCATGGACCGGTTGGTACGGTTCAACGTACTGGCCAAATCGGGCCGCGCGGTGGAAGCGGCAGGCGACATCGACGTCCTGTTGCTCGACAAGACCGGCACGATTACCATCGGCGACCGGCAGGCCACAGCCTTCATCCCGGTGCCCGGGGTCAGTGCGGCGGACCTTGCGAGGCTGGCCCGGCTCGCCAGCCTTGCCGATGAGACGCCCGAAGGCCGCTCGATAGTGGTGCTGGCTGGCGTCGACCTGGCCGGGGCCGGCGCGCCCATGCCCAAGGGCGCCGAGCCCATCGCCTTTACGTCGCAAACCCGCGTATCAGGCGTAAAACTGGGCCAGCGCGAAGTGATCAAGGGGGCAGTTGATGCCGTGTTGCGCCGGTTGGGTGATGTGGCCGGCGCCGAAGCGTTGACCGAGATCGCCAACGCCATCGCACGATCCGGCGGCACCCCGTTGGCGGTGGCCGATGGCGCAAGGTTGCTGGGCGTTGTCCACCTGAAGGATATCGTCAAAGCCGGTATTCGCGAACGCTTTGGCGAATTGCGCCGGATGGGCATCCGCACGGTGATGATCACCGGCGACAACCCGCTGACCGCCGCCAGCATCGCCGCCGAAAGCGGGGTGGATGACTTCCTCGCCGAAGCGACGCCCGAACACAAACTCGCGCTGATCCGCACCGAACAGGCAGGTGGGCGGTTGGTCGCGATGTGCGGCGATGGCACCAATGACGCGCCGGCCCTGGCCCAATCCGATGTCGGCGTGGCGATGAACACCGGGACACAGGCCGCACGTGAAGCGGGCAATATGGTCGACCTCGACAGCGACCCGACCAAGCTCATCGAGATCGTGGGGCTTGGCAAGCAATTGCTGATGACGCGCGGCGCGCTGACCACGTTTTCGATCTCGAACGATGTTGCGAAATATTTCGCCATTCTGCCGGCGATTTTCGTGGTGCTGTATCCCTCGCTGGGCGGGCTGAATGTGATGGCGCTGGGCAGCCCGAAGAGCGCAATCCTGTCGGCGATCATCTTTAACGCGCTGATCATCCCGGCGTTGGTTCCGCTGGCGTTGAAGGGGGTGCGCTATCGCCCGGCGCCGGCGGGGGATCTGCTGGCGCGCAATCTGGCCATCTATGGTGTGGGCGGGCTGATCGCACCGTTTATCGGCATCAAGCTGATCGACATAATCGTCACCGCTACTCAAATCGCCTGACGCGAAAGGATTGTTTTCGATGTTCGCCGAACTTCGCGCCGCGCTGCGGCCCACCTTTGTCCTGCTGGCGTTTTTCACAGCGTTGACGGGCTTGGCCTATCCGCTGTTGATCACGGCCATCGCGCAGGCCACCATGCCGGCGGCCGCCAATGGTAGCCTCATCCGCCAGAACGGCCATGTCATCGGTTCCGCACTGATCGGCCAGACATTCACGCAAGCCCGCTATTTCCACGCCCGCCCGTCGGCGGCGGGCAAAAGTGGCTATGACGCGTCCTCCTCCACTGGCAGCAATCTGGCGCCCGGTGCAAAGGCCTTGGCCGACCGCATCACCGGCGATGTCGGAGCCTTGCGCCAAGCAGGCGTATCAGGGCCGATCCCCGCCGATCTGGTGACCGCCAGCGGCTCTGGCCTTGATCCAGATATCACGCCACAGGCCGCGCTGGTGCAAGTGCCCCGCATCGCGCGGGCGCGGGGGATCGATCCGGCCAAACTGCGCCAGATGATCGCCGCCGCGACCACGCCGCCGGTTCTGGGGGTCATCGGCGCGGCGCACCTCAATGTGTTGCAGATCAATCGACAGCTGGATGCAAACGGGCGTATGATCGCGCCGTGAGCGATGACCAGCGGCCCTCTCCCGATGCCCTGCTCAAGGTGGCCCGGCGCGAAACGCGGGGCCGCCTCAAGATCTTTTTGGGCGCGGCGCCGGGGGTCGGCAAGACCTATGAAATGCTCCATCAAGGCGCGCGGATGTTGGCCGATGGCCGCGATGTCGTCGCCGGGATCATCGAGACACACGGCCGCGCCGAGACCATTGCGCTAACCGCGCCGTTCGAAATGTTGCCGCGCCGGATCATCGAACATGGCGGGCATCAACAGAGCGAGTTCGATCTCGACGCCATGCTGGCCCGCGCACCACAAGTCGCGTTGATCGACGAATTGGCGCATACCAACGCGATCGGCAGCCGGCATCCCAAGCGGTGGCAGGATGTCGAGGAATTGCGCGATGCGGGCATCGATGTCGTCTCGACGCTGAATATCCAGCATATCGAGAGCCTGAACGACCTGGTTGCCGGTTTTACGCGGGTGCGGGTGCGCGAAACCGTGCCCGATGCTATCCTCGATGATGCCGAGATCGAGGTCATCGACCTGCCGCCGGACGAGCTGATCACCCGGCTGAAAGAGGGCAAGGTCTATGTCCCGCAGGAGGCCAGCCGCGCGCTGGTGCATTTCTTTTCCAAGTCGAACCTGTCGGCGCTGCGCGAATTGGCCTTGCGGCGGGCGGCACAGACCGTCGATCGCCAGATGCTCGACCATATCGCGCTGTCGGGCGAGGCGGGCAATTGGGCGGCCAGCGAAAGGATAGTGGTCGGCCTGAGCGATCACCCCGGCACCGGGCGGCTGGTCCGGGCCACCCGGCGGCTGGCCGATGCGATGCGTGCGCCATGGACGGCAGTCACCGTGGAAACACCGCGCACAGAAATGCTGGGGCATGCCGCACGGGCGCGCCTGGCCGCTGCATTGAACCTAGCCGCAGAACTGGGCGGGACGATTGCGACGGTGCCGGCCGCCTCGGTCGAACAGGGGTTGCGCGCCCAGGTCATGCAAACCCATGCCACCATGCTGGTGTTGGGCAAGGCGCGGCGGAGCGTCTGGTTTGAATGGCGCCACGGATCGGTCGTCGACCGGCTGGTACGCAGCCTGCCCAATATGGCGGTCCATGTGTTGCCGCTGGCCGAGGCCGATCAGCCCGATGTGCTGGTGCCCCGCCGCACGCCTTGGGCCAGCTATGCGTTGGCCGTGGTGATGGTAGCGCTCACCACGCTGGCCAATGTGCTGTTGCAACCGATCGTGGGTACCAACGCTATCGACATGATCTATCTGGTACCGGTGATCGCGGCGGCGACCTTGCTGGGGCTGCGCCCCGCGATGCTGGCCTCGCTGGGTGCGGCGCTCGCCTATAATTTCTTCTTCCTGCCGCCGATCTACACGCTGACTATTCAGGATCCGCAGAATTTCGTGACCTTTCTCGTGCTGGTAGGGGTAGGGATCATCGCCAGCCAGATGGCCGGACGATTGCGCCGCGAGGCCAATGTCGGCGCGCGAATGGCGGCCGAAAACGCGGCGATTGCGGCCTTTGGTCAACGGTTGGGCATTGTCGCGGACGAGGTCGGCACGTCGTTGGCCACGTGCGAGGAAGTGTCGGCGTTGCTGGATGTGAGCAGCGTGGTGCTGACCGGATCGGACCATGGCCCGCGCTTGATCGCGGCGCATCCGGCCGATCCAATGCTGACGCCGCTGGACATCGCCGCCGCCGATTGGGCCTTGCACCGCGGCGAATTGGCCGGGCGTTCAACCGCCACGCTGGCGGCGGCGGATTGGCAGTTCCACCCGCTCAAGACATCGCTGGGCGTGCTGGCGGTGCTGGGGATCAATTCGGCGGAATCGGGCGCGCCGCTGTCGCCTGACCGCCGGGTGCTGTTCGCCACGCTGGTCGGGCAAGCGGCGTTGGCGCATGAGCGGTTGCAACTTGAACAACAGGCCCGCCGTGCTGAGGCCTTGGAACAGCGCGACGATTTGCGGGCGACGCTGGTGGCATCGCTGGGCCATGATTTGAAAACGCCCCTGACCGCAATCGTTGCCGCCGCCGAAGCCTTGGCCAGCGAGCAGCCGCCATCGGCAAATGCGCAGACATTGCGCGAACAGGCGTATCGTTTGCGCCGGCTGCTCAACGATCTGGTGGAAATGACCCGGATCGAAAGCGGTTCGTTGTCCGTCAGGCATGAGCCGGTGGACCTGACCGACGCGGTGGCGGCGGCGGCCCATGATTTGCGGAGCGAATTGGCGCAGCACCAACTGGTGCTGGCAGTGCCGCCCAGTCTGCCGCTGGTCGAGGCTGACCCGCGAATGTTGCATCATGTTCTGGTCAACCTGCTCGACAATGCGGCCAAATATGCGCCAGTCGGCACGGTTATCCGCGCCGAGGCGGCACGCACCCGCGACGGCCTGTCCCTGTCGATCACCGATGAGGGGCCGGGCCTGCCCGCTGGCGCCGAAATCCACCTGTTCGAGCGGTTTCGCCGGGGGGAAGGCGGCGATCAGAAGGGCGGCACCGGACTTGGTCTGGCCATCGTCAAGGGGTTTGCCGACGCAATGGGGCTGGGCGTAACGGCAAGCAATCGCACCGACGCCCAAGGGTCCCGCTTCGCCTTGCTTTGGCCCCCAGCCCTGATCCGCAAAACCATGCCAGCAGAGGCCGCATCATGACCCCGCGTATCCTGATCGTCGATGATGAACCCGCGATCCGCCGACTGGTTCGCGGCGCGCTGGAGCGGGCCGGGGAGCCGAGCAACGAGGCCACCAATGCCGCCGAAGCCTTGGCATTGGCGCGGCGCGTGGGTTGCGCGCTGGTGTTGCTCGATCTGGGCCTGCCCGATCGCGACGGGATCGAACTGGTGCCGCTGATCAAGGCGATGGGGCGCGCGGTGATCGTGCTGACCGCGCGCGACGGCACGGAAGAGAAGGTGTGCGCGCTAGATCTTGGCGCGGACGATTATGTTACAAAGCCGTTCGATACGGCCGAATTGCTGGCGCGTGTGCGGGTGGCATTGCGTCACCATGGCGGCGGGGGCGGCACGCCGATCACCACCGGCGCCATCAGCTTTGACGCGGCGGCACGGCGGGTAACCCGCCATGGCGCAGAGGTGCGGCTAACCCCCAAAGAATACGGCGTTTTCGCAGAATTGGCGCGTTACCCCGGCCGGGTGGTCACCCACGGCCAATTGCTGAGCAGCGTTTGGGGCGCGGCCCATATCGAGGATATCGAATATCTGCGCGTGACGATGCGCGGCCTGCGCGCAAAGCTGGAAGAGAACCCGGCGCACCCGGCCTTGCTGCTGAACGATCCAGGGATCGGCTATCGCCTCGCGGCGGGTTAGCGCAGTTTGGCAATGCTCAATTGGTCGAGCTTGGCCCGGTCCTTGACCGACTCCTCGCTGCGGGTCAGCGCCTTGGAGATGGCCTTGAGCGCCATGCCCTTCTTGGCGAATTGATGCAGCTTCTGGATTTCTTCGGCGGTCCAGGCCTGCCGGTGGCGTTCGAACTGTTTGGTCATGGGTCGATCGCCTAGCCTAGTCCCGGCTACTTTTCCAGCGCACCCTCCGTGACGGATATTGACCAGTTCGCACAATTCTTATACTTCAATAATTGTGGAAATATGGAGATAGAGATGGATGCCCCCCTCGTCCTGCGTGCGCTCGGCGCCTTGGCGCAGGAACACCGGCTCGCCGCTTTCCGCCTGTTGGTGCAGGCCGGGGAAAATGGTCTGCCCGCCGGAGCGATTGCGGAAAGCTTGGGCGTTGCCGCTTCCTCATTGAGCTTCCACCTCGCCGCGCTGGCTAATGCGGGGCTGGTGGCTCAACGCCGTCAGAGCCGGCAGATCATCTATACAGCCAACTATCCAGCGATGAATGCCCTGATGGGATATCTCACCGAAAATTGCTGCGGTGGCGTGCCTTGCACCGAATTCATCGCCTGCTGCCCACCGGCCAACCCAAAGGATGTGGCATGAGCACCGACATCATTATCTATCACAACCCGGCATGTGGCACGTCGCGCAACGCGCTGGCGATGATCCGCAATGCGGGGATCGAGCCACACGTGATCGAATATCTCAAAACCCCGCCCTCGCGCGCTATGCTGGAAAGCCTGATTGCCCGCGCCTGGCTCACCCCGCGCGCGCTGTTGCGCGAAAAGGGGACGCCCTATGGCGACCTTGGGCTTGGCAATCCTGATCTGACCGATGATCAATTGATCGATGCCATGATCGCACACCCGATCCTGATCAATCGTCCGTTGGTCGTCTCGCCGTTAGGGGTGAAATTGTGCCGCCCGTCCGAAACGGTACTCGACCTTATCCCAACCGCCCAGACCCGCGCTTTCACCAAGGAGGATGGCGAACGGGTGGTGGATGCCGATGGCCAGCGGATAAGTCCCGCATAATGCCCCGGGCATTGTCCGCCGAAGCTATCGGCAGCTTTCTGTTATTTGCGACGGTCATCGGTTCAGGGATTATGGCGCAGCGGCTGTCCGGCGGTAATGAAGCGCTCGCGCTGCTCGGTAATACGCTGGCGACGGGGGCGATGCTGTTTGTTCTCCTCACGATGCTGGAGCCGGTGTCTGGCGCGCATTTCAACCCGGCGGTGACGCTGGTGATGCGGCTGCGGGGAGATATCGCGACGCCTGGCGCGCTGGCCTATGTGGTGGCGCAATTGGTCGGCGGCGTGGTCGGCGTGTGGACGGCGCATGCCATGTTCGATCTGCCCATTTTGCAAATATCGCCGCATATCCGCAGCGGACCGGGCCAATGGCTGGGCGAAGGCGTGGCGACGTTTGGTTTGGTGATGACCATCCTTGGGACAGTGCGACACCGCCGAACTTGGCTTCCCGCCAGCGTGGCGCTCTACATCACCGCCGCCTATTGGTTCACGTCTTCGACCAGTTTTGCCAATCCGGCCATTACCATCGCCCGATCAATGAGCGCCACGTTCGCCGGTATCGCGCCATCCAGCGTTGGCGGCTTTATCGTGGCACAGATCATCGGGGCGCTGGTCGCCCTTGGCGTGACCACACACCTGTTCTCACCTGAGGAAAAC
>CAIOKP010000350.1 GCA_903858875.1 uncultured Sphingomonadales bacterium
CGTGCGGATCGAAGGCGATATTCTCGACATGGAGATCGAAGGCGAGATTCCATCGTCGATGAACGGCACGTTCCACCGCGTCCACCCCGACGCTCAATTTCCACCAAAATTCTCAGAAGATCAGTTCTTTAACGGCGATGGCATGATCAGCCTGTTCCATTTTCACGATGGCAAGGTCGACTTCAAACAACGCTATGCCCAAACCGATAAATGGAAAATCGAGCGCGCCGCAGGCAAATCGCTATTCGGCGCCTATCGCAATCCCTTGACCGACGATGACGCGGTCAAAGGCATGATCCGATCGACCACCAACACCAATGTGATGGTCCACGCAGGGCAGCTCTATGCGATGAAGGAGGACGGCCCCTGCCTCATCATGGACCCGATGACGCTCGAGACCACCGGCTTCACCAATTTCGACGGCAAGATCAAAAACCAGACTTTTTCCGCCCACGGCAAGATCGATCCGGTCACCGGGAATTTTTGCAACTTTGGCTATGCGGCCACCGGGTTGTTAACCACCGATTGCAGCTTCTTCGAAATCGACCCAGCTGGAAACGTGCTGTACGAAACCTTTTTCGAGGTACCGTACTATTGCATGATGCACGATTATGGCCTGACCGAAAATTACGCCATTTTCCATATCGTGCCCTCGACCAGCAACTGGGACCGGTTGAAAGCTGGCCTGCCGCACTTCGGTTTTGACACCACCTTGCCGGTCTATATCGGCGTATTGCCACGCGGGGCGGGCGCGTCGGGCAAGGACATCCGCTGGTTCAAGGCCCCCAAGACGGTCTTTGCCAGCCACGTGATGAACGCGTTCGAAGACGGCACCAAAATCCATTTTGACACGCCGCAAGCCGTCAACAACTCCTTTCCTTTTTTCCCCGACATCCACGGCGCGCCATTCGACCCGGTGGCTGGCCGGCCGTTCCTGCACCGCTGGACCGTCGATCTGGGCAGCACCAGCAGCGAATTCAGCAAGGTTGAAAAACTGTCCGAATGGATCGACGAATTCCCCCGCATCGACGAACGCTATGTCGGCCAGCCCTATCGCCACGGCTGGATGCTGGTGATGGATCTCGACATGCCGGTCGAGTTCCCTGGCGCCCGCGCCTCAGGCTTTCGCATGAACCGCATCGGCCATATCGACCACGCGACCGGCGCGCAGGATTCGTGGTGGGCCGGCCCGCACTGCATGATCCAGGAACCGTGCTTCGTGCCCCGCACCCCCGACAGCCCCGAAGGCGACGGCTGGATCATCGCGGTGGTCGACAACCTTGTCACCAATTACTCCGACCTCGTTGTGCTCGACGCGCTGCGGTTGGAGGACGGCCCTGTTGGGCGTGCCAAGCTGCCGTTCCGGTTGCGGTCGGGGTTGCATGGCAATTGGTGTGACGCGACGCGATACGCGGGGTTTAAGGCGTAAGGGATAGATTTGGGGGCTATCGTCTGCAGCACATCGCTCTTGCCAGAGGGCGTATCGCGGGTGCAGCGGGCGATGGCTTCCGGCCCCTACCCCTTCAAAACGAAAAAGGCCCGGTTCCCATCACAGGAACCGGGCCTTTTTCTATGCCCTCAGGCGCTGTGCCTTATTCGGCGTCAGCGGCCTTCTTCTTGGACGCAGCCTTCTTCTTGGGAGCGGCCTCAACAGCGGCTTCCTCGCCCTCAGCAGCGGCCTTCTTCTTCGGCGCTGCCTTCTTGGCAGGCTTGGCTTCTTCGTCAGCACTAGCCGCCTTCTTGGTCGCAGCCTTCTTCTTGGCAGGCTTGGCGTCATGCCCGTGATCGCAATCGGGACCATGCACGTGGCCGGCGTCGCCTTCTTCGGCCTCGATCGCGGCGGTCAGCTCTTCCTTGGTGACTTCACGCTCGGTAACTTCGGCTTTGTCGAACAGGAAGTCGACGACCTTTTCCTCATACAGCGGCGCGCGCAGTTGGGCAGCGGCGAGCGGATCCGACTGGATATATTCGGCAAAACGCTGACGGTCTTCCTGACGATATTGCTGAGCGGCCTGTGCGACCAGCATCTGCATTTCCTGACCGGTCACTTCGATACCGTTCGACTGGCCGATTTCCGACAGCAACAGACCGAGGCGCACGCGACGCACGGCGATACCGCGGTAATCTTCCTTCTCGGCTTCGATTTCGGCCAGAGCTGCAACGGGGTCTTCCTCGTTGCCGGCTTCGTTGGTCAACTGCTGCCAGATCTGGTTGAACTCGGCCTCAACCATGCTCGGCGGCACGTCGAAATCGTGGCCCTCGGCAAGGATGTCGAGCAATTGGCGCTTCATCTGGGTGCGGGTCTGGCCGGCAGTTTCCTGCTCCAGCTGGCCGCGCAGCACGCCGTTGAGCTGCTCGAGATCGGTCAGGCCCAGCGACTTGGCGAATTCGTCGTCGATCACGGTTTCGCCAGCGACCTTCACCGACTTGACGGTGATGTCGAACGTGGCGTCCTTGCCAGCGAGATGCGCCGCCTGATAATCGGCCGGGAAGGTCACGGTAATGACGCGCTCTTCACCAGCGACGGCGCCCGTCAGCTGCTCTTCAAAGCCCGGAATGAAGCGACCTGCGCCGATTTCCAGCGCTGCGTCTTCGGCCTTGCCGCCGTCGAATTCGACGCCGTCCAGCTTGCCGAGGAAGTCGATCGTCAGCTGGTCACCGGTTTCAGCGGCCTTGCCCTCGGGGGCGTCGACGAAACGCTTGGCGCTGCCCGCGATGCGCGTGACAGCTTCGAGCACTTCGGCATCCGACACTGGCACGGTCAGCTTTTCAAGCTTCAGGCCCGACAGGTCCGGCGTTGCGATGGTCGGCAGAACTTCGAGCGACACGGTCAGCGTCACGTCCTGGCCCTCGGCATAGCCTTCGCCCAGCGCCACGTCGGGCTGGGTTGCGGGGCGCAGCTGCTGGTCGGCGACCAACTTGTCCATCGCGTCGCGAATCGAGCCCTGCAACGCTTCCTGGTGGAGCGAGGGGCCGTGCATTTTCTTCAGCAGGTTCGCAGGCACCTTGCCCGGACGAAAGCCCGGCAAGCGGACCTGCGGAGCCATGCGAACGACCTCGCTTTCGACCTTGGCCGCGATGACGCTGGCGGGGATCGTCACCGTATAGGCGCGCTTGAGACCCTCGTTGCTGGTTTCGACAATCTGCATGATATTCAAACGCCTTCCCAATTTGCCGCCCCAAAGCGCACATACGCTACGCCATCGGCGCCTGGGCGAAAACTGGTGCGGGCGAAGGGATTCGAACCCCCACATCTTGCGATACTGGAACCTAAATCCAGCGCGTCTACCAGTTCCGCCACGCCCGCATCTGCGTCGAAGCTACAGAAATTCAGGGGGTCGCCCTTAGAGTGCTTAATTTGAAAGGGCAAGCACCGATCACCGATGCGCCTTCACTGGCCGCCCAATACCCCCAGCCACGCCGCGACCCGCCAGCCCAGCCCTGACAGGCCCCGCACCGGTCCATGATGCGACCCATTACCCGGCAAAGCAGCACAGTCGAGGCAATAGGCCTGCGCCCCGCCAGCGCCCATCAACCGGTCGACATCACCGATCATCCCGGCCATCTGGCGACGCTGATGCATGGCGACCATGCCTGCCCAATCATTGCCATTCGGCTCGTTGGGACTATCGCCATCCTCGCTCTGCCGCATATGTTGCACCCAGCGGCCCAGCGGTCCGGTATCGGCGCCCAGATATTCGGCATGCCAATCGCCATCGTCCAATTTGGCCGCCTTGGCGGCATAGGCCAGCGCATCGTCGATCCCGCCGAATTGATCGACCAGACCGATCTGGCGCGCGGTGCCGCCGTCCCACACGCGGCCCTGCGCGATCTGGTTGATCTGTGCCGGGGTCTTGTGGCGCGATGCCGCGACCAGCCCGACAAACCGGCCATAGCCCGCCTCGATATTGGCCTGCAAAATCGCCTCGATTTCGGGCGTCAGCCCGGTCAACACATCGGGCTGCCCCGACAGCGGCGTCGTGCGCACCCCGTCGCCGTTGACACCCCATGCCGCCAGCGCCTTTTCAAAGCTCGGCACCACGGCAAAGATGCCGATCGAACCGGTGATCGTGCCCGGCTCGGCAAAGATCCGCGTGCCCGGCGTCGACACCCAATAACCGCCGCTGGCCGCGACATTCGCCATCGAGACGATCACCGGAAGCCCGCGCGCCTTTTGCCGCAGGATCGCGGTGCGGATCGCCTCGGACCCGGTCACCGATCCCCCCGGCGAATCGACCCGGATGACCAGCGCGGCCAGCTTCCTGCCCTCGGCCGCGTCGATCAGTTTGGCGATTCGTTCACCGCCCGCGCTGCCCGGACCGGCCTTGTCATCGGTGATTTCGCCCGCGATGGTGACGACACCAATCGCCTTGCCATTATTCGCCGGACGATTCGCCGCCAGCCATTGCCCCAGCGTCATATGCGCATAGGCGCCCGGTCGCTTGTCGGTGCGATCCTCACCCGCCAATTTGGCGACATGGGCGCCAAATTCCGCCGGCGTGCCCAGGTGATCGACCAGGCCCGCGGCAAGGCTGGCCTGCGCCGCATCGCCGCCCGACGCCTTGAACCAGCCCACCGGGTCGGCCACCACGCGGTCGATCTGCGCCTTGGGCCGCGCCTTGGCGACATCATCGCGCCACTGCTGCCACACCGCGCCATACAGCGCCTTGCGCGCGGCGCGCGACGGCTCGGACATATCGTTACGGAAATAGGGCTCGACGTAATCTTTGTAGGTACCGACGCGGAAGATATGCGCGGTCACCTTCAACCGTTCGAGCAATTTGCCATAATACAGATGTTCCCCGCCCAGCCCTTCGACATAGGCACCGCCCAGCGGGTCGATCCACACCTCGCTGGCATGGGCCGCGATCAGCACGCCATTGCCGCCGATCATCGTGCCATAGACCAGCACCGGCTTGTTGGCGGCGCGCAACCGGTCCATCGCCGCGCCGATATCCTGCGCGTGGACGAACCCGGCCCCGGCGAATTTCGACAGGTCGATCACCACGGCGCGCACCTTGGAATCGCTCACCGCGCCGCGCAGCGCCCGCACCACGTCGCGTTCGCGCACTTCGGCCACATCATCGCCGCCGGACAGCAATTGCTGCCACTCGACCTTTTGCGTTTCCTCGACGACTTGCCCATCCAGCCGGATCAGCAAAGCCCCCTCGCGCTTTGGCACCGCCGCCGGCCGGGCGGTCAACGCTCCGTAAAGCGCGCCGAAAAACAACAGCATCAGCGCCAGCACCAGGCCGTCCTTGACCGCGACCAATACTCGCCAGACCTTGTGCGCGAAATTCATGGGGACTCTCCTTGCCTGTCCACTCTACAGACAAGTGGATAGTGACGCAAAGCCGCTTGATGCGGCGCGTGCACAGGTTTAAGTCGCTGGCTTCAATGACATCACAGACACCTCCCGCCCCGACCGCCCAGGCTGCGGGCCGCTATCCAGCTGGCTCGGCTGCCTTTCCCCACGGTGGACTGCTCGGCATTGCCGGGCTGGCGCCGCATGAAATCCTGTTCCTGCTCGACGAAGCGGAGCAATGGGTGGACCTCAATCGCCAGCCCAAAAAGCGAGTCGAGTCCCTGCGTGGCCTGACGATCATCAACGCTTTTTTCGAAAATTCGACGCGCACGCTGTTGTCGTTCGAAATCGCCGGCAAGCGGCTCGGCGCCGATGTCGTCAATATGCAGGCCGCGACCAGCAGCGTCAAAAAGGGCGAAACGCTGATCGATACGGCGATGACGCTGAACGCGATGCGGGCCGATGCGATCGTCATCCGCCACGCCAGTTCAGGCGCGGTGCGGCTGATCGCGGGCAAGGTCGATTGCCCCGTGCTGAACGCCGGCGATGGCCAGCATGAACACCCGACGCAAGGGCTGCTCGACGCGCTGACCATTCGCCATGCCAAGGGCACATTTGTTGGCCTGACCGTCACCATCTGCGGCGATATTCTGCACAGCCGGGTGGCGCGGTCGAACATGCTGGCGCTGACAGCACTGGGCGCCAATGTTCGGGTTTGCGCGCCGCCCGCCCTGATGCCCGCCGATATTGAACGGATGCGCGTGACGCCGTTCCACGATTTCGACACGGCGTTAAAAGGCGCTGATGTGGTGATGATGCTCCGCCTGCAAAACGAGCGGATGCAGGGGCAATTCATCCCCTCCCCGCGCGAATATCGCCACCTCTATGGCCTGTCGCTCGACCGGTTGGCCAAGGCGGCGCCGGACGCGCTGGTCATGCACCCCGGCCCGATGAACCGCGGCATCGAAATCGATTCGAACGTCGCGGACCTCGTCGGGCGCAGCGCTATCACCACACAGGTCGAAATGGGGGTCGCCATCCGCATGGCCTGTCTGGAAGTGCTCACCCGCAAGGCGCGCGCTGTGGAGGGCTGGGCATGAAACAGGCTGGCCTCACGATTACCAATGGCCGCATCGTCGGCCCGGCCGCAGCCCCCGCCAAGGGCGCGATCCGGTGCGAAGGCGACCGCATCGTCGCGGTTGGCCCCGATGTCGTGGCGCAGGACGGCGACCGCGTGGTTGACGCCAAGGGCGCACTGATCGCCCCCGGCCTCGTCGATCTTGGCGTGTTTGCCATCGACAAGCCGGCGTTCCATTTTGGCGGCATCACCCGCGCGGCGCTGATGCCCGATCAAAACCCGCCGCTCGATCGCCCGTCCTCGGTGCGCTACGCGGCGCAGAGCGGCAAGCCCGACCTGTGGGTCCACCCGTTGGGCGCAGCGACCCGCGCGCTGGAGGGCAAGGAACTGGCCGAAATCGCGCTGATGCGTGAGGCGGGCGCGAAGGCTATTGCGACCGGGCGCCACTGGGTGCCCGATTCGGGGACGATGCTGCGCCTGCTCAACTATTGCGCGATGCTGGGGCTGGTTGTCGTTACTCATGCCGAGGATGGCGGGATCACCGGCGCCGCCGTCGCCACAGCGGGCGAAATGGCCACCCGGTTGGGCCTGCCGTCGGCCCCGGCGGAGGCGGAGGCACTGGCCGTTGCGCGCGACATCGCGCTGACCGAGATGGCGGGCGCGCGGCTGCATATCCGCCAAGTCACGACCAAAGCCGCGCTCGACCTCCTTCGCGCGGCGCAGAAACGCGGCGTCGCCGTAACGGCGGGCGTGACGCCGGCGCATTTCATGCTGTCGGACAATGCTCTGGCCGATTTCCGCACCTTCTGCCGCTTTTCGCCGCCCCTGCGTAGCGAAGACGACCGCCATGCGGTGATCGCGGCGATTGGCGATGGCACGATTTCCGTCATCTCCTCCGGCCACGATCCGCGCGGGCCAGAGGACAAGCGCCTGCCCTTCGCCGAC
>CAIOKP010000351.1 GCA_903858875.1 uncultured Sphingomonadales bacterium
CCCAGTCGAGCTTGACCGGATGCGCCGTGACCGACGCGGTGGACGGGCGCACTTCGCTGGCAAAGCCGAACGGGTCGGCCTTCAGCGGCAGCACCCGGCCATCCTCGGCCACGATGCGATATTTATACGCGTGGCCTGGCCCGATGTCGGGGATGAAGATTTCCCACACACCAATGTCCGCGCGGCGCCGCATCGGCGCGCGACGGTGGTCCCAATGGTTGAAATCGCCGACCAAGCTCACCAACCGGGCATTCGGCGCCCAGACCGCGAAATGGACGCCGCTGGCCCCTTCGTGCGCGATGCAATGCGCGCCCAGCTTGTCGAACAGCCGGTGATGCGACCCTTGCGCGATCAGGTGATCGTCCAGCGGCCCCAGTACCGGGCCAAAGCTGTACGGATCGGTCACCCACCATTGCGCACCAAACCCGCGCGCGCAATATTTGACCGGCTGCCGTGCGCCCGAAATCGGCCCTTCGAACAGGCCGCGCTCATCAACCCGCGTCAATGTTCCCAGCGGTTCGCCGCCCAAAGAAAACGCCTCGGCCACCTCCGCCCCCGGCAACATCGCCCGGGCAAAACATCCCGCCGGCCCATCATGCACCCCCAGCAAAGCAAAGGGGTCGGCATGAACGCCGTCGAGTAATGCGGAAATGGCCGAATGCGTTGGTTTCACTTAACGCCCCAAATGTCCCTGGCATATTCGCCAATCGTGCGGTCGGAACTGAACCAGCCGACATTAGCAATATTACGGATAGCTGACGTACGCCAGCGCTGTTGATCCATCCAGCGCGCATCCACATCGCGTTGCGCCGTCGAATAGGTTTCGAAATCAGCCGCGACCATGAACCAGTCATGGTCATACAGCCCCGCCATCAGATCCTTGTACCGGTCGGGGTCATCATGGCTGAACACGCCGCTGGCAATCGCGGCAATCGCTTGCTGCAATTCACGATTGCCCTCGATGATCGCGCGGGGATTATAGCTATCGGCACGGCGCGCGGCGACTTCTTCGGCGGTCAGACCAAAGATGATGATATTGTCATCGCCAACATGATCCTTGATCTCGATATTCGCGCCATCCAGCGTGCCGATCGTCAAGGCACCGTTCAGCGCGAATTTCATGTTGCCGGTGCCCGACGCCTCCATGCCCGCGGTGCTGATCTGTTCGGACAGGTCGGCGGCGGGAATGATCCGTTCGGCAAAGCTGACGTTGTAATTGGGGACGAACACCACCTTGAGCAAACCGCCGACGCTGGGATCGGCATTGATGCGGCGGGCGATGTCATTGGTCAGTTTGATGATCAATTTGGCGTTGTGATAGGACGATGCCGCCTTGCCGCCAAAGATCTTGACGCGCGGCACCCAGTCACGCTCGGGATGGCTGCGGATCTGGTCATACAGCGCGACCGTCTCGATCAGGTTCAGCAATTGGCGCTTATATTCGTGAATGCGCTTGATCTGCACATCGAACAAAGCATCAGGATCGAGGCGCAGGCCCATCAATTGCTTGATATGGTTCGACAGAGCGACTTTGTTTGCCCGCTTCACCTCGGCCACCCGCTCGCCCAATTGCGCATCGCCGGCCAGCGCATTCAGCGCCGTCAGCTTTTCCGCGTCATCGAGGAATTCCTCGCCGATCGCATCGCGGATCACCCGGGTCAGACCCGGATTACACTGTTGCAACCAGCGGCGCGGGGTGACGCCATTGGTCTTGTTGTTGATGCGCGTCGGGTACAATTTGTGCAGATCGCTGAACACCGTGGACTTCATCAATTCGGTATGCAGCGCGGCCACGCCATTGACGCTATGCGCGCCAACAAAGGCCAGATTGGCCATCCGCACGCGCCGCTCGCCACCTTCCTCGATCAGGCTGATCGCGGCAATCGCGTTATTATCCAACCCCGCCTTGCGCGCCTCTCGCAGCACCCGGCTGTTGATCGCATAGATGATCTGCATATGGCGCGGCAACAACCGTTCAAACAGCGGCAGCGGCCAGGTTTCCAGCGCCTCGGGCAACAATGTATGGTTGGTGTAGCCGATGGTCCGCTTGGTCACGTCCCACGCCTCGTCAAATTCCAGCCCATGCACGTCGATGAGGAGGCGCATGACCTCTGCCACCGCGACGCTGGGGTGGGTGTCGTTCAGTTGGATCGCCGCCTTGTCCGGCAAAGTCCGCACATCGCCATAGGCCTGCACGTGGCGGCGCACGATGTCCTGAATGCTGGCCGACGAGAAGAAGTATTCCTGCCGCAACCGCAATTCCTGCCCCGCCGCGCTGCTGTCGGCGGGATAGAGCACACGCACCAGACTGTCGGCCTTGACTTGATCGGCCAGAGCGCCCGCATGATCGCCCGCGTTGAACGCATCGAGCTTTAGCGGATCCAACGACCACGCCGTCCACAGCCGCAGCGTGTTGACCCGCGCCGCGCGCCAGCCCACCACCGGCGTATCGACCGCACTGGCCTCGACCTGTTCGGCTGGATGCCATGTCACGCCGCCATTGGCCTCGACCACTTCGCCGCCAAAGCCGATGCGATAGGCGCTTTCACGGCGGTCAAATTCCCACGGATTGCCATGTGCCAACCACGTTTCGGGCAATTCGACCTGCCAGCCATCGTCGATCCTCTGGCGAAACATGCCGTTCACATAGCGGATGCCATAGCCGTAGGCCGGGATATCGAGGCTGGCGAGGCTTTCCATAAAGCACGCCGCCAATCGCCCAAGCCCGCCATTGCCCAGCGCGGCATCGGGTTCGAGCTCCTCCAACTGAGCCAGTTCATAGCCCTGTTCGCGCAAGGCCGCGTCGATTTCGCGCGTCATGCCCATGTTGGACAGCGCATCGCGCATCAACCGCCCGATCAGAAATTCGAGGCTGAGGTAATAGACCCGCTTGCCGCCGGTCTCATAGGTGCGCCGAGTCGATTCAAACCAGCGGTCGATAATCCGGTCCCGCACCGACAAGACGGCGGCGTTGAACCAGTCATGCGGCTTTGCGGCGATCTCGTCCTTGCCCACCCGGTGGCGCAGAACATCGACGATCATGGCGTTGAGTGCGTCGCTAGCGACGGGCTTAGTGGCTTGGGTCAAGGACAAAAACTCCGCTATCATTCGTCATCACCGGCGCGGCACAGGCCGCCCACGGTGCGGGCTACATCGTCCTCTCCCACCCTTTTCGCAGGCTGGCTGGTGTCAGCGCAGTGGGCAAAGGGCACCCCCTTGCCACCGGCTGCTGCCCGGGCTCTGCATCCTCGCTCATGTCCTCCATCCCCAGACCTAGGCCAGCAGGCGCGTCCTCGACAAGCACCTATATGGCTACCACCTATTTTTCATCGCTGTCGATCAAAAGCAGTGCCCCAACCTCGCCATCATACGTATGCCTGACTAACAGCTCGCCCTTGGCGCGGGCGGGGGGGCTGCCTATGACAAGGGTTCCCCTTTCGGAGTTTGCGCATGTCGACATCCCCTGCTTCATCTGCTGCATCGCCGGAATGGTGGCGGGGGATCGCCGTCTATCAGATCTATCCGCGCAGCTTTTGCGACAGCAATGGCGATGGCGTCGGCGATCTTGCGGGGATCACCGCGCGGCTGGATCATATCGCGAGCCTTGGCGTCGAAGCGATCTGGATTTCGCCGTTCTTCACCAGCCCGATGGCCGATTACGGCTATGACGTGGCCGACTATTGCGACGTCGATCCAAGCTTTGGCACGCTGGCTGATTTCGACGCGCTCGTGGCGCGGGCGCATGCCTTGGGGATCAAGGTCACCATCGACCTCGTGTTCGCCCATACGTCGGATCAACATCCGTGGTTCATCGCATCGCGCGCCGATGCCACCAATGCCACCGCCGACTGGTACGTCTGGCGCGATCCCAACCCCGACGGCACCCCGCCCAACAACTGGCAATCGGTGTTCGGCGGGCCGGCATGGACGTGGGATGCGCGCCGATGCCAATATTACATGCACCAGTTCCTCAAGGAACAGCCACAGCTCAACGCGCATAATCCGGCGGTGCAGGACGCTCTGTTGGCAGCCTTGCGGTTCTGGCTGGAACGCGGCGTCGATGGCTTTCGGCTCGATGCACTCAACCATGCGATGTTCGACCCGGCGTTTACCGACAATCCGCCCGCGCCCGACGATGGCACACCCCGCACCCGCCCGTTCGATTATCAGGCCAAGGTGCATAGTCAGAACCACCCGGGTGTGGTCGGCTTTGTCGAACGCATCCGGGCCGCATGCGACGCGTTTGGCGCCGTATTCACCGTGGCCGAGATCGGCGGCGCGCATGTCGAACCCTTGATGAAGGCCTATACCGCGGGCGAGCACCGCCTGTCCTCGGCCTACAGCTTCGACTTTCTCTATGCGCCCGAAATCACCCCGGCGCTGGTCAAACAGGCGCTCGGCGTATGGACCGACCACCCCGACAAACACGGCCTGTCGGAAGGTTGGCCAAGCTGGGCGTTTGAAAACCACGACGCGCCGCGCTGTGTGTCGCGCTGGGCCAGCGATGCCGATCGCCCGGCGTTCGGGCGATTGGCCACCGCGTTGCTGATCGCGCTGCGCGGCAATATCTTTCTCTATCAGGGCCAGGAATTGGGCCTCGAACAGGACGAGATCCCGTTCCACCTGCTGAAAGACCCAGAGGCGATTGCCAATTGGCCGCTGACCCTGTCGCGCGATGGGGTGCGTACCCCGATCCCGTGGGATGCCAGCCTGCCGCACGGCGGCTTTACCACCGGCACGCCATGGCTGCCCCTGTCGCCGGGTAACATTGCCCGTGCCGCCGCCGCGCAGGAGACCGACGCCGCCAGCCAGTTGCACTGGACCCGCAAAATGCTCGCGCTGCGTCGCGCGCACCCGGCGTTGCGGTTGGGGACGATGGAGGATGTCCATGCGCGGGGGCCGGTCCTGACCTTCACCCGGCGCCATGGGGACACAGCGGTCCATTGCGCATTCAACCTGTCGGCCCAACCCGTCCATCACGCGGCGCCCGATGGGACGATCCTCGCGGCGGTGAACGGCGCAGGGGCCACCACGCTCGCGCCCTATGGCGCGGTGTTCATCACGGCATAGTTCGGCTAGGACACCGGCCATGACCCCGCTCTGCGCGCCGCCCTGCCCGATGGATGATGACCACGCCGCGCTGACCGCTGTGGCCTTGCACGGCGGCGGCCTGTGCACCGTCACGCGGATCGACGGCAGCTGGTCACGGCGCCTCGGCGCGCAATTGGCGGTATTGCCCGACGGCACCACGGCGGGCAGCCTCGCCGATGGCTGCCTCGAACGCGCGCTGGCCGAGGAAGTCCGCGCCGGCGGCCCGGCCCGGGTATTGCGCTATGGCGAGGGGTCGCCCTTCGTCGACATCCGCCTGCCCTGTGGCAGCGGAATCGAGGTGCGGATCGACCCGGCCCCAGACGCGCCGGCTCTCGCAGCAGCCTGCGCGACGCTGGCCCGGCGTGAAGCCGCAGAACTGGCCATCGGCACGGATCAGCCGCGCCGCTATCTGCCAAGCCTGCGCTTGATCCTGCTGGGCAGCGGGCCGGAATTGGCCACGCTCGCCCGGCTCGCCGCCGCGCAAGGGATCGCGGTCATGGTCGGCACGCCAAAGGGAGAGCCGGGCGATATCGCGCTTTCGCTGGGCCAATCCCCCATCCTGCCCGCCGACTGGGCGCCCGATGCGTGGACCGCCATCGCCGTCCTGTTCCACGATCACGAATGGGAACGCACGTTGATCCCATGGGCACTGGGCACGGGCGCGTTTTATGTGGGGGCCCAGGGCGGGGCCAAGGCGCGGGCCAACCGCCTCGTGCACCTTGGCGAACTCGGCCTTGGCGATGCCGCCGCCGCGCGATTGCATTCGCCCATCGGGCTGATCCCGGCCGCGCGTACGCCCTCGGTGTTGGCACTATCCGTTCTGGCCGAAGTGGTCGCGGCGTATGAGGCGCTGCTCGGCTAAAGCCGGTCGGCCTGCGCCACCGCATCGCTGGCCCGCAACGAGGAAATAATCCGCGTCAGATGCGCCAGATCGCGCGCCTCCAGATCAACCTCATACGTCCCGAAGAGGTCGTCGCGGCTGATCATCTGGATTTGCACGATATTGGCCATATTGGCGGCAAAAATCCCTGTCACCTCGGCCAATGTGCCGGGCCGGTTATACAGCACGCAGCGTAGCCGCCCGATCGCGCCCGCAGAGCGTTCGCCCCATGACAGGTCAACCCAGTCATGATCCGCCCCCGATATCAGTGCATCACAGGCGATTGAGTGGACTTCGACCCCGACCCCCGGCTTGCGCAATCCGACAATGCGGTCGCCCGGTACCGGGTGGCAGCATTGCGCCAGTTGAAACGCCATGCCCGCGGTCAACCCCTTGATCGAGATCGCGCGCTCCTGCTTGGGCCATTGGTCGGGCGCGGGCAGGTTCTTGGCTGACCCCGGCACCAGCGCTTCCATCACCTGCCGGTCGTCGAGCTTGGCGGTGCCGATGGCGGCCATCAACTCCTCCTCGCTCTTGAAACCGAGCCGTTTGACGGCATCGGCGGTCGCCTTCTTGCCTACCTTTGACGGCAGTCGCCCGGCGATTTCCTCGAACAATTTGCGCCCAATCGCGGCCAGTTCGCCGCGTTCCTTCGACCGCACCGCGCGCCGGATCTCCGCCCGCGCCTTGCCCGTGACCGCAAAACCCAGCCACGACAATTGCGGCGAGGCATTGCGGCTCTTGATCACCTCGACCACATCGCCATTGGCCAGTGTCGTGCGCAACGGCATGTGCCGGCCGTTGATCTTGGCGCCGACCGCCATACTGCCAAGGTCCGAATGGACCGCATAGGCAAAATCGACCGTCGTCGCGCCCTTGGGCAATTGGAACAGCGCGCCCTTTGGCGTGAAGGCAAAGATACGATCCTGATAGATCGCCATCTTGGTATTTTCGAGCAATTCCTCGGCATCATGGCTGGCATCGACGATCTCGATCAAGTCGCGCAACCAGCCGACCTGCCCGTCGGGGACCACCCCGCCCTGCTTGTACGACCAATGCGCGGCCAGGCCGTATTCATTGGTCTCATGCATATCCCAGGTGCGGATCTGCACCTCCATCCGCATCGAGTTTTCATAAATCAGCGAGGTGTGCAACGACTTGTAGCCATTGACCTTGGGCGTCGAAATGTAATCCTTGAACCGCCCCGGGATCGCCTGCCACGTCGTGTGCAACAGACCAATCGCGCGATAACAATCGGCATCGCTGCCGACCAGCACGCGAAAGGCCATGATGTCGGTGATCTGGTCGAAATTGACATGGCGCTCAGCCATCTTTTTCCAGATCGAATAGGGATGCTTTTCGCGCCCCCATACTTTGACCTGCATCCCCGCCCCGCTCAACGCCTGACTGATCGCCAGCGCGATGGCATCGACCTGCCCCGAATCCTGACTGCGCAATTGCGCCAACCGGCCGGTGATCGTTGCATAGGCCGCCGGCTCCAATTGCTCGAACGCCAGCAATTGCATCTCGCGCATATATTCATACATGCCGACCCGCTCGGCCAGCGGGGCATAGATCTCCATCGTTTCCTTGGCGATGCGGCGGCGCTTTTCCTCGCTCTTGATGTAATGCAACGTGCGCATATTGTGCAGCCGGTCCGCCAGCTTGACCAACAACACCCGCAGATCCTCGCTCATCGCCAGCAGGAACTTGCGGAGATTTTCCGCCGCGCGCTCCTTCTCGCTCATCGCCTCGATCTTCGACAGCTTGGTCACGCCATCGACCAGCCGCGCGACATCCGGGCCGAACAATCGCTCGACCTCCTCGATCGTCGCCAGCGTATCCTCGACCGTATCATGCAACAGCGCGGTGATGATCGTGTCCACATCGAGCTTTAGCTCGGTCATCAACCCCGCCACCTCGACCGGATGGCTGAAATATGGATCGCCGCTGGCCCGCTTCTGGCTGCCATGCTTTTGCACGGTATACACATAGGCGCGGTTGAGCATCGCCTCATCCGCATCGGGAGCATAGGCCTTCACCCGCTCGACTAGTTCATATTGACGCAACATCGTCGGGGGATTGTGGGGGGTGGATTGGGATAGGGCAAGGGGGAAAGGGCGGGCGTCTGGGTTTTACATGAAAGGTTCAAGATACCACGGACATACCCTTACCCCTTGGGCTGCTTGCCTAAATTACCTCCAAACCACCTCCGGCGGCAGGCTCATCAAGATCGCATCCACATTCCCGCCGGTCTTCAGCCCGAACAAAGTCCCCCGGTCATAGACCAGATTGAACTCGGCATAGCGCCCGCGCCATTCAAGCTGTTGCAGCTTTTGCGCATCGTCAAACGCCAGCCCCATCCGCCGCCGCACCAGCATCGGGAATACGCGCAAAAACGTCTCGCCCACCGCCTTGGTAAAGGCAAAATTCGCCTCCCAAGCCGCAGCGTCAGGTGATTCCGGGGCGGCACATTCGAGATGGTCGTAAAATATCCCACCGACCCCGCGATGCACCTTGCGATGCGGGATATAGAAATACTCGTCCGCCCACGCCTTGAACCGGTCGTAATAGTCCGGCCCATAGGCATCGCATGTCGCCTTGAACGCCGCGTGGAAATCGGCGGTATCCTCGTCATACGGCAAGGGCGGGTTCAAATCCGCGCCGCCGCCAAACCACGCTTTGGTGGTGGTCAGGAACCGCGTGTTCATATGTACGGCGGGCACATGCGGATTGGCCATATGCGCCACCAGCGAAATACCCGTCGCGGTAAAGCCCGGCGCATCGACGCTGGCCCCGTTGATCGTGCCGGCGAATTGCGGGCTGAACGCGCCATGCACGGTCGAGACATTGACCCCGACCTTTTCGAACACCCGGCCTTTCATCAAGCCCTGCACGCCGCCGCCGGTCTCCGCCTCGCCGGCGACCGCCTCGCGGGCCCATGGCGTATAGGCGAAACTGGCATCCGATCCGGCCTCGCGCTCTATCGCCTCAAATTCGGCGCAGATCGCATCACGCAACGATTCGAACCAAGTCCGGGCGCGCGTCGTATAGGGGGTCCAGTCGGTCACTTGCGCCTCTTGCGTGGTGGGGGATGCGCCCGCTTGCCATCGGATGCCGGGGTGGGCAAGGGGGAGCGATGGCCAACCCCAACTTTGCCACGCCCGTCTTTGCCCGATTTGCCTTTGCCGGACAGGAATGGCAAATTTCGGATGGCCGCGCGGTGTACTGGCCGAATCAGGGGGCGCTGCTGGTCGCCGACTTGCACCTCGAAAAGGCCAGTTGGTTTGCCTCGCACGGCCAAATGTTGCCCCCCTATGACAGTCGCGAGACGCTCGAACGCCTGGCGGCGGCCGTTTTGGCGACCGGAGCGCGGCGAATTTTCTGCCTCGGCGATAATTTTCATGACGATGCCGGACCGGGCCGGATGGAATCGCACGCGGTTGCCCTGCTGGCCGATCTGGCGGCGCGGGTCGATGTTGTATGGATCACCGGCAACCATGATGCGGGGCTGACCGACATCCCCGGAACCGTGGTCGCCGACCTCACGATTGACGGCATAGACTTGCGCCACGAAGCGACGTCAGAGGCCCGCAATCCAGAGGTTTCGGGGCATTTCCACCCCAAATTGCGCGTCAAAACCCGCGGCCGAACCCTATCGCGTCCCTGCGCCCTGCGGTCCGAAGCGCGCCTGATCCTGCCCGCTTTCGGCACGTTGACCGGGGGCATGGACGCCGCGCATCCGGCGCTGATCGCCGCGTTGCAACCGGCTCGCGCCATCGACGCGGTGCTATGCGTCGGGGCCCGCGCGGTGCAAATTCCGGTCTGGCGTGCCTAGCCGCGTCGATTTTACCGCGCTTTAGGCAAATTGCCCGTTTCACTGGCGGACGATTCGATCTAAAGGCACCCGGATAGAAACCGACAGGAGAACCTACTATAGCTCCCCCTCCCCGGCGCATGATGGCGCCCCCCGTGAAAAGCGGACCTCGCCACAACGAAATGATCACCGTGCCACGCGTTCGCGTGATCGATGACGATGGCGAAAATCTTGGCATCCTGCTGACGCATGAAGCGATTGCGCAAGCGTTTGAGTCTGGCCTCGACCTGGTCGAAGTGTCCCCGAACGCTGATCCGCCAGTTTGCAAATTCCTCGACGTTGGCAAATTCCGCTACGAAGCGCAGAAAAAGGCCAATGCCGCTCGCAAGAGCCAGAAGACGCAGGAGATCAAAGAGATCAAGATGCGTCCGAACATCGATGACCACGATTATGACGTGAAAATGCGCGCCATGACCCGCTTCATCGAAGAAGGCGACAAGGTCAAAGTGACGCTGCGTTTTCGCGGGCGCGAACTCTCGCATCAGCAATTGGGCATGAACCTGCTCAAGCGCGTGCAAGAAGACATCGCCGAAATCGCCAAGGTTGAAGCCTATCCCCGCATGGAAGGCCGCCAAATGCTGATGGTGATGTCGCCAAAGTAAGGCTATAAGCGAGGACACCTCGCCCCGATTCCAAATAGCTCCGCCACTAGGCCGAGCCGGGGAGAGTTCTACGAAGAGGCGCTGGTCCCCACGGGGCTGGCGCCTTTTGTGTTTTGCGGCCGGCAACGCGAGGGGACTGCCCTTCGCGCCACCATACCGTGTTCATTGTCTGGCGTGGCCCGAAAATTGCCAGGGGGCCTGTAAGCCGGGTTCTGTGACGCGGACGGTATCCTATTGCAGGACCGTATCCTCGCCGGCAGCCATTCCTCTAGGCGTCGTGTTGCCGCGACGCTCAAGCAACCAACCCGGGCAACTGGCGCGAAACACGCCTGTCCATAAAGAACGCGTTGCCCCTATTCGGTCTTGCTCCGGGTGGGGTTTGCCATGCCGCTTCTGTTACCAGTCGCGCGGTGCGCTCTTACCGCACCCTTTCACCCTTACCTCTGTGCCCCGAGGGGCCTGATCGGCGGTTTGCTCTCTGTGGTACTTTCCCTCGACTTCGGACCGAAATCCTCGCCGGGCGGGCGTTACCCGCCACCCTTGTTTCGTGGAGCCCGGACTTTCCTCGGCAGAGTAAACTCTGACGCGGCTGCCCGGCCCCCTGGCGCGATGGGCGCTAGCAGGGTTTTGGCGAAAGAACAATGCAAGGGGGGATTATCCCGCCGGCGCCAGCGCACCATCCCCAATGCCGCCAAGTTGCGTGAGAGCGAGGGCCCTAATCCCTACCGCTTCAATGATCCTCCGCATCCCGCTCATCTGTGTCCCGCGCCATCAACAGTTCGAACAACAAGGCACCGACCTCACCATCCAGTTCGCCATCAATGATACGCGGGCGAAACCGCCGCTGGAATGCCGCAACAGCGGCCCGGCCATCAGCGATGTCATAGCCGAACCGTTCAAGGCTGAGGAAAAACGCGCCCGGATTTTCGTGCAACAACCGGATACGCGGTTTGGGCGTTGGCAGCGCGAGACCATAGCGCGCCAAAACCTCCCACTCGAACAATTCGCCGGGGTCCATTTTGCGCAAGGGCGCAATATCGGAATGGCCAACGACGTTCGATGGATCGATATTGTGCCGCGCCATGATCCCGGCCAACAGCGGGATCAGCGCCGCCATCTGCGCCTCGGTAAACGGGCGATAGCCGAATTCGTGGCCGGGATTGACGATTTCGATGCCGATACTGGCGGAATTGACGTCGGTGATGCCGCGCCAATACGATCGCCCGGCATGCCACGCCCGCTTGTCCTCGGGCACGAGGCGGAGGACGGTGCCGTCCTCGTCGATCATGTAATGAGCCGACACCTCAGCCGCCGGGTCGCACAGCCGGTCCAAGGCAGCGGCGGCGGTTTCCATGCCGGTATAATGCAGCACGACCATCGAAATGGGCAGCCGCCGTTCGTTCCAATTGGGCGAAGGATGATCGCGGTGAATGGTCTCATCCATAATGCCGCCCTCGTTTATGCCGCGGTTTTACCCTGTGGCAATACCGCGCCCATCACGAGCGCATCCTCGGACAGCGCATATTGCAGCGCCCCGCCAACGCTGGCCGCCATCACTGCCAGCATGGCGGCGGGGGCGGTACGGCTCGACAGATCGCCGACGGCCTGGCGGCCTTCCAACGCTTGTCCGATGACGGGATCGAAAGCGATGCGCGGCCCTGCGGCGCGCACCACGATTTCGGCCGAAGTCCCCCGCATTTCAGCAGCAATGGCGATGGTTCCGCCACGCACCAACGCCTCAATCGCGATCAACGCCAGATTGAGCAGCGTTTTGACCGCGATCTTGGGCAAAGTATCCGACGCCAGCGACCAAGTGAGCGTCACGCGATCCTTGCCCGCGACCAGCGCCTCGATCAATGCCTGGGGCTCGGCGACCGGGATCATCTCGCCAAAGCCGCCCGCCGCGCCGAACGCCAGGCGATAATATTTCAGCTTGTCCGCGCTGGTCCGCGCCGATTGTTCCAGCAATTCAAAGCACCGCTCGCGCATCGCCGGATCTTTTTCCTCGGCCAGCAATTCAAGACCATTCGACAGCGCGCCCACCGGGCTCAACAAATCATGGCACAGCCGCGAACACAGCAGGCTGGCCAGTTCGAGGGCATGGGTACGGTCGATGGCGTCGGTGGTCATGTCTCGGTCGATCCTGATGGTGCGCAAAGGAACAAGGGGGCGCGGCCCGATTGGCTACCCTTAACCGTCCTCAACGCATGTGGAAAGCACTTCGAACCCGTCATCCCCATCGCGCCACCACCCCACCGCTCCACCCGCGATGATCGCCCATACCAGACCGTCGCGCGCCGCCATCGCGATGTCGGTGGCGGACGGCGCGCAAACCCCGGTGGGGTGCGAATGGAAATAGCCGACCACTGCCGCACCGCCGGCCCGCGCCGCACGATGGGCGGCGATCAAAGCGGCCGGATCGATTTCGAAATGGCGAGCCGTATCGGCGGCGACATTCGCGGTTTGTGCGATCTGCGTCACCCGCATTCCGCCCGTGCCGCGCCGCCCCAGCAACAGCCCGCAAGCTTCATCGGGGTGTGCCCGCGCGGCCACACTCAACAGCGCGGGTACGATTTCCCTTGTCATGCCGATTTCCATGCCCATTTGACGGAGTATGGACCAAGGTGAGAATATGATTCAAGGCGTGATCGCCGAAGCCGGACGGCTTGACCGCGCATTGGCCGAGGCCTGTGCGGCGCAGCCCGGCGGATCACCGCTATCGCGCGAACGAATCAAGGCGCTGATCAGCGAGGGATTGGTCACCATTGATGGCCGAGCGGTGGGTCAGGCCTCGCAAAAAGTGGCCACTGGCGCGCGCTTTGCGATTACCCTGCCCGCGACAACCGCGCTGGACGCGGTGGCGCAGGATATTCCTCTGACCATCGCCTATGAGGACGAACATCTGATCGTGGTCGACAAGCCGGCCGGGCTGGTCGTGCATCCGGCAGCGGGCAACCTTGATGGTACGCTGGTCAATGCGCTGTTGCACCATTGCGCACAGAACGGCGGCGGACAATTGTCGGGCATCGGCGGGGTCGCCCGCCCCGGCATCGTCCATCGCATCGACAAGGACACCTCGGGCTTGCTGGTCGTCGCCAAGAGCGACATCGCGCATGAGGGGCTGGCCCGCCAATTCGCCGACCATTCGATCGAGCGCGCCTATTTCGCGATCACCAATGGCGTCCCCATCCCACAGTCGGGCACTTTGCGCGGCGTGATCGCCCGGTCGCCCGTCGACCGAAAGAAGATGGCGATCCAGTCGGAGGACCATTTCCTCAACGGCACCCGCCGCCCGGAAGAAGGCGGGCGCGGCAAACATGCGGTCACCCACTACCGGCTGATCGAGGCGCTGGGCGAGGCCAAGCGCGAGGCGGCGCTGGTCGAATGCCGGCTGGAGACGGGCCGGACGCATCAGGTACGCGTTCATATGGCGTCCATCGGCCATCCCTTATTGGGGGATCCCGTATATGGTCGATCACAGAAATCGCTAAAACCCATTTTGGCAGATCTTGGATTTGCGCGACAAGCGTTGCATGCTGCGGTATTGGGTTTTACTCATCCTGTTTCCGGCAAGGCTATTCGGTTTGCCAGTGAAATACCCGCAGACATGCGGGACCTTCTTGCCCAGCTGGGCAGCAGCAATGCGGACCAGCCGGGGCTTTCTTTGCTACGAGGTGCCGACAGGGCCTCGGGCGCGTGGCCGCCACCGAAAGATGCCGCTTAAGGGTCTATCAATGGCGCGCTGACAGAAGACGAGGACAATGCATCCCATGACCCCCACCCAAAATGAGAGCAACCTGCCCGCTGTCCCCGCCCCCGCAGTGGGTGAGGCCGGGCTGAACCGCTATCTCGCCGAGATCAAGAAATTCCCGGTTCTGACGGCTGAGCTGGAATATATGCTCGCCAAACGGTACGCCGAGCATCAGGATCCCGACGCCGCGCGGCAATTGGTCACCAGCCATCTGCGTCTCGTCGCCAAGATCGCGATGGGCTATCGCGGCTATGGCCTGCCGGTCAGCGAGTTGATCTCCGAAGGCAATATTGGCCTGATGCAGGGCGTGAAGAAATTCGAGCCAGAGCGCGGTTTCCGCCTCGCCACCTATGCTATGTGGTGGATCAAGGCGTCGATTCAAGAGTTCATCCTGCGATCGTGGAGCCTCGTCAAGATTGGCACCACGGCGGCGCAGAAGAAGCTGTTCTTCAACTTGCGCCGGATGAAGAAGAATATCGACGCATTTGAGGATACCGACCTCCATCCCGACGATGTAAAGGCAATTGCCACGCATCTGGGCGTGCCCGAGGCCGAAGTGGTGTCGATGAACCGCCGCATGATGATGGGCGGCGATGCCAGCCTCAACGTCTCGTTCAACGAGGATGGCGAGGGCCAGTGGCAGGATATGCTGGCCGACAATGGCCCGTTGCAGGACGAAACCGTCGCCAATGCCGAGGAAGCGCAATGGCGCCACGCCTTGCTGACCGAGGCGATGGGGACGCTGAACGAGCGCGAGGCCGCGATCCTTGTCGAACGCCGGTTGACCGACGATCCCAAGACGCTGGAAGAACTGTCGCAGACCTATAGCGTCAGCCGTGAACGCGTCCGTCAGATCGAGGTCCGCGCCTTTGAAAAGCTGCAAAAGGCGATGCAGCAAATCGCCGCCGACCGGATGCTGGTCGCCGCGGCGTAAGGGGTACGGGGGGCACCACGCCCCCCTGCCTTGGCTAGTAGGCCCCGCGCGCCGAAATCACCGCAGGGATGGTCTTCAAGATCAGCTTGATATCCCCCCACAACGATCGCTGGCGCAGGTAATCCACGTCGAGCGCCACCTGTTCATCGAACGGGATGTCGGCCCGCCCCGACACCTGCCACGTACAGGTCAGGCCCGGCAGGCCGTACAATCGCGCCCGACTGACCGCGTCATAGCCCACCACTTCGCGCGGCAAGGCCGGACGCGGGCCAACAATCGACATGTCCCCCAACAAGATGTTGATCAACTGCGGCAATTCGTCCGCAGAGGTCCGCCGCAGCACCGCGCCGACGCGGGTCACGCGCGGGTCGCGCTTCATCTTGAAATTGCCGTCGCGTTCGGACTGCGCCTGAATGGTCGCCAGTCGCGCCTCGGCATCGACCACCATGCTGCGAAACTTCCACATGCCAAACGGCCGCCCGCGCTCGCCAATCCGGGTCTGGCGAAAGAACACCGGCCCGCAATCCTCGATCCAGATCGCGACCGCCACCGCCAGAAACAGCGGCGACAACACCGTCAACGCCGCCGCCGCCAGCGCCCGGTCAAAGCCGCGCTTCATGCCCATGGACACTGCCAAAGCAACCTCGCGCACCGCCATCGCATGGCGCAGGGCCCCAGTCAGAAACACCGGGTTGCCCAGCACATAGCGCAAAAACAACCGGCGCGGTTCCTGCATCAACCGCCACACCCATTCGAGGCCCGTCACTCGCAACAGGCGTGGCGCACGCGGAATGACGCCCGAATAATAATCGAACAGCCCCCCGACGCCCATCACGACCGCCGGAAGTAAATCGGTGCGCACGCTCGCAATCCACTTTTCCTGACGCGGTACACCCAGCCCGACCAGCAAGATGGCCGCGCCCGATTCGTTGATCTCGGCGATCACGCCGGGCTGTTCCGCCACCGTCCAATAGCCATGCCGCGCGCCCGCGATCCGCAATCGGGGAAAGCGTTTGCGCATGGTCTTTGCCGCCGCGGCGGCGATCCCCGGTTGCCCGCCCAGTAAAAAGATCGCAACACCCGCCGCCGCTGCCTCGGCGCAGATTTGCGGAAACAAGTCGGTGCCATTGAGGTTCTCGCCCATCTCGACCCCGGCGAGCCTTGCCGCGATGGCCAGACCGCTGCCGTCGGGCAACAGATAATCCGCCGCCGTCAAAGCCGCGCGATAGGCCGCGTCGTGTTCCAGCACGTTGACGCAATGGGCGTTGATGAACTGGATTGTCGCGCAATCCCCATGCGCTGCCATGCTGACGATATCCCGCGCGACCGCCGCCCGCTCGCTACGCACCAGGGTCAGCCCGAACAGTGCGGTCTGATCATGGTCCTGAAGCGTTCGATGCCGCGCACCCAACGCCCCGAGCGCCACCGATAGCGGCACCGCCTGTGCGCTGGTGATGTCCCACGCTGCAAAATGCTCCTGCACGATGCGATTCCTTAGCCGTTTTTTTCGCAACCGGGGTAAACCCGGCGCCACATGCCACGGTAAACGCAGAGCCCGTGCCAGCTATGCCGACCTCTCGGGATTGTGCGCTCCATCACGGTTAACGAAAAATCGCCGTCCTGCGGGGCCGCATCTTTTTGCGACATACCACCGCCGTCTTTTGCAAAAAGCGATGCAAAACGGAAAAAACTGGCAAATTTCCTAAGTTTTTTAAATCATTAACCATCGCGAGGCGCAGAAAACCAGGGTTGGCATGTTCCTTGGTTGTCCAATACCGAATATTGGGAAGCGCTGCATCATGAGCAAGATGGATTTTTCGTTCGAACACGACGGCCGTTCGGGGCATGCGGTCGAGCCACGCCTTGATGCGACGACGCCTGGCACCCCTGCGGCAGAGATCAGCGTGGTCATGCCGGTGTACAATGCCGCCCGCACGCTCGGCCCCACGGTGGCCAGCGTCCTGGCACAGACCTTTGCCTGGTTCGAACTGATCGTGATCGACGATGGGTCGAGCGATGATAGCCTCGCCCGTCTGCTCAATCTGGCCGCCGGCGATCCGCGTATCAGGGTGGTGACTTGCGCCAATGGCGGCGTATCGGCCGCCCGCAACATGGGCGTCGAACTGGCCCGCGCACCGCTGATCGCCTTCCTTGATGCCGACGACCTGTGGGTCCCGACCAAGCTGGCCTGCCATGTGGCGCTGCACCGCGATGACCCGGCGTTGGCGGCCAGCTATGCTCGCATCGCGTTTATCGATCAGGATGCAACCTCGATCACCGGCGCCCGCACCCTGTCCAGCCTATGCCCGCATTCGCCGCAATTGATCGATGTTCTTGGTGAAAACCCGGTGTGTACGGCATCGAATTTTGTCGTGCGGCGCGATTGGTTTTGCGATGCGGGCGGCTTCGACGACCGGTTGCACCATGCCGAGGATCAGGACTTTGTCGCCCGCATTATCAGCCGGGGCGGCCGGATCGCCGGGGTCGACGCGGTGCTGACCGGCTATCGCTTCAGCCCGGATGGCCTGTCGATGGAATTGGCCAAAATGCACGAGGGCTGGCGCACCGTCGCCGGCCGCTATCTGAGCGAAAGCCAGTTCGCGGCGCTAGAGGCAATCTATTGCCGCTACCTCGCCCGCCGCGTGTTACGCAGCGGTGGCCGCCCGAGCGAGGCGCTGCGCTATGTCATGACCGGGTTGCGGCTCGACGCGCGCAGCTTTCTGGCGGAGCGGCGGCGGGGGATCGCCACCATCGCCGGCACCATCGCCGCCCAAGCTATGCCGCAATCGCTCCGCCTGCGCCTGTTCGCCTGATTTTGCCGACCGGAGATTCCACCATGACCTATCCCCATACCCCGCCAAAAGTATCCGTGGTGATGCCGGTCTACAACGTCGAGGCCTATGTCGCCGAGGCGGTGCAGTCGGTGCTGGCCCAGACCTATGCCGATTTTGAACTGATCATCGTCGATGATGGCGGACAGGATCGCTCGATCGCCATCTGTCAGGGGTTTGACGATCCGCGCATCCGCATCGTGCATCAAACCAATCGCGGGCTGGCGGGCGCGCGCAATACGGGCATTCTGGCGGCTTGCGGCGAATATGTCGGCTTTTTGGATTCGGATGATCGCTGGCTACCCGAAAAGCTCGCGCTGCATGTCATCCATCTCGACACCAACCCCGATGTCGGGGTCAGCTTCTGCCCATCGCGTTTTATCGACCTGCATGGTCAACCGATGCGGATCAAGCAGATGCCAAAGCTCGACAATATTGTGCCCGAGGACATTTTCTGCCGCAACCCGGTCGGCAATGGCTCGGTCCCCGTGATCCGGCGCGAGGCGCTGGCGGCCATCGCTTTCCCGCACCCGAAGGAATGGGCGCGGCTGTGCTATTTCGACGAATCCTTGCGTCAGTCGGAAGATATTGAATGCTGGCTGCGGCTGGCGCTGATCGGCCGGGTGCGTTTTGCGGGCATCGCCCCGGCGCTGACCGAATATCGCGTCGGCGGTGGTGGTCTGTCGGCGCAAATCCTGCGCCAATACGAAACGTGGCAAGGCGTGGCCGACCGGCTGGAGCGTTATGCTCCCGATTTTGCCGCCGCCCATGTCGATCGGGCGCGGGCCTATCAACTGCGCTACCTTGCGAGGCGCGCGGTGCAATTGGGCGATGCCAATATGGCGATGACCCTGTGGAAGGAAGCGATGCGCTCCTCCACCCGGCCATTGATCGAGGAGCCGATAAAGTCGGCGATTACCTTTGCCGCCGCTGCGTTTGGTCAGCTGATCCCGGCCGAACGCTTTGCGCAATTGGCCGGAATGGTCGCGGGTGGGCGGCTGGTCGCCTAGCCAGCCCCAGCCGGCACCCGGTCGAGCGGTGCCAATTCACCGCGCCGTGCCATCCGCAACACAATGCCGATCGCCAGCAACGCGGGCCAGGCGATATAGGTCAACACTTCCAGGTTCTCGCCAAACGAATAGAACCAATAGGTCAGGATCATCGCAAGGCCCAGCCGCCCCGCCCGATCACGCATCGCGGCACGAAAACACGCACCCAGCGTCGCCAGCATCGGGATCGCCAGCGCCACCGCACCGGTAATGCCCTTGACGAACAACAGGCCGTACCAACTGTGGTGGCTGCCGATAGGCATATATTCGACCATATGCGGCCCGCGCTCGACAATGCCGTGGCCGAACCAATAGGCCTCGTCCTGCCAGCGATTGACCGCGATCCGGCCGAGCGCGGCGCGCACCCGGCTGGAATCGGCGCGCGCGCCCTTGAACCCTTCCTGCGCATTGTTGGCGATGGCCATCACCGCGGGCAAAAACCAGCTGAGCGCCAGCGCCAGCGGCGCGGCAATCGCCCAAGTGCTGGGCCGGTTCAGCCGTCCGACCAGCAACGTCAGCGGGATCATGATGGCCAGCGCGATCAACGCCATGCGGCTGGTCGACAGCACCGCCATCAGCACCGCCGCGACATAGCCGGTCCAGCGCCAGCGCGCCTCCACCTCTTCGCGCGCCAACAGGAAGTGGATGACCGCGACCATCCCCGCCGCCGGCGACCACGGCGCAAAGAATTGCCAGCGCGGCGTGCCGACCCCCGGTTCGATCGTATAGAGGATGACGGTGAAATATTCATCGCCCGACCCGCCCAACGCCTTGAGCGGCGACACCCACAGCACTTGCGGCAGATGCAGAACCCACGCCGCGATCAGGAACGGCAGAATGATCAAAGTTTGGCGCGCCAACCGGCACACCGCGCGCACCAGCACCTCGAGCCGGATCGGCAACGCATAGCCCGCGACCGGGAACAGCGCCAATAGCGCCCACCCCTTGGCCCAACCGACCGAGGATTTGATCGTCTGCCCCAGCCCCAGATCGAAATTGAAATGGCCCAGCAGCAGGATCCCCTCCATCGCCGCCATACAGACCAGCCACAGCCACAGCGTGACCGGCAAGGGGTCGGGAGCCTCATCACGGCCCATGATCGGTGCCAGATAATAGGCGCGCGCCACCAGCACTGCCAACAGCCAGCCCAGCACGGGCCCTGCCATGTACACGCCACCGATCAGCCACAACCCATAGGTCGCGCCGATAGTGAGCGTGATTAGCTTCTCCGCAGAGCTTTGTCGAGGATAGGCTGGCGCAGCCATAGCAATCCAAAGGCGATGAAAATCAGGAATGTCGCGGCCATAGCACCAATCAGCGCGATTGCCACTGACGGGCTGGCCTGCTTGGTCGGCAGTCCGGGCGGGGCCAATGTTTGCACCATGGGATAGGACGCGAACGGATCGAGCTTATTGGTATCGAGCCGCGCCAAGGCCGAGGAAAACACCGCCGCCGCCACGCGCTGATCGCGTTGCAGGTCGGCCAATTGCTGCGCCTGTTCGATCAATTCGGGCGTTTTGGCCTGTTCGCGCGCGATGTCGCCGCGCAATTCGTTCAAGGCA
The DNA here is from genome assembly GCA_903858875.1 of uncultured Sphingomonadales bacterium. GTDB lineage: Bacteria > Pseudomonadota > Alphaproteobacteria > Sphingomonadales > Sphingomonadaceae > Novosphingobium. Next base: position 20,578 of record CAIOKP010000351.1, read on the forward strand.
TTGGCGGTGCCGGCGGCCTGGGCGTCGCCCACATCCATCGTCTGCATCAAGGCCGACCGACCATCGGCCAGCGCCATATCAATCGCGCCCATCACTTCGGACTGGCTCATTTGGGTGATCTGACGCCCACGCTTCAACAGCGCGGCGCGCAGCCGGCCACGTTCCGCATTGGCCTGCGCCATCACACCATGGCCCGGCCCCAAAGTGCCGGATTTCAGCTCTGCATCGGCGTTGGATTTGGCGTATTGGCTGGCCAATTCCTGAAACACCGGGTCGCCGCGCAACCGCCATGCCTGATTGGCCAGATGGCGGTCGGTCTTCAACGATGCAGCGAGCCGCCCGCTCTCCCCCGACTGCTGGCGCAGCGCGAGGCGCAAGTCGCGCTCCTTGTCCTTGAGGCCGGTCACTGCGGCAATCCGCTGGTTGAACTGATCCAGTGTCGCAAGCCCATGGCGGGCCTGAAAATCGATAAGTTTGCCCTCGGCCAGCCGCTCCTTGGCCGACAGCGCCGCCAGATGCTTGACGTCCTGCTCCTCGCGTTTGGTCGCCTCATCGGCACGCAGATGTTCGAGCCGGTCGAGAAACGCCTGACGCAACGCCTCGGCATTCTTGCGCGCGCCGATCGCCGTGCGCCCCGTCACGGTGATCTGGATCAGGTTGGTTTGATCGACCAGCTTGATGGTCGGCGCTGGGAATTTGCCGACCGGCACCTCGGCCAACCGCTCGGCATCGCGTAGCGTGACATCGGCGGTGATCAATTGTTTGTAATTCTCGGTCGGGCTGAGCGTGGGCGAGGCGAACGCGGAGGCCGAACTGTTTTGCGCCTGGCCGATCGAATCGAGGTTCAATGAACTGGCCGCCCCCGCTCCCGGCAGGATCAGCGTGAACGCGCTTTTATAGGAGACCGGCGCGGCAAAAATATACATCGCAGTCAACGCCCACACCGCCAGCACCGCCGGCAGCATCAGCATCAGGTACCGCCGCGTTCGCCCCGGCCCCACTTTGCCGATGGCGGTCGGCGTCGACCCGCGCCGCAAGCTGTAGCTCTGCGCAATGGCCTCTTCAAACGAGGTGCGAGAGGGGTCAATAAAACTCAATTGGTCAGGCCCTTCACGAGGGCGACAGGATAGGCCACCGACCCCGCCAAGCCGATCACATCGGCCACCGATTGCGCCGTGCTGTCATAACAGGCAATCGAATCGCCGGGCATCAGATACGGGTCGAGATCATCGCGATCGGCGCCGCGCACCAATTGTTCGATCGACCGCTGTACCACGACAGAATGGCCATTGATCGGGTTACGGCTGATCAACACCGCATGGCGCTGTGCATTCATCATCGAACCGCCAACACAGTTGGACGCGACCAGGCCCTGAAGAAATCGGGTGCCATAGGGGATATTGGTTGAATCCTTGCCGATGGCGGCGCTGGCATTGCTGGCCGCCGGGCGGATGAGGTTCGACATATAAACGCGGATGCCCGGCGCGGTGATCGTGCTGGGCTTGACGAAATCGGGCTGGAAACAGCCAAGCGATGGCACAATCACCCGGTCGCCCACCGTCAATTGCGGGTCCATCGCCACGCCGCCGGTCATCGCGCTCGACATATCCAGCGTCGCATAGGCATCGCCGCGCAGCACATAGATCGTCGCCAGCGCCGCATCAGGCCGAATGCCGCCCGCCGCGCGCAAAGCCGACGACACCGTGCGCCCGCCATTGGCATCGCCGCCGGCCGGGTGGTTGAACACATTGGACATAACCAGATCGCCGCGTTCGCCCGCCGTCACTTGCCCCGCAAAAAATACGGCGCCTTCCACCGAAACATTGACGCCATTCGACTGGGTGACCTGCACGTGCACATTGTCGCGAATGGCACGGATCATTCCGCCAGCGATCAGCCGGTCGCGCAATTCGGCGGCAATATCGGCGCGCGACCGGCCTGCCGCCCGCACCTCAATCGTACCGCCGATCAACAATGTGCCGTTCGATGCCACGACATAGGTGCCGGTCAACTGATCCTTGTCCCCCGCCACGCCCAACAACACGCGATCACCTGGCGCCAACAAGTCCGGCGCATGGGTCAGCTGATCCGGCGACACGGCGCGCAGCCCCGTCAGCGCCAGCGGCGTCGGCGGGCGCATGCACCGACCGATCTCGCCATTATGGCCGAGTTGCTGCTGCACCTGATATTGTGCATCGACGCCATTACGGGGCGTTGGCATCGACGCACAACCGCTCAACAGCATGGCCACCGCCGACAGGGCAACGCCCGGCATCGCGCAAAAACCCCGGCCAGTGCCACGCCCAAAGCTCTTGGCCGACGGACGGCCACTGCGGTTGGATCGAAATACTGTCACTGTCACACCTGAAATCTGGCCTCGTTCATTCAGCCCAGACAACGCAATGGCCGTGCCAGTTTGCTCAGAAACGGCG
>CAIOKP010000352.1 GCA_903858875.1 uncultured Sphingomonadales bacterium
TGCCGTTGTAGATCGCCACCATCTGCGGCATCGCTGTCATGGCGACCTTGCGCCCGACAAACCACGCGCCCACACCGCCGATCAGCAGCGCCGTCACCGCGAGGCCTATGTTGGCCATCATATGCGGCCTTGCGGCGGCATCGACGGTAAAGAGATAGAGGAAGCTTGCCAGCACCGCCGCCACCATGCCGATGCCGGCAACGCGAATGCCCGATGGCGCGGTGGCGGGCGAAGACATCCGCTTCAGCCCGAACAGGAACAGGAAGGCCGCGCAAAGATCGACCGCGCCGATGATGAGTTGGGAAATCTGGGTGAGCATGGCGGTGCCTCAGCTTTTCTTCAGATGATGGACCCGGCCGTGGGGCTGGGTGGGCTTGGCATCGCTGGTCTTGAACATGGCGAGCATGCGATCGGTCACGGCGTAACCGCCAGCGGCATTGCCTGCACCCAGCAGCACCGCGAAAAACCCGATGGCCTGCTCTTGCGGCGTGACCGCATTGAACAGCGCAAACAACCCGCCCACCACAACGATGCCATGCACGAAATTCGAGCCTGACATGAGCGGTGTGTGCAGGATCGCCGGCACATTGCCGATGATCACCCAACCTGCGAAACCGGCCAGCATGAAGATGTAAAGGGCAATAAAGCCGGTCATGGCGATAGAGAAATGCATGGGGGCGGTCCGATCATCGTTATGCCGCGTTTGTGGGCGAAGGGGCTGGTTTGGATGTCGCGCCATCGTTGGGCCTGGCCTCGGCGTCGCACAGCTTGCCGTCGTGGGTCAGCGCGGTTTTGGCGATGACCTCGTCGGTCCAGTCGATGGTGATGATGTTGTCGCCCAGCATTAGCGCGAGCAGGGCGTATTGGTTCTTGGCGTAAAGCTCGCTGGCGTCTCTGGCGAGCAACGAGGGGACGTTCAGCGGCGCCACGATCGTCACCGTGCCCACCTGTGTGGTGTGGCCGGGCGAGGTCTCCTCGCAATTGCCGCCGCCCTCGGCGGAGAGGTCAACGATGACCGCGCCGGCCTTCATTCCTGCCACTTGGTCAGCACTGATCAGCTTGGGGGAGGCCTTGCCGGGGATCGCCGCAGTGGTGATGATGAGGTCCGAAGACTGGATATGGGTGGTGAGCGCGGCCTCCACCTTGACGGTTTCCTCAGGGCTAAGCGCCCGCGCGTAACCGCCCTTGCCGGTGGCATCGACGCCTGTGTCCACGAATGTGGCACCAAGCGACAACGCCTGCTCCTTCGTGGCCGGCCGCACATCGTAGCCTTCGACCACCGCGCCGAGGCGCTGGGCGGTGGCGATGGCCTCAAGCCCCGCGACGCCGAGCCCCATCACCAACACTTTCGCCGGACCGATTACACCGGCGGCAGAGGTAATCTTGGGAAGCACGCCGTCCATGTGCGTCATGCCGAGCGCTACTGCGTAGTAGCCCGCCAGTGCCGATTGGCTCGACAACGCATCCATCGACTGGGCCCGCGAGATCCGGGGAATGCGCTCCATGGCGAAGCAGGTGATCCGCCGCGCCAGCAGATGCTTGACCAGTTCGGGCTCATTGGCCGCATAGATAAAGCA
>CAIOKP010000353.1 GCA_903858875.1 uncultured Sphingomonadales bacterium
GCCACTGGGCGATCCGATTCGGCGGCTGCGCGAGCACCTGATTGGTTTGGGCGAATGGGACGCGGCGGCCCACACCGCGATGGACCGCGACTTGGCCGAGCAAGTCCGCGCCGCACAAAAGGCGGCAGAGGCCAATGGCACGCTCGGCCATGGCTTTAACCAGCCGCTCGACACGATGTTCGAAGGGGTTTTCGAAGACATGCCCTGGCATCTGGCCGAACAGGAAGCGCAGATGATGGCCGAATGGCGGGCCTCCGGCCTGCCGGATATCAAGGGGCCTGTGGCATGACTAGCATGACGATGATCCAGGCGATCAATTCCGCGCTGGATGTGATGATGACGCGCGACGATACCGTCACGGTGATGGGCGAGGATGTCGGCTTTTTCGGCGGCGTTTTTCGCGCGACCGCCGGGTTGCAGGCGAAATACGGCACAGCCCGCGTGTTCGACACGCCGATTTCCGAATGCGGCATCATCGGCGTCGCCATCGGCATGGGCGCCTATGGCCTGCGCCCGGTGCCCGAAATTCAGTTTGCCGATTACATCTACCCCGCGCTCGACCAATTGGTCAGCGAGGCGGCGCGGTTGCGCTATCGCTCGGCGGGGGAATTCACCGCGCCGATCACTGTGCGATCCCCCTTTGGCGGCGGCATTTTCGGCGGCCAAACCCACAGCCAAAGCCCGGAGGGGATTTTCACCCACTGCTCGGGTATGAAAATCATCATCCCGTCCACCCCCTATGACGCCAAGGGCTTGCTGATCGCCGCGATCGAGGACAATGATCCGGTGCTGTTTTTCGAACCAAAGCGCATCTATAACGGCCCGTTCCATGGGGATTACAACCGCCCGGCGGTCGGCTGGGCCGGGCATCCGGATGCCGAAGTGCCCGACGGCTATTACCGCATCGACCTCGGCACCGCGCGCGTGGTGCGCGAAGGCGCGGACCTCACCATCCTGACTTATGGCACGATGGTGCATGTCGTCGGCGCGACCATCGCAGACATGGGCACGATCGACGCGGAAATCATCGACCTGCGCAGCCTGATCCCGCTCGACATCGCGGCCATCGAGGCCAGTGTCAAAAAAACCGGGCGATGCATGATCGTGCATGAGGCGACCCGCACCTCCGGCTTTGGCGCCGAACTGGCGGCGCTGGTGCAGGAACGCTGCTTTGGCCATTTGGAAGCGCCAATCCTGCGCGTTACCGGCTTTGACACACCCTATCCGCACAGCCTCGAATGGGCCTATTTCCCCGGCCCCGTCCGCATCCGCGAGGCCCTTGCCCAGATCATGAAGGATTGACGCCCCATGTCCCGTTTTACCTTCAAACTGCCCGATATTGGCGAAGGCATCGCCGCAGCGGAGATCGTCGCCTGGCATGTCGCGGTGGGCGATAGCGTCACCGAAGACCAACCCTTGGCCGACATGATGACCGACAAGGCCACCGTCGAGATGGAATGCCCGGTGGCCGGCACTATCGTCGAACTGGGCGGCAAAGTGGGCGAACATGTCGCCATTGGCGCGATGCTGGCGGTAATCGAGGTGGCTGGCGAGGATGCCCTTGCCGCCACCGAAACGACGCCCGTCGCGACCAGCGCCCCGCCTGTCGCGACCAGCACCCTGCCTGTCGCACCGGTCGAAACGCCGCCCCCTCCCCCCCCGGTTGCCGGCATCAAGGTGCTCGCCTCCCCCGCCGTCCGCGCCCGCGCAAAGGCCTTGGGCGTCGATCTGGCGCTAGTTCAGGCAGATGGCGGGCACATCCGCCACGCTGATCTCGATGCCTTTCTGCGTTATGGCGCAGCGCAAGGCTATCGTGCGCCCGGCCCCGCCTCGACCCGACCCGATGAGTCGATCCCGATCATCGGCCTGCGCCGCCGCATCGCCGAAAACATGGCCGCCGCCAAACGGCACATTCCCCACTTCGCCTATGTCGAGGAGGTCGAGGTCACCGCGCTCGAAGCGATGCGCGCGCAATTGAACGCGGCGCGCGGTGATCGGCCAAAGCTGACACTGCTGCCGTTCCTGATCGCCGCGATGTGCCGGGCCATCCCCGATTTTCCGATGGTCAACGCCCGCTATGACGACGAGGCGAACATCGTCACCCGCCACGGCGCGGTCCACATGGGCGTCGCGGCGCAAACGCCCGCCGGCTTGATGGTGCCAGTGCTGCGCGATGCCCACGCGCTCAATATCTGGCAAATCGCCGCCGAGGTCGCGCGCCTTGCCGAGGCCGCGCGCAATGGCGCCGCCCGGCGCGAGGAATTGTCCGGCTCGACCATTACGCTGACCTCGCTCGGGACGCTTGGCGGCATCGCCTGCACGCCGGTAATCAACCGGCCAGAGGTCGCGATTCTGGGCGTCGGCCGCATCATCGAACGTCCGGTATTTGCCGATGACAGCGACCGCATCCGGCGCGCAAAACTATTGAACCTTTCGATTTCATGTGACCACCGGGTCGTCGACGGCCATGACGCGGCCAGCTTTGTCGCCGCGATGAAGCGGTTGATCGAGGCTCCGGCGCGCTTGCTCGCGCCCTAACACCCGCCGCCGCCCCATAACGGCACAGCGGCGAATCCGCATGGTTACCGGCCTTTGAGTCTCGCGTGATTCGCGGGATACCTCGGGTAATTACGGAGGTTTCCATGCGCCCTGCGCTATTGCTGTTGATCCTGACGAGTGTGGCCATGTCGGCCTGCGCCCAACTTTTGTTGAAAGTGGGTGTGGGTGCGGCGCGTACCGCCACGGCCCAAGGCGGCGTGGCTGGCTCTGGCCTCGCCTACCTCACCTCGCCCTTCGTTATCGCGGGGTTGGGGCTGTATGGGATCGGCGCAATCGTCTGGCTCTATGTGCTGGCGCGCCTACCGCTCAGTGCAGCCTATCCGTTCGTTGGCGTCGGCTTCATCCTGACCATGGTGTTGGGGGTCGTCCTGCTGGGCGAAACGCTCAATGTCACGCGGGTCGCCGGGACTGTGATGATTGCGCTGGGCTGCGTCTGCGTATCGAGGAGCATTGCCTGATGACCACCGAACCTCGCGAACCTGCGCTCAGCATCAAATCGTTGCTGTTATTGGTGGTGACCATCCGCATCGCCGCGCATTTTGCCCTGCCGCAACCGCTGGAAAGCGACAGCCTCGCCTATTTCACCCTCGCCCAGCATTTGGCGGCAGGGCAATGGCCGGTCGACAATCTGGGCCAGCATGCGTTCTATTCGATAGGCTATCCGCTGGTGCTCGCCCCGTTCTTTGCGCTGTTTGGGGCGGCGCCCGGCGTGGCGTTTGGCGTCAATCTCGCGCTGGCGATGGGAGCGGCGGCGCTGGTGGTGTTGATCGCCCGGCAGTGTGGCTTTGGCCCGATGGCGCAAAAGCTGGCGCTGCTTGGCTATGGCCTGTGGTTGCCGGGCGTATGGAATTGCACGCTGTTGGCGCGGGAAAATCTGTCGGCGCCTATGCTGTTGCTGGTCGTGTGGAGCGCGCTGTGCCTGTTGGCCGAGGGGCCGCGCATCGGCCGCGCCGCCCTTACCGGGCTGGCGTGGGGCGCGGCGCTGCTGGCGGGAACATCGGCCTTGCCGCTGATCCTGGCGCCGCTGATGGCGCTGGCCTATGCCACGCGCTGGCATCCGGGCCGCATGGCGCTGCCCGTGCTGGCGATGCTTGGCGCCGCCGCGCTGGTGCTGGCCCCGTGGGGCTGGGCCACAAAACAGATGCTCGGCACCGCGACCCTGTCCACCAATAGCGGGTTTAACCTGTATATCGGTAATAATCCGGCGGCGACCGGGCGCTTTGTCTCGATCGCGGCGACGCCAGTCGGGCCCCAATGGAAGGCGATGCGCGCCCACCTCGGCGAAGTCGACGCGACCAGCGAATTGGGCCACCGCGCCATCGCATGGATGCGTGCCAACCCGCTGGGTGTGGCACGACTGGCAGCGGTCAAGCTTGCGCTGTTCTGGGCGCCCAACCTGCCCGATTCGAATGATTTCGCCCTGTCCCGCGCGATCACCTTTGTGCGGGTGTTTGAGGTCATCCAATATCTGATGTTCATCACGCTGGCCGTCTTGGGACTGGCCCTGCCGGGTGTTGCCCGCACCCATCGGGTCGTGATCTTGTCGGCTATCGGCGGCTTCTGGCTGCTACATGGCATCGCCTATATTATCGAGCGCTATCGCGACCCAGTCATGCCCTTGCTGATCGTGCTGGCGGCGGGTGCTCTGGCCGAAATCGTGACCCACCGGATGACGCAAAGGGATACCGCTCATGCTGCATGAACGTATTGGCGAGGAGGTCGCGCTGGTTGTCGACCTCGATCGCACGCTGATCACCGGCGATGTTGCAATAGAATCGATGGTCCATGTCGCCAAGCGCGGCTTTCTGGCTATGCTGGGCCTGCTGTGGGCGATGCTGCACGGCCGCGCGTCGGTCAAGACGCTGCTCGCCCGGCGCAGCCCGGTCGATGCCGCGATCCTGCTCTATCGGCCCGAAGTGTTGGCACTCATCGCCGACGCCAAGCGCCAGCGCCGCCGCGTCATCCTCGCCACCGCCGCCCATTGGCGCACGGCCCAGCGCGTCGCCCGCCACCTCGGCATCTTTGACGATGTGATCGCCAGCCGCGCCGACCGCAACATCAAAGGCGCTGCCAAGCTGGATGCCATTCGCACCATGCTGGGCGATGCACCGTTCGACTATGTCGGCGATGCCGGCGCCGATCGC